>CAYPHL010000035.1:0-37051 GCA_964410385.1 uncultured Rikenellaceae bacterium | reverse complement strand
TTCTGTTTTGTCACCCATTACATATTCAATTATTTTTTCTTCAGGCCTGAAATGATGTAATTCACTTAATCCCATAGATTTAACTGCAATTTTTATCAGTTCTTCATCGGGTACTCCGGATGACCGTTGTTGCTTTCCGAGGAAATATTTCCCGGCATCAAGAAGTGATTTCAATGGAATCAGTCCGACAAGCTCCGATCCTGTTACCCTTATTCCCCTTGCTTCCGCCTTCCTGCAGACCTCATCAAAAGCAATATGAACCGGTGTTACCGAGATATTTGTCAGGTTCATTGAGATCTGTGCTATTCCGTATTCCTCAATATACCATCCGATCGCTTTTACGCTCTTGAGCGTACCCGGAATATTTATCTTTTCACCATCCTCCTTTATTATATCACGTCCTTTTTCCCTTACATCAAAAGCAATTGCGTTGGCGCGTCTTGTTGATGTGGTATTTAAATTCACATTGAATGCTACAAGGAAATCCCTTGCCCCGACAGCTGTTGCTCCTGATTTCTTATTAAAAACAGCAGGGCCAAAATCCGGTTTCCATTCCGGACCGGCAAGCTTCTTTTCAAGACCTTCATATTCCCCTGCCCTGCAAGCTGCAAGGTTCCTTCGTTCTTCCTTAAAAGCCGCATTCTCATAACAAAATACGGGGATACCAAGCTCATTTCCTATCCGTTGGGCCACTTCCCGGGCAATAAGAACAGTTTCTTCCATTGTGATGCCTGACACAGGGACAAAGGGACAAACATCTGTTGCTCCCATCCTTGGATGCTCGCCTTTATGTTCAGACATATCAATCACTTCCGATGCCTTTCTTACTGCAAGGAAAGCAGCCTCTGCAACTGCCTCAGGTTCTCCGACAAAGGTTACCACAGTCCGGTTAGTATCCCGGCCTGGATCAACGTCCAGAAGTTTCACCCCCTCAACAGATTCAATTTCGTCTGTTATCTGCTTTATCAGGCCCATATCGCGGCCCTCGCTGAAATTGGGAACACATTCAAGAATCTGTTTATTCATAAAATAGTAATTCTTTGTTAAATTTCTGTTAATCGTCACCCCCAGTTTCGCTGTCATGGCACTGCACCCTGGAAGGGCATTCTGCAGATTGTACAAACCCCTGTTTCGCTGTCACGGGACTCTCCACTGAAAGGGCAGTCTGCAAATTGTACAAACCCCCGTCCCGCTGTCGCGTGACTGCCCCCTGGAAGGGGGCTGATATCCTGCAACTGAGATAATTCTACATCAAAACGCAGGATTTACCCTCCTTCCAGGGGGGCTGGGGGGTGTAACAATTTTACCTTTCAGTATAATCGTCTCCACCAGGTTACTCCCGTACGCATAGGGCATAAATCCGTACGACGGAATCTCTTTTGTAATAAACACATTAGCTATTTTCCCTCTTGCAATTGAACCATGTGTCTCCGACAATCCCATTGCATAAGCCGAATTTATTGTAACCGCATTTATTACTTCTTCGGGAAGCATTCTGAGCCTTATACATCCCAGCGACATAACCAGTTTCATGTTTCCCGAAGGGGATGATCCTGGATTATAATCAGATGCCAGGGCCACAGGGAGGCCGGCATCGATCATTTTTCTTGCAGGAGGATCAGGCAATCCCAGAAAAAGTGCGGATCCGGGAAGAAGTGTCGGCATTGTTTCAGTTCCGGCCAGGGATAGAATCTCTTCTTCTCCGCTCCTCTCAAGATGATCTACTGACAATGCATAGTACTTTACACCGGTCTGAACACCTCCCGAGAAATCCAGTTCATTCGCATGGATCTTCGGCCTCAAACCATATCTTAATCCCGCAGTCAGTATCTTTTCTGTTTCAACTGTCGTAAAAAATCCTTTATCACAAAATACATCAATGAAATCAGCCAGTTTCTCCGAAGCAACCACCGGGATCATCTCATTTATAATCAAATCTATGTATTTGTGCCTGTATTGCCTGTACTCTTCCGGGATGGCATGAGCTCCCAGGAAAGTTGCCCTGACCTCAACAGGCGATGTTTCACGTATTCTCCTTATAACACGCAGCATCTTCAGTTCGGCTTCAGTCGACAGCCCGTATCCGCTTTTTATTTCTACAGCCCCGGTTCCCTGGCTGATTATCTCCCTTATCCTGAGCATAGACTGTTCATACAGGTCATCTTCAGATGTTTCACGGAGCCTTGCTGCAGAATTCAGTATGCCTCCTCCCCTGGCAGCTATCTCTTCGTATGACAATCCTTTTATCTTATCCGTAAATTCCTGCTCCCTGCTGCCGGAATAGACAAGATGAGTATGAGGATCGCAAAAAGACGGAAAGACAATTTTCCCGGCAGCATCGATAATATCAAAATTATTTTCGGATATCTGGTATGCTGCAGGATACTCGTTCATCGATCCGAAATCACTTATCTTATCATCCTGGATAAAAAGAAATGCATCATTAATAATGCCAAGCTCAGCCATCTCCTTCCCGCAGACTTTTCGCACCGGCTTATCTTCGGCCTGAACAAGGCACTTAATATTCTTAAGAAGGAGACCCATAGTAGTAATTAAAAATTTGAGATATCCCGCAAGAGTTAAGAGTTTGGAGTTTGGAGTTTGGAGTTTGGAGTTTGGAGTTTGGAGTGTTGTGTATTATTACCCTGCAAACCTGAACTCTGAACCCTTAACTTTCTGCCCAAGTTAGCAAATATTATAAAAGAAGTTCAACATTTCAAGTTTTCTTTATCTTTATCGGTGATTACTAAAACCATGGTTTATGAAGAAATATTTTTCGGTTCTGCTGATTTCGTTATTTGCCGTTTCATCATCCGCTCAGGAAAAGAAGGCAAAAACAGGATGGAAATTCGGTGGCGCACTGCCGGCTGTTACTTATGACTCCAATCTGGGCTTCCAGTATGGAGCTCTTGTGGAATTTTTCAATTACGGTGATCCCAGCGTTTATCCTGAGTTCCTCGATCATACATACACTGAGATATCCCGGTTTACAAAAGGGAGTGGCATTTACAGGATGATGTATGAATCCTTCCATCTGATACCCGGGGTTCATCTGACAAGTGATTTAAGCTATTTGCCTGACCAGGCATATCATTTTTACGGATTCAACGGATATGAAAGTGTTTTCAACAAATACTGGATGGATGATGAATCGGATGATTACAGAACGGCGATGTTCTACCGTTTTAAAAGAAACCAGTTCAGATTTAAAAATGATTTTGAAGGTAAACTGGCCGGTGAACATTTTAAATGGAATGCAGGATTTGCCTTTCAGGATTTCATTAACAGTTCAGTAGATATCGATAAGCTCAACAAGGGGAAAGATGACAAACTGCCATCAGTACAGGAAGAACCAGGTCTGTATGAACGCTATCAGGCACTCGGTCTCATATCGGAAAACGAAGCTGACGGCGGATGGGTAAATACAGTGAAAGCAGGGTTATCATGGGATAGTCGCGATAACAGGCCGAATCCGATGAAAGGACTCTGGACAGAGATAGGGATTGAGGTAGCTCCGAAATTCATTGGTAATGACTGGGGATTTTCAAGATTCTATATTACACACCGCCAGTATTTCACACTTGTGCAGGATGATCTTTCCTTTGTTTACAGGCTTGGATACCAGAGCACCCTCTCAGGCGATGTGCCTTTCTTTTACCAGTCTCAGGTTATCACCTCTATGCTTACCGGAGCAACAAATGAAGGGCTTGGCGGATCAAGCACACTGCGGGGTGTTCTGAAGAACAGGGTAATTGGTGACGGTTTTGTTTATGGCAATTTTGAATTACGCTGGAAGCCGATATATTTCAAGCTCTTTAATCAGGATTGCTATCTTGGGCTCAATGCTTTTTATGATGTAGGAAAGGTGACAAAAATGATAAGTCTGCCTTCGAATCTTCAGACGACATTTAATGGTTTATATGAGGAAAACTTCTCAGATTATTTCAATACAGGAGAAGAAAAACTTCATCAGTGTGCAGGTATAAGCATAATGCCTGTAATGAATCAGAATTTCGTAATTGCAGTTGATGTTGGGAAGTCCTTCAGCAAACAGGATGGGAATATAGGATTCTCGATAGGGCTGAATTATTTGTTCTAGGTACTCTTTTACTGGCACTCCTCAAAGCTCTTCTTATACTGTTCAATTGCTCTGAGGCTCATCCCCATACTTGAGAACCCTCCGTCGTGGTAAAGATTTTGCATTGTTACTTTCCTGGTCAGATCCGAGAAAAGCGCAACACAATAATCTGCACATTCTTCTGCAGTGGCATTTCCAAGGGGAGACATTCTTTCGGAGAAATCGACAAGAGAATCAAAACCATGGATACCGCTTCCTGCAGTCGTAAGGGTTGGCGATTGTGAAATTGTATTTACCCTTACTTTCCTGTCACGGCCATATATATACCCGAAACTTCTGGCAATCGACTCCAGCAGGGCTTTTGCATCGCCCATATCGTTGTATCCTGTCAGTGTTCTCTGTGCAGCAACATAAGATAAAGCAACTACCGATCCCCACTCCCTTATCGCATCAAGCTTGTATGCAGTCTGAAGTATTCTGTGGAAGCTGAGCGCCGAAATATCAAAGGTTTTAAGCATGTTTTCGTAGTTGATCTGCTCATATGGGATATCTTTCCTTACGTTGGGTGACATTCCTATGGAGTGAAGAATAAAATCGAACTGTCCCCCGAAAATACCCATGCTCCCGGAAATAAGCTTATCAATATCTTCCATTTTTGTGGCATCAGCGGTAATGACCTTACTGCTGGTTATTTCTGCCAGTTCATTTATACTTCCCATCCTGACTGCAACAGGTGAATTGGTAAGTACCAGTCTTGCTCCCTGCTGCCAGGTTTTGAGAGCTACCTGCCAGGCGATTGATTTGTCATTTAGTGCACCGAAAATGATGCCCGTTTTGCCTTTTAATAATGATCCTTCCATAATTAAATCAAGTTGCTTGTTGCTTGTTGCTTGTTGCTTGTTGCCGGTTGCCGGTTGCCGGTTGCCGCTTGCCGTTTACCGGTTGCCGCTTGCTGCCTCAAGCAGTTCCTTTGCATTTTTTACAGCTGTTGCCGTCACTTCGCTGCCGCTAAGTAATCTGGCAACTTCCATTACCCTTTCATCGGCAGATAACAATTTAACCCGGGTAATTGTTGAATCACCACTGTCATCTTTATAAACATGAAAATGTCTTGAGCCTCTTGATGCCACCTGTGGAAGGTGTGTAATGTTTATTACCTGCATATATTTTCCCATACCGGCAAGTATCTGTCCGACCTTATCTGCCACTTCACCTGACACCCCTGAATCGATCTCATCAAAGATTATTGTGGGCAGATTTGTATTTTTAGATAGAAGTGATTTAAGGCTCAGCATAACCCTTGAAAGTTCACCGCCGGAAGCAGTTTTTGCCAGGTTTTCGGGTTCGATCTGCTTATTTGCGGAAAAAAGGAAATCGGCATGATCAATACCTGACTGAGTGAGTTCATCAAACTCCGAGAATGAAATGCTAAACTTTGCATTCGGCATTCCCAGCTGTCTGAGAATCGCTGAAATATTCTTCTCAGCTTCATTAAGGACATTCTTTCTTTTTCCTGAAATTGTTTGAGCCATTTTCCTGAGAAAGCCCGTCTCGGTTTTAAGCCGGGATTCCAGGCCTGCCAGTCTTTCGTCGCCTGTTTCAATATTTTTTACAAGCTGCCTGATCTCCTCCCTTTTATTTATCAGCTCCCCGAGATCCATGACACGATGCTTCTGAACCAGCGAATAAATTGTATCAAGCCTGGTGTTGACCTGGGACAGGCGTTGAGGATCGGCATTAATTGATCCCTCAAGCTTTTCAATTTCCGAAGCCAGGTCGTTCAGCTCAATATATGAAGATTCTGACCTTTCAAGCAATTCTTTTCCTCCGGGAAAATATTCCTTTATCCTGTTAAGAATAGTCCTTGCCTCGTTAAGGTACATGAGTATTGACCCGGTATCAGATGAGAAAAGCTCTGACAAGCCGGTCATCCCGTTTTTAATTTCTTCGGCATGGGAGAGCAGCTCCTGCTCCTTTTCCAGATCATCCTGCTCCCCTTCGTTGAGCCGTGCTGCATCCAGCTGATTTAACTGAAAACGGTAGTATTCAAGATCGGCCTTGTTCTTTTCCGCATTTTCCCTTACCTCATCATATTCCTTTCTGAGCTGACGGTATTGCCTGAATTTTTCCTTGTATTCAGATAATAGTTTTCCTGTACCTGCAAATGAATCAATAACATCCAGCTGAAATGAATTGTTGTTCAGCATCAGAGTCTGGTGCTGGGAATGGATATCTATCAGCCTGTCACCCATTTCCTTAAGGATATTAACTGTAACAGGTGTATCGTTTATGAATGCCCTGGATTTGCCGGCGGGGTTTATTTCCCGTCGTATTATAGCTACAGGCTCATAGTCAAGCTCATTATTTGAAAAAAACTCTTCCAGATCGTAATTCTCAATTCTGAATGTCCCCTCCACAACACATTTCTCTGATTTTTCAAGTAGAACCGAAGTATCGGCTCTTGATCCGAGTATGAGGGAAAGCGCCCCGAGAAGTATTGTTTTACCTGAACCCGTTTCACCGGTGATGATTGTAAGCCCGTCATCGAAATCAATGTCAAGATCCCTGATGAGTGCATAATTGTGAACATAAAGCTTTATGAGCATAACCGGATCTGGTTAATTGGAAGCAGTTATCTTTTCATATTTTGATTTGTTGGCCGGATCGATTTCTGTCATGATCTGCACAACACGGCTTCTTTCCTCGGGAAAGGATTCCGAAAAGATATTCACAAGTTCTTCGGATTTTGCATCGACTATCACCTGGACAAGGTACATGAAAGGATCAGGTTTGTTCCTGTAGACTTCCTGGATCATCCTGAGGCTTTCCACAATGCTTACCCGGGCTTCGGAAGCTCTTGACTCCAGCCTGTCAAGGCCGTTTATATTATAATCATAAAGGAAGCGGCGCACACCGGTATACTGATCGTCCAGGAGGTTCTTGACCAGCCAGTATCTGTTCCGGTTTCGTGAACCGTCATAGGGTTTCCAGCCTTGTTCGGGAGCATTCTGGGCATTTGTAACAATTTTTTCTGCCATGCGGAAAAATTCAGTTCCTCCCATTGGTGAAAATGTATCATAATCAAAACCCAGGATAATATAAGCATAATATGCCAGCACTGAAACAAGGCTTGATCTGTGGGTATTCGGATCAAATTCGAGAGGCTGGAATTCCACATATCTGAACCTGAAGCTATTATCCATGAAATTCAGCATGGTGGAATTATATGTAGTATTGAAAACCGGTCTTCTCAGCTGAACCTGTATTGTCCCGTTAAATTCATCGGCCGAGATCTGTTCATTAATGGTTATCAGCAAGTTACAGTCGATCCGTTCGGCATAGCTGTAAACATGGTTTGTCCAGACAGTATTGTTCATGAATTCATAAATATCCCTCTGCATGTTCTCGAAAACCTGGCGGTTAGATCCCTGTATCTTCTGTGCGGAGACCTGAACATTACAGTTCAGTTCCTGGGAAAAAATGAATCCCGGAGCAAATAAGAGCAAAACCGTAAAAAAACACCTGGCAGACCTGGTAAATTGCAACATTATCTGATCATTGTTATAATTTTATCAAGAATATCCCTCGCTGCTTCACTTTTTGATTTCAACTCAAATTTATTAATATTATTGTACTTGTCAATAATTGTGATCTTATTGGTATCATAACCGAAACCGGCACCCTTTTCTTTCAATGAATTCAGGACTATAAGATCGAGGTTTTTTCTTTTAAGCTTTTTTTCAGCATTTTCAAGTTCGTTATCCGTCTCGAGAGCAAAGCCGGCAAGGATCTGAGAGCTTTTTTTCACCCTCCCGAGAGTCTCTGCTATGTCGGTTGTGGGTTTCAGTTCGATAACCAGTTTTCCCCTGCTTTTGCTGATCTTCCTGTCTTCGGTCCTTACGGGGGTAAAATCCGCCACAGCGGCCGACAATATAGCAATATCGCAGAGAGGGAACCCGGAGATACATTCTTTTGCCATATCTTCCGAGGTTGTAACATGGACTACTTTAACCGAGTTGTTCTGGGGCTGAATGTCTGAGGGACCAAGTACAAGTGTAACCTCTCCACCATAGCCGGCTGCAGCATCAGCCAGTGCAATTCCCATTTTACCTGATGAATGATTGCTTATATACCTTACAGGATCAATTGGTTCACGGGTAGGTCCTGCGTTAATCAGGATCTTTTTCCCCGAGAGGGGACTGTAGTTTTTTTTTTAGTAAAGAAACTTCTTATTTCCTCGACAATATATTCAGGTTCAGGCATTCTCCCTTTTCCTGTCAGTCCGCTTGCAAGCTCACCTGTAGCAGGTTCCAGAATAATATTTCCGAATGCTTTCAGTGTTTCAACATTAATTATGACTGAGGGGTGTTTAAGCATATCCGAATCCATCGACGGAGCAATGAAAACGGGGCAGCGGGCCGACAGGTATGTTGTAAGCAGGATATTATCCGCAATACCCCCTGCCATTTTTGCTATAGTGTTTGCAGTAGCAGGAGCAATAAGAAAAAGGTCTGCCCATATACCCATATCCACATGACTGTTCCATGTTCCGGTTTCCGGGTCATGTGACCTGGTGATAACCGGATTTTTTGAAAGGGTGGCAAATGTAAGCGGTGTGATGAAATCCCGGGCATGATCTGTCATGATCACCCTTACCTCTGCACCTTCTTTAACAAGCAACCGGATGATAGTTGCAGTTTTGTAAGCTGCAATACCTCCGGTTACCCCGATAAGTATCTTTTTGCCCTTAAGCATCTTAAGGCAGAGATTTATTTTGGTTTGGCTGTGCTTTCGGGATTTCTGTAGAATATCCTGCTGTCTTCAAGCTCCTGAAGTGCAATAAGAGTCGGCTTCGGAAGCTTTTCATAGAACTTCGATATCTCTATCTGCTCGCGGTTCTCAAATACTTCTTCAAGATTATCGCTGTAAGATGCGAATTCCTCAAGCTTCTTGTTGAGTTCCTGCTTCATCTCAACAGCAATCTGGTTTGCCCTGCGGGACACAATGATCACTGTTTCATAAATATTACCCGTATCTTTTGTAATTGTATCAAGATTCCTGGTAATTGTTGTTGACGGAGCCGGTGATTTTCTGTAATCCATATGCTATTCTTTATTTGCTTCAATATTAGTTATATCTATTTTCAGGAATTTCCCTGTCGCCTGAAATATTCTCTTCACATCCCTGGCATATTTGCTTTCCGGGAATTCCTCCATAAAAGAATAATAATCATCAAGAGTGTCCTGGTATCTTACCTTCTGTTTATCGGGCATACTATTTTCGGCATAGAGATAAAGGGAGTTGAGCTTAAGGAACATCATCTCTTCGCGATATTTTGTGTCGGCATATTCCTTCAGGCTGTTATTCAGAGCTACAATGGCAGCCTTATACTGCTTCATGTCATAGTAAAGCCTTGCACTCAGGTATGATTTTTCAACAAGTCTCTCCTGAAGTTCCCTGATCAGATTTTTGCATTCCTCAGTCCGTGAACTTGAGGGGTATTTATTCATGAAATAATTAAACCCTTCTATTGCTGCCCTTGTACTCTCCTGGTCGAGCTCTGCCCTCGGGGACAGATTATAGTCACACATGGCAGCCATAAAGGCAGCTTCCTCTGCATATTTGCCATATGCATACTGATCCATATACCCCTTGAAATATGTAGATGCAGAAAAATAATCCTTCATCTTATAGAAACTCATGGCATTCAACCAGTTAAGATCCTCCGCCTCTTCAGTAGCCCTGAACCTCGGAAGTATCTGTCCAAATAATTCCGTAGCCCTTACAAACTGACCATTATCATAATATTCCCTGGCTTTTGCCTTCTTGAGATCATAATCAGTACTCTTCAGGAGCTTTTCATACTCACCGCAGGAACTGAGCAAGAGTAAAGAAATAAGGAATATATAGCTTCCGGACCTCATAAAAAAAATGTTGCGCAAAATTACAATAATTTTTCGAGTTAAGATATATAAACGCAATTTTTATATTTTTATTCTTTCGGCAGACAGAGTTAATAAATTAGGTATAAATAGGTATGAAGGTATTAGCACTTATCTATACTTTTGTGGCAGTTTTAATAAACCGTAAATCATGGATATTTTTGAAAAAATCAGATCAAACAGAGGTGCACTGGGGCAATACTCGGAGGTAGGCGATGGCTATTTCATGTTCCCGAAACTGGAGGGAGAGATAGCTCCCAGAATGATGTTCAGAGGGAAAAAGGTACTTACCTGGAGCCTTAACAATTACCTGGGTCTTGCAAACAATCCCGAAGTAAGGAAGGCAGATGCGGAGTATGCCGGGCAATACGGACTCGGTTATCCGATGGGAGCCCGCATGATGTCGGGACATACGTCAAATCATGAGAAATTCGAAAAGATGGCTGCTGAATTTGTCGGTAAGGAATCAGCATATCTTCTGAACTATGGTTACCAGGGAATGGTCTCAATGATCGATGCTCTTGTAGACAGGCATGATGTAATAGTTTACGATTCCGAATCGCATGCATGCATTATGGATGGTCTGAGACTCCATTTCGGAAAGCGGTTTGTATATGCCCATAACGATATTGAGAGTTGTGAAAAGCAGCTTCAGAGGGCTACAAAGCTTACCGAAGAATCCGGTGGTGGGATACTTGTCATAACCGAAGGTGTATTTGGGATGGCCGGTGATCTCGGAAAGCTGGATAAGATAGCAGAACTTAAAAAGAAATATAATTTCCGTTTCCTTGTTGATGATGCACACGGATTCGGAACTATGGGATCTACCGGAGCCGGGACAGGCGAACATTTTGGAGTGCAGGACAAGATTGATATTTACTTTGCCACTTTTGCCAAATCCATGGCAGGTATCGGCGGATTTCTTGCAGGCGATAAGGATATTGTTACCTATCTGCGCTTCAATCTGAGATCCCAGATCTATGCAAAAGCCCTTCCAATGGCAATGACTCTCGGCGCTATAAAAAGACTGGAGCTTATAAAAGCCCATCCGGAATACAGGGAAAAGCTCTGGACTATAGTAAATGCGCTTCAGAAAGGATTAAGGGAAGCCGGACTCGATCTTGGAAGGACCGAATCACCCGTCACCCCGGTATTCATGAAGGGATCACTTGAACAGACAACCCAGCTTATCTACGACCTTCGTGAAAACTTCAATATCTTCTGTTCGGTTGTAATCTACCCGGTTGTCCCGAAAGATGTAGTCATGCTCCGGCTTATTCCTACCGCACATCATACACTCGAGGATGTTGAATATACTGTGAATGCATTCAGGGAACTTAAAAGAAAAGTCGATAATAACGTTTATCCGAAAGTAATGGCGGATTTTTCAAAATAAATTTTGCATATTCATCCCGCTTCCCGGCAACTCCAAAATTTTTTGAAAGCGGGATGAGTACTATCAACTCTTCGAACAAAACTTCTTCCCGATCGTTATATAGTCTGAAATGAATCTGGTCCCTATGACCAGATTTTTTAAATACAATCCTGTTTAACGATTATGGATAAAGACAAGGTTAATCTTATTAAAGCATATAATATGCTGCTGTATTTTTCAGGCAGTATGATAATGAATTCACCTACAGAGGAATGTGTAGTCGATTTCTGGACAAGCGGATCATTGAAAAAGCTCCCTGTAAAAAGCTCAAATTTAAGATTTATTTATGCTGCATCCGTTCTCAGACAATCATGTGAGGATAAGAATCTCTGCATAAGAATGCTTAATGAGGATTATCTGAGACTGGTTGACATAAACGGATCCGGTCTTGCACCTGCCCGGGAATCACATTACAAAAGCCATAATGCTGTTCTCCATGAAAGCACTGAGGAGTTCTACAGGTCATACGGGTGGCAGCCGGAAATAAAACCAGATATACCAGCTGATCATCTCGGAATAGAGCTCCTTTTCCTCACCCGTCTTACAGATAGATATATGCAGCTCGATGACGAGCCAAGCTGCCGGGAAATGAGAAAAGAAATAAGACGGTTCATTGATCATCACCTTCTGTCATGGGTACCGGAATGGAATGAGAAGATCCAGGCGAATGCCCATACTCTCTGCTATAAGGGTATAGCTACCCTGATTTATGCATGTGTTGAAGATATATATGAAATCCTGTCCTGAAGATCAATTAATAATACAATCTTCTCTATGATCCATAGCCGTCAGTTTAGGGAACATTATAATAACGAAATTTATTGTAATTATCTGGTATATAAACAAATAAGCTCACCCTCCTTTTTCAAGGAGGGGAAACTTTTATCCCCAAAACTCCTTACGTTTGCAGTTATGCTCTGAGTACCTCTTTGATTTTTATATCTACTGTGATCACAGACACAGAGGGAGTTTTTACCCGGCCAGGTAGCGTTCCGCGTCGATTGCCGCCATACAACCTGATCCTGCAGCAGTTACTGCCTGACGATAGTGAGGATCCTGCACATCACCCGCTGCAAATACACCTTCGACATTTGTTTTTGAAGTACCCGGTATTGTTTTGATATACCCTGCCGGATCGGTCTCGATATATTTCTTAAAAACATCTGAATTCGGGGTATGGCCTATTGCGAGAAAAAATCCGTCTATTTTAATTTTAACTATCTCCTCTTCCGGAGTGCCTTTCTTTTTTACAAGTACAGCTCCTTCAACTCCATTATCGCCAAAGAGATCTGTCGCCTGATGTTCCCACAGAACTTCAATATTAGGGGTTTTCATCACCCTGTCCTGCATTGCTTTTGAAGCACGCAATACATTTCTTCTTACGATCATATAGACCTTGTTGCATAAGCCTGCCAGGTAGGTTGCCTCTTCGGCTGCAGTATCGCCTCCGCCTACGACCGCTACATCCTTCTGCCTGTAGAAAAATCCGTCGCATGTTGCACATGCTGAGACACCCATCCCTGCATATTTCGTTTCGGCTTCAATACCCAGGTATCTTGCAGTGGCGCCTGTTGCGATGATAACAGCATCAGCGCTTATCCGGGTATTGTCATCAAAGGTCACAATGAGAGGCTTTCCCGAGAAATCAGCATCTGCAGCCACACCAAACCGTACATCCGTCCCGAATCTTTCAGCCTGTTTTTTGAATTGTTCCATCATTTCAGGTCCGGTAATACCGTCCGGATAACCAGGAAAATTTTCTACTTCAGTAGTTGTGGTAAGCTGCCCACCCATCTGCATACCTGTATAGAGCACCGGCTTCAGGTTTGCACGGGCAGCATAAATGGCTGCTGTATATCCGGCAGGACCGGATCCGATTATCAGACACCTCACCTTTTCAGTTTTCTCAATTCCGGGTACTTTGCTCACTTCATTAAGGTCCAATGGCTTAAAAATTTCCATGTTCTTTACAATTATAGATTAGACATTTCTGGTTGCTGGTTGCTGGTTGCTGGTTGCTGGGTTTTTTTGAAACCTGTAACCATGAATCTGAAACCTGGAATCTGTTCCCGTGACAAATCTAATTAAAGATTCTTAAAATTAATTCCCTCCTGATTGAGCCTTGTGGCTAGACCGGAAATCATCTTCACTGTCGATCTCGGGTGATTCAGACAAAGATTCCCACCTGAACTCCTTATCATAGGGATCAAGTGCTTTCTGAGGATCAAATATCCTCTTATCCGCCATTACGGCCTTATATGGAGTAAAATCAGGTTCATCAGTAAAGAAATCCTGCAGCAGGGTGGCCGTGGCATCAAACTGGTTAAGAGGTCTAAGATCGCAAATGTTATAAACGGTTTTAAGTATAGCTCCAAAATTGGCGTGGGTATGCGAAACATATCCTCTTTTAATCCAGGGACTTATCATCATAAGAAGTGACCTGTGTGCATCCACATTATCCCTTCCGTCCTGGGCATCATCCTCAGTGATGATTATCAGCATCTCAGGCCACCATTTTGAATGGCTGAGGGTTTCAATCACCCTTCCGACAGCAAGATCATTGTCGGCCATATAGGACTCTTTATATGGATAACCATCCTCAATTCTTTCAGATGATCCATGATCATTGGGGATCATCATTGTTATAACTGACGGGAATTCCTCTTTTCCTGATAACCACTTTTCCTGAAGCTCTTCTTCAAACATATCGATCCGGAACTGATCGGGAACACTTGTATTATATGTGGCAAATTTCCTTGAAGTCCTGTCATACAATGGTTTTGGCATAGGGAACATTACACCCAGCTTGATACCTGTAAACTTATGCCATTGTTCTTCCGTTGAACCTGAAAACTCAAATCCAAGTCCGAAGTTGAAGAAGCTTATTCCATGTCTAGACAGATGTTCCCACATACCACCTGCTTCGTTATAATCTTCGGGATAAACAGCTCCCGAAGAACCTGACACAAACTTCCTGCCCGGGGCTGTGCTTACGAGATTCCGTGTGATGCTCATTGAGCTGTTAATCTCAACCCACTCATTCGGATAGGTTCCGACCATCCAGCGGTGACCATGGACCGAAGCATCCGAATCACAATAGAAATTATCGCTCACGGCAAATTCCTCAGCAATTTTCTGATGGTTTGGCATCACATTGACATTCATCACCTGCCTGGTCTTATCCTTGCTTACCACAGTTGCATTTCTGCCAAATCTTGCCAGGGAGGAATCTGCTCTGGCGCCCTGCAGTTCGCCATAAACCTCATCGAAGGTACGGTTCTCCTTTGTAATGTATACAATATGTTTTACCGGGCTCTTCCTTATTCCTGGAGCCGGAGGAAGAGGGTTCTTTTTGTCATCCCTGACAATAACCTCCCTGAAAGTATTGTCAATTACCGCTTTTGTGGCTGCCGTAAGATCAATATTTTCCAGACTGATCTTTTCGAAAGTTCCCAGCATTATATCACCGACATAAGTTCCGTTTTTTGTCAGGACAAAATCTTTCCCGCCATTCGGACCAGATCCAAGTCCTCTTGCTGAAACCACATAGAGGTACCTGTCGTCAGGAGAGACCTGTAGTTTGGTCGGGAACCATCCTGTGGGTATATATCCAAGAATATTCATTGTTCTGGTATCTATAACACCCACAGCATTAATTCCGCTCAGGGCAATAAATAATCGTGATCCGTCATGGCTCAGTTCAATCCCGAATGGTATCATTCCCCTGTAGCTGTCGATGCGGGGATCAATGGTAAGCCTGACCGTGTCTGTAACCATGCCTGTAACAGGATCGAGAACAGAAATATTATCGTTCGTGGCATTACTCACATATATCTTATCACCGGCAGCAACTGAATTGGGACTTGAACCTCCTTCGACTTCCACACCCTCTACCATTGCACCCATCCGGTAGCCTGTTTTTTCCTTTGAGATGACTTTATTACTATCGAGACTGATGGTCCAGACTGAAACTGCCTCGGGAACGTGGGGACTACCCAGGCCGGGAATAAATTTTCCGTCTGCTTCCACACCTTCTTCTGCCTCTTTTGACGGGAAACCGTACGGGGGAAAGTCAAGACCCACTTCTTCTATATTTTTTTCATTCAATCCGGGGGCAAGCGGGTAATCAAAGATCCCTGTATTGGCTACATAGGCAAATTTTTCATCCGGTGATATATCAAGTCCCAGAGGGAATCGTCCGACTGGTATTGATTTCAATACACTGTATTTTTCAAGGTCCATTATCACCATCCGGAAATTGAACTGGTCAAGTATATAGAGTTTCTTTTTATCCTTTGAAAGAATTATATCACCGGTAAAACTGTCCTTATAATTCTTTCCATCCGAATTTCCGTTTATTGAAACACGTTTTTTGTTTTTCAGATTTACAAGATTGAGAACTATAATATCGCCATTATCTCCACCACTTAAATAAGCTGTTTTATTGTCGCTGCATATTGCCGCTCCCATATATGAGCCTTTGTCCTCAAAGGGAGCCTGGGCTTCGGTAAAACTCAAATCAGATATCTTAATCAGAGTCAGAGTATTGTCATGAACTGCAAGGGCTACTGATCCATCCGGAGATAGAGCCAGTCCGAAAGGATCGTGAGCTATCCTTATAAATTCTCCATATGGTTTAACTATTCTTCCGCTTGGAATTATGTTTTCACCGTCCAGGCTGATCTGACAATAACGATCCAGGCCCGGAACCTGGAGAGTGCTTACCTTATTTCCTTTGCTGCAGCCTGCCAGAAGAGATATTGAAATGATTATTAGATATTTGTTCATTACCATTATATTTATATTATAATCGGAAAGAGACTTATCAAATATAACTTCTTTTTGCCGGTTTAGGCTTTAATCGATAAGAGAGTTGTTTAACTTTTGCAGATTTGGAATTGTTGATTATTTTTGCGGGACGATTTTTCCCACCTTAGCCACCACCTTCGCTAAAGCTGCGGTGGTCAAAGAAGGCTACGGAGGAAAAAGCGGGGTGTGGCGCAGTTGGCTAGCGCACTAGCATGGGGTGCTAGGGGCCGCCAGTTCGAGTCTGGCCACCCCGACATAAAGAGAATGAGGATTTGCGAAGTTGCAGATCCTCTTCTTTTTTAGTCTTTATGTGTATTTTCCATTTTTTTGCATTCTTTACATACAATTTTCAACTTTTTTTCCTTTTTTAATTGATATTAACCGTTAATAATTCTTTATGCAGCGGACTGAGTATCCTCGTGCCTTTGTGGTGTAGTATCTGTAAACACCTTCATATTCATAGGTTAAGTATCTGAAATAACCTTGTGTTGAGAATGATGTTGAAGTCCAATAGTACCCGTAATTATTAAGCAGGTCGAAAATCCCCCCATCGTCATAACGGTGGCCGCCCGGAAGTGCTGTAAACCCTGTCATATTCCTTTTTTGCGGAAAACTAGTGTTTCCAACCGCCCCGGCAGTATAATTAGATTTGGGCCAAATAGTGGTGGCAGCCAATGCTTTACCTATTTTATTTTCACTCGTTGTGCCATCATAATTATAACCGTTAGCTATCAGATAATTTTCCATCGTTGTCCATTCCTCATCCGAAGGTAAATGCCATCCCGCAGGACAACCATTATTTGCAGCGGGCCAGTTATACAATACCCCGTAAACCTGGTAATTAGCAGTAGCTTTAGCTTCACTTACATTTGTTCCCTGATAATTGTAAACATAGTAGAGTTTTTCTGTTTCAGAACCTGCTGAAGAGGGGTTTACAGCCGGAAGATATTCAAGGTTCCTTGCCATCCAAACTTGAGTTCCGATACTTACAACCGGATAGTGATTATTTGCTGCATCAGTGCAGGCTATGAAATTAAATGAGAGTATTCTATTCTGTGTGGGTATTTCCGTGAGAACCGTGCTGTAATTTCCTGAAACAGCAGTAAATTTCAACCTGTCTCCGATTGCATACGTCATATCCCTTGTTTCCTGTACTCCTTTATTATCAGGATTAATTGGTTTTTCATTCACAGCCTGAACATAATTACTGACTTTCTCAACATTGATCGTCCCGTGGGATTTTCCAATACATAATAGTTTTCCGGTATATTGATAAGTTTTGCCTTTAATGTTTATCAGATAAAGTCCACTTTTTATACCTGAAATAAGAAATTCCTGTTTGCCGTTCTCTAAGTAACTCCTGTCTTTAAATACTTGTTTCCCTGTTATTTCATAGATGGTAATAATAGCATCACTACCAACAGAAGGCATTATTTCAAGTATTGCGTAATTCGTCATTGGATTTGGGTAAATCTTAAATTCAGCTGATTGATTAATCTCATTAACATTTATTCCCGTTGTAACTGTCAGACGTAAAATATCATTTCCGTTCAGTTCAAGAAAAGTACCCGCTGTCAGGTTTTCTACTTTAACAGTTCCCACGGTATTTGATTCACCCGTTCCGGTAAAAGATATAAGGTAGGTTTGAGCATTAACCGTTATTGCACAAAATATGGCAATTAGAAATAGTAGTTTTTTCATGATATCAGGCTCTAGATTGCTAATTTGAAATTAATTGGTAATTTGTTCTTTAAATTTACACCATTAAAAATCTGAAGTCAAATATATTTTTTAGATAAATATACTTCCGGTGATTACCCATTTTTCTCTATTTCATCTTAAATATGCAATTTACTGTAATTATGTAAGATAATATTAATTTTTTATTATCTTCATACATTGAAAAACCTTTTTGCATGAAAGGTAATCTAATCATTAACCCGCTTAAAAAGGGTATTAATATATCTGAAACCGGAAATAAGGCAAAGTCGCTCCTTTTCCTTCAGAAGAAGAAATTCAGGATCCCTCCTACTTATATCTTAACCAGCAATCTGCATTACAGATATTTACAAAACAAAGAACTCTTCATTGGGGATCTGAGAAAAGAATTACTGAAATTACCTGACAGATCATATGCCATCCGTTCCTCATCTCAATCCGAAGATTCAGAAGATTTTACATATGCCGGACAGTTCCTTACATTCACAAACGTATCAGGTACCGAAAATCTCCTGAATGCCATTCTGAAGGTTTGGGACACTGCACCATTATGCAAGGAAACCATATATCACCGCAGAAACCAGAAAGAATTGCGTGGTTGCGCTGTTCTGGTCCAGGAAATGATATATTCGAAGCTTGCCGGAGTCAGTTTCAGCAAAAATCCTATCACAAACCAGCAGGAAATTATTGTTGAGGCTGTTGAGGGTCCGGGAGAAGACCTTGTCCAAAGAGGACTTACTCCTTTCAGATGGAAATTCAAAAACCATAAATTGTTTGAGGGTAATCCTGATCACCCGATGATTTCAGCAATAATGAAAGTGGGCGCAGATACAGCGAAGCTTATGAGGATTTATGGCAATCATGTTGACATAGAATGGGTATTCGACGGAGAACAGCTTTATTACCTTCAATTCCGGCCGGTCACAGGAACCAGGGAAATGAATATATATTCGAATAAGATGGCCAAGGAAATGCTGCCGGGTCAGATAAAACCGCTTGTCTGGTCTGTTAATATCCCTCTGGTAAACGGCACATGGATTAAGCTGCTTTCAGAAATAACCGGACCTCTGAAAATTGCTCCAGAAGATCTCGCAAAACCTTTTTATTACAGGACATACTTCAATATTGCTGCATTAACCAGGATCTTTAAGGAATTCGGATTATCAACCGACGTGCTTGAAAATATTATGATGAGCAATAATGAATCAAAACCTGCTTTTAAACCCTGGTTAAGAACCTTACAACATCTTCCAAGGATCATAAAATTCATCCACCACAAGCTGACTTTCGAGAATACATTTTTAAAGGAATACCAGAGATTAAAAAACACATATAATGATATTGAAGAAAAAATTAAAAGAGAATATTCAATAGATAGCTATCATGAACTTTTTGCTCTTTTATCCCAGGAAGGAAGCAAACTGGCTTATCTCAATATTATTATCCCTCTTTTGATGCAGATATTCAATAAGCGACTGAAAAGTAAAATGAAAAAAAGAGGACTTGATTACGACCGGCTCGACTTCAATGCTGATTTTGAAGAACTTATTAATCTCTCTCCCATTCCTCATATCCGGAAAATAAAGGGTATGATGGATTCATTACCTCCAAACCTGAGATCAGAATGTACATCAATTGAAAAACCTGGCACATTGCCTGAAGTATCTGATATTAACCGGGAAATCAATATATTTCGCCAAAAATTCGGACATTTAAGCGAGAGCGGAAATGATTTTTCAGTACCTAAATGGTCCGAAAATCCTGAGATAGTATATAACATGATAATGAAATCAGAATCTGTTCAGACCCGGACAGATCTATTTACCTTCTCAGAACTGATAAAGAATAACCGGAAAAAAGTCAGAGGTCTGCATGGAAGTTATATTCGGGCGGGCAGATACAAAGTTTACCGTGAACAGATAAGTTCATTGTTTACTTATGGACATGGATTATTCAGAACACTTTATCTTAATCTTGGAAAGGATTTAAAAGAAAGGCACATCATCAATTCTAAAGAAGATATTTTTTACCTTGACCGCAGGGAGATCGCTTCAATTTTAGAGGATATGTCAGAAAATCGTTACACTTCATATGATGATCTAATCACTTCCAGGAAAAATGAAATGGAATTAACCAGAGACTTTATCCTTCCGGCAGTGATCTTTGGAGAAAAAGCCCCGGTACTGGAAATCGGCCGTATTAAGAACCATTACGGTATAGGAACATCAGCCGGGACTTATACAGGACCAACAAAAGTGATCAGGGGAATGTCGGATTTCGAATCCGTAAATCAGGGTGATATAGTAATAATTCCGTTTTCGGATGTCAGCTGGACTCCCATATTAACAATTGCGGGAGCAATAGTATCCGAGACAGGGGGCTTGTTGTCGCATTGTTCAATAATAGCAAGGGAGATGGGCATACCCGCTCTTGTATCTGTTGAGAACGCCTGTGCAACAGGTACCGGATTAAGAGCAACTGTTGACGGTTCGAATGGAATTCTAACCATACATGACTATGAATGATACACTGGCTTTTCTGGAAAGCAAACCCCTCTTACTGTCGGCTCTTTGTGCACTGACAGGTTATCTTATGGGATCGATCTCCTTTGCAAGGATTGTATATTATTCAGTAACAAAGAGCAAAGAAATAAAATCCTATTCCGAAAGGGTCAGAGGTTCCGATGAAACATTCGATACAGATTTCGTAAGCGCTTCCCTTGTCAACAAGAGGATAGGTGCAAAATACGGATGCATCACCTCTGTAGCCGATATTCTGAAAGTTGCGGTACCGATGCTTGTTGCCAGATTATTGTTTAAAACCGAACCTTATTTTCTGATAATTCCTGTTTTTGGAATGATAGGACATTACCTGCCTGTATATCACGGATTCGTTGGGGGACGTGGAGAAACTGTAATGCTTGGATCAATGTTCGTTGTTAACTTCTTTGGGACAATAATCGTAAATATTGCATCAACAATACTAGGATTCATAACCGGAAGTGTTGTCGTGCTGAGATTTACAGGCTATTTGCTTATGATCTTCTGGCTCTGGTTCTATTACAATGATTACCGTTATGCAATCTTTATGTTCATTATGAATTTCCTTTTCTGGTTTTCGATGCGGAAGGAAGTATCAAGGTTTTATGATCTCAAAAAGAGGGGGCTCCTTGAGCTTTCACAGGAACAATTGTCGGAAGATATGTTCATGGGTAAAGGAATAGGAAGAGCAATAGACAGGTACAGTATACCATCCCTGATAAAGAAATTCCGAAACAAAAATTCAAAAGATGAGATCCGTTAAAATTTATCTGGTAATTTCCATTTTTGTTTTTGCGTTTATTCCTTTCCGCACCAATGCACAAAAGGCCGGATTGGAAATGGATAACCAGATCAGCAGCTGGTTCGGATTAAGTTTTTATAATCCGGTGACCTGGCAGACAGGTGCACGATATATACCGACAATAAATCCATCCATTGAGTTAAAAAATAAGACCAAGATCGATGCAGAGATATCCTTTAATACCTATGGAAATTTCATGTTTTCCGGTTCCGCTTATGATACTCTCAGCTATGATCTCAAACCCTACAGAATATGGCTCAGATATTCCACTCCTCATCTTGAATTAAGGGCAGGGCTGCAAAAGATTAACTTTGGTTCAGGCTATATTTTCCGCCCACTGATGTGGTTTGACAGGATGGACTTCAGGGATCCTCTGCAACTTACCGACGGAGTTTACGGACTTCTGGGCCGTTATTATTTCAGCAACAATACAAATATCTGGCTGTGGACATTATACGGAAATAATAATGTAAAAGGTTGGGAAATGGCTCCAACAGTAGAAAAAACACCTGAGTTTGGTGGAAGGATGCAGTTCCCTGCCGGAAAAGGTGAATTTGCTCTTAGCTATCATCACCGGGAAGCTGATTATTCGGACCTTCTTGCTGGATTTCCAATGATAACCGATTCGCTTATGACTGAGCAGATGTTTGCACTCGACGGGAAATGGGATCTTGGTATAGGTTTATGGTTCGAACTTGTAAAAAAACTGAATGATAAAAACAATAAGCTCACAGGAAAATGGGAAACATACTTAAGTCTGGGAATAGATTATACTTTCCCTGTCGGGAACGGATTAAGTGTTACGACTGAATTCTTCCGTTATGCTGATAATCCGGGTCAGGACCAGCCAAAGCGAACAAACAATTTTTCCACACTCTCACTTGTTTATCCGCTTCATCTTTCACATAGTATCTCAGGCCTTGTTTATTATAATTATGACACCAGGGAATGGTACCGTTTTCTGAACCTTCAGCTTAAATATGATTATCTGAGCTTTTATATAATGGCATTCTGGAATCCCGATAAATTTACGTTATACGGCAGTACCGATAAAACCAGTCTTTTTGCAGGTAAAGGATTTCAGTTAATGCTTGTTCTTGACATCTAAATCAAACCTATGCCTGCATTTAAACTTGCAATAAAGAACCTTCTCGGAGCCGGATTAAGTACCTGGCTGAACGTATTTGTTCTTTCAACTTCATTTATAATAATTATCTGGACCCGGGGACTTCTGAAAGGTTGGGAACGGCAGGCAAAATCTGATACGATCAGCTGGGAAATTGCCGGAGGACAGTACTGGCATAAGAATTATAATCCATATGATCCGCTTACAATATCTGAAAGTCATGATCTGGTCCCCGAAAAGTCATCTCATTTTAACAGCATTGATGAAATTGTTCCCATACTCATCAGTCAGGGTACTATTTATCCCGAAGGTAGGATGCTGCCGGTAATCATTAAGGGAATACCACCTGATCAGAAACTGCTTGAAATTCCTACGCCTCTTCTTTCGTATGATAATGAAACAGATGTGCCTGCGATCATAGGCAGGTCAATGGCAGAGAGTTCAAAACTTGAAGAAGGGGACTATGTAACACTAAGATGGAGAGATAAAAACGGAACATATGATGCAATCAGGATCAGTATCAAAGGGATTTTCGACACAAGTGTTCCCGGAGTCGATGTGGGCCAGATATGGATACCGATAGAAAAACTTCGTGAAATGCTGCTTCTTCCCGGAGAGGCAACTCTGCTAGTAACAAAGTCTGAATTGAATATTACCCTGGAATCTGAAAGCTGGATATTTAAAAGTCCTGAATCATTGCTTTCTGATCTTGATAAAATGATCAGATCACAAAGTGCAATGGGTGTAATTATGTGGGGCATCTTATTGATGATGGCAATGCTTGCCGTATTTGACAGCCAGGTATTGTCCATATTCAAACGCAGGAAGGAAATAGGCACCTACGTTGCTCTGGGGATGACACAGGCACAGGTCGTAGGTTTATTTACACTTGAAGGAACTCTGCATTCGGTACTGGCAGTCTTTGTTGCTGCTGTTTACGGGATCCCGCTTCTGGCATATCAGGCTGTCAATGGAATTTCAATACCCCTGGACAGCAGTGATTTCGGTATATCCATGACCGAAAAACTATATCCGGTTTACAGTCCGGGACTAATTGCAGGCACGGTACTTTTTGTAATAATTACAACTATCATAGTAAGTTACTGGCCTTCACGAAAAATCGCAAAACTTAAACCGACAGAAGCATTAAGGGGGAAGGTACAATGATAAGGTTTCTGTTTCTGGGACTTATTAGGGATAAACATCGCAGTCTTATGCCATTGATTGTAACATCATCCGGTGTTATGCTGACAGTAATATTTCATGCATGGATAACAGGAGTTATAAATAACAGTATCGAATTCAATGCCCGATTTTCTACCGGTCATGTAAAAATTATGACACGGGCTTATGCAGAGTACACTTCTCAGTCACCAAACGATCTGGCAATTCTGGAAACCGACAGCTTGATGTACAATGTTTCAGCGATGATACCTGAAATGGAATTTTCAGAAAGAATATACTTTGCCGGAATCATAGATGTAGCTGACAAATATGGAGAAACGATGACACAGGGACCCTGTATGGGAATCGGCATAGACCTGCTCTCGGGAAATATGTCGGAAACTGAAAGACTTAATATTCCATCATCATTGAAAAGCGGTAATCTGCCGGAGAAAAGAAGAGAGGCACTTCTGACCACTGAATTTGCAGAAAAACTGGGACTCAACTCCGGAGATACAATTACCCTGGTAGGTTCAAATATATATGGCGCCCTAATTATGTATAACTTTCTCATGAGCGGCACAGTTGAATTCGGGACAACAGCACTTGACAGAGGTACTATAATAGCAGATATTCAGGATGTAAGAGAAGCTTTGAATATGGCTGGCGCGTCAGGTGAGATTCTGGGATTTTTCCGTAAGGGTAATTATGATGATGAAGCCGCCAATGAAATAACCGATCGTTTTAATCAACGATATCTTGATGAAGATGATGAATTCTCTCTGGTAATGAAGAGCCTTCCCAGGCTGAACAACATGGGTTTCCTCGTTGAGTATTCTGGCAAACTTCAGGGCATACTGGTGAGCGTTTTCATTTTGGCAATGTCGCTGATACTCTGGAATGCCGGACTGCTGGGAGGATTACGCAGATATGGAGAATTTGGAATGCGACTGGCTATAGGCGAAGAAAAAAGTCATGTCTTTCGGACAATGATGATTGAATCTTTTATAATCAGCCTCTTCGGGTCAGTAACCGGTATTATTTGTGGTCTGGGTGTTTCTTTATATCTCCAGAACAAAGGCATTGACCTGGGATTCATAATGAAGAACGCTTCGATTATGATGCCAACGGTCTTCAGGGCACAGATCACACCGCAGACATGGTATATCGGGCTGATCCCCGGTTTTATTTCTACCCAGATTGGCACAATGCTTGCAGGAAGAGGAATCTTTAAACGTCAGACCACCCAACTATTCAAAGAACTAGAAGGATGAACAGAACACTATGCCTGATATTGATAATACTGAATTTCAGACCTTTAAATGGTCAGTTGCCTGATGGCAAAAAGATACTGATGAGAATTGATCAGAATATGACATCTGAGAACCGTTTTTATTCATCATCCATGATAATTCATGGCCGCAGGTCATCAGTGACGTTCAAATTAAGAACCTGGACGGCCGGAACAGAAAAGTCCTTTACCGAATATCTTTTCCCGGTCCGTGAACAGGGAACCAAGATGCTCAAACTGGAGGATCAGTTATGGATCTATTCACCGGATGCAGACCGAATAATCCAGATTGCCGGACATATGTTACAACAGTCTGTAATGGGGTCTGATCTGTCTTACGAGGATTTGATGGAAGACAACAGACTGACAGACAGTTATGATGCAAAAGTTACAGGGACTGAGATGATTGACGGTCGCAGTTGCTGGATTATTGAACTGACTGCTTTCGTTCCCGATATTGCATATCATGGAAAAAAGATATGGGTTGACCAGGAAAGAGATATACCCCTTCGCGAAGAAATGTACGCAAAAAGCGGTACATTGCTGAAAAGAAGTGAACTTTCAGATATTGTACGAATCGGTGAAAGGTGGTATCCGAAAAAAATCATCTTCAAGGATATGCTTAAAGAGGGTAAGGGAACGGAACTTCAGATTGAAGAGATCCAGTTTAATATTTCCATCCCCGATCATATCTTTTCCAAAGGAAACCTCAGAAAATGATTATCATCCGTCATGTAATCTACGGGATTAATTTTTGAGCTCCCCGAGGGGACAGGATCTTAAAAATTCAATTTCGGTATCGCTTCGTATTATTGAATCAAAGGTAGATCCTGCCTCAATATCTCTTTTAAGATAATAATTCAGCCATGGTATCAGATACCTTTTAAGTATTGACAGCTGCTGTTCCATGCTTATGCTGACATCCCTGCAACCTGAGATCCTTTCACCCATACTGCATTTAGGATGACTCACCCCCATCTGACAATGAGTTCCACCTTTAATCAGAATATATGTTTTCTCACAGCTGCCGGCTGAATTATATATCGGCAGCTGATGTTTTTCAGGAGGAGTAATACAGTCATTACCACCGGCAATGATCAAGGTCGGCACTTTTACCAAGGTTGCAGCTTTAACTGCTGAAGGCCGTGTATCATAAGGAGCAAGTGCAACCAGCGCCCGGATCCCCCTTGACGATCCTGCGGCAAGAACTGCTGAACCGCCTCCCATACTATGACCCATAATGCAACTAAGCGTATCAATCCGGCCGAAAAGTGGAGATGAACTGTCCAGATCAAGTTTTTTTATCTCATTTACAGCAAAGGAGAGATCTCCGGCAAGTGCTCTATGCGATGGGAACAAACCTGTTTCATTCCCGGGGAATATCAAAATAAATCCTTCAGGAACCAGCATCTCAGTTATATAAGAATACCAATTCCCGGAAATAAGATATCCATGCCCGAAACAAATTACCGGGAACCTTTCACCACAGGCGGAATAACCGGAAGAATGTGTACCTGCTGAATCATAAGGATAGTAAATATCTACTTGTACTCTTCTGTTACCCCGTTCACTGTCAATAAATTTGTACTTAACCACACCTGTTTCATATTTCTGCGAAAATCCATTATAACAAATTATTATTGCAAACAAACAGGTTAGAATAAAAAACAGCTTCATACTTTGTCCCGACATTTATGTATCAGATCTGTGATCAATTTACAAATATGAAAGGTTAATCCAGAAAGACTTTTCAGTTGAAAAGCATCAATTCATAAATCCCCGGCACATCCGAAAAGGAAGTTATCTGAAGCCTGACATATTGTACTTCCAGAGGATCAATGCTGATCTCAGCCCTCGGACCTATTGAGTTCCCTTTATGGAAGGTCTTCCAGTTTAAACCATCCTTGTATTGAAGCTCAAATGATTTAATGTTGGTGCCACTTTCATAAAGAAAGATCCTTGATATCCTTTCAGCTTTTCCCAGGTCTATTTCAATCCATGGTTGCTCATCGCCTTCCGCGGCTTTCCAGAAGCTTCCCGACCATTCACCGTTGTTAACTGCTTTAAGATCCACCCATTCATGATTGATCCATGAAGGTTTAATATTCGATGATGCATTTACACTCTTCATGAAAGATACTGACTGGGGCCTGACATCTTCCGGATCTGCTTTCAAAACATCTGACTCATATTCGATTTCAATAATTGTATTTACCGGTTGAAGCGATTTTTCGTCAATCTGAATAAGATATTCATTCCCGTTTTTCTCAAACATTGTTTCTGTACCATCCGTCTTTTTAACTCTCACTACAGGTATGCCGATATCCGGGATGGCTAATCCCGGAGTCCCTCCGGACCATCTCAGGATATGAAGGTAAACCTTATTTCCCTTGCGTGTGCTTACACCCCAGTCGGCAGGTTTAAACGGTCCGCCTCTTGTACCGTAAATTGAATAGCCGTATGTATTCAGCCACTCACCCATCTCCTTTAGCCTCTGAACCTGAAGAGGCTCGATTGTCCCGTCGGGCCGCGGACCAACATTGAAAAGCAGGTTGCCATCCCCTCCTGCCGATCGGATAAGGCTGTGAAGACACTGCTCAAGGGATTTGACCTCATCATCCGGCTTCCATGCCCACTGACGCCCGATCGTCATACAGGTTTCCCAGGGCCTTTCATTATTGAAATTCCCGACTCTCTGCTCCGGTGTGTCAAAATCACCCTTTGCACCTGTCCTGTTGTTGACCAGGATGTCAGGCTGTATTTTCCGGATATGATCAATGACGCCCTGTCCTCTTACAGAATCAAACTCCTGCGGTACATCATACCACATAACAAGAAGAGGACCATAGTTTTTAATGATCTCGACAGACTGGTTTTTCAGATATTCAGTATACCTGTCAAGGTTTGAGGCCTCCCTTTTAACCGAGCCGCCCGGACTTGTCAGCGGGAAGTCGGGATGATGCCAGTCGCAGGTGGAATGATAAAAACCCAGTTCAATCCCCTCCCGCTTGCATGCTTCCGACAGTTCCTTCATCACATCTCTTTTAAAGGGAGTGTTCATGATGTTATAATCAGTATATCTTGTATCCCAGTTGCAGAATCCGTCATGATGCTTTGATGTGAAAACAATATATTTCATCCCGGCAGCCTTTGCTGTTTGTACCCATTCATTTGCATTGAAGTTTACAGGATTGAACTGCTTATACAGGTTGTCATACTCCTCGATACTCCACTCCCTCCCCCTCGACCAGCCGATCTCAGTACCTTTGATACTTACCGGCCCCCAGTGAATGAACATACCAAACCTGGCATCCTTCCACCATTCAAGCCTCTCTTCATGGGTAACTGGTTTCCGGCAATCCTGCATGATTATAAGGACCAGGATCATAATTAATAATATTGACTTATTCATGATCATTAATTTGTAATTTTACATTGAAAAGAAATAGAAAATTAACACTTTTATTTCAGATGACGCATGATGTCAATTATTTATTTACTTTGTTTATCCTTTGTGTAAACCTTTGTTTTCTTTGTGGTTAATTGATTTGCATTTTATTAATACACTGTAAAAGATGAACAGGATTGGCATAGTTATTACAGTCTATCTGATATTCCTGACGGTTTCCCCTGAGATAATTGCTCAGAACGGGATGATACTGAATGGAATAGTGACCAGCTTCAAAACCATTCCCCTGAATAATGTAAAGGTAACAGCTGAAAAATCCGGAGAAACAGTTTTTACTTCCTCCGACGGACACTTCGCTGTAAGGACCGATGAAAAAGATCAGATCACAGTCTCTGCTGCAGGATTTTACAATAAAAAGGTAAAATCAGTAGATGATAAGATACTCAAAATCGATATGGTCTTTATAAATAAGGAAGCCAACATTCAGAAGGCAGTGGAAGAAGGACATATTCCCGAGGAGGTACTGCGTAAGGCCCTGAAAGGTGTAATACCCCGGGAGGACAAGGACTATTCACTATACAAGACCATTTTTGACCTTATCAGCAATGAGATCTATAATGTCAGGGTGAAAGGGACCTCAGTGGTAAGCTTAAAAGTCCGTTCATTCGACATTTCTCCGCAGGTACTTTATGTTGTCGATAATAAGATCACTTCCGACATTTCATATATTTCCCCCCAGTATGTCAGATCAATTGAATTCATTGATGATGTCAGGGCTACGGAATATGGATCAAAAGGAGCCAACGGCGTTTTAAAGATCACACTGAAATGACCCAGGCCGGATAATACGTCTTTTAATACGTTTTTTAATACGTTTTTTAATACGTAGATTAATATCATATTAAGCAGGATTTCATTCTATTGTCCGGTCTTTAAGTCTGTAACCGGAATCCTCAGAATCAGTCAAGTTAGTCAATTTTAGTGTTTTATCACCAAATTGAACATGTTTATCAAAAATGATTATGAATTAATTCCGGAATGCTATACTTTTAAGTCTGATTAGAAAAAAAAGATCGTATAAACCAATCTAAACTAATTTAAAATCTTATAACCGGGAGGAAAGTATATGAATAAAAAGAGACTTCAAATCACAATTCTTTTGATTTTCTCAGTTTGTTTTCTGACTGTTTCTGCGCAGGATGTGCAGAAGGCACAGGTGAATGATATCCTGAAAGATCCCAATTCCTACAACCAGGAAGAGGTTGAGGTCAGCGGTCTTGTGATCCAGTATATTGAAGCGACCGAGCAGACCACCTCACACTATTACCTCAAAGATGATTTCGGCGCTATTATTAAGGTTCACACAGCAGAAAGCAAACCCGAAACAAATGAGAAATATATCGTTCGTGGTATACTTTATATTGAAGCATCAACTTTATTACCGTTTATAAGTGAAAAATCGAAAGTAAAAATTGTAAAGGAAGGAGCGGTAACACAGGATGCCATATCAGCCCCGGTTACTCCTGCTGAAGAGCTTATCCCTGAAAAAGCAGGATCTGACTGGTGGAAAGAGAACTGGCTTCTGCTGGTAATAATCGGATCTGCATTATTATTACTCATACTGTTAATGCTTCTTTTTGGAAGAAAAAGAAGAGCAGATGTCCTTTACACTCCCGAACCGGTAAATAAACCTTCACAAATTACGGCAGAGAAGCAGGACATTCCGGTCTCAAGGGAAACACTTAAAACAATGGTCATTCCTTCTACTGTTCCAAAAACAATGAAATTCATTCCGGGGGAACTCGAAGTGATCACCGGTGAAGACAAAGGCAGGATTATCAGGATCGGAGGTTTTCCCACCGAAGAAGGCAGTGTAGTTACTATTGGACGTGAACAGGTGACCGGCCCGCGTGATTTTGCCCATATCCAGTTGAAAGAACGGACAATATCGCGCCGTCAGGCCGAACTGATTCTTAAGGATGGGAAACTTTTTCTTAAGAACCTTAGCGAAACAAATTATACAAAACTCGACGGGAAAGATTTGCTCCCGAATACCTCAGCCCCTCTTTCTCCGGGCTCCATTATGACTTTCGGAGAAGTTGAAATGAAGTACAGGCTCTGATTTACGACCCTGAAAAATTACTGGCTATATATTTATGAGGATGTCGCTGCTATCAGGTTTATTCTCTAAAACGACAGGATTTACCTCTGAGGTACTATCCGTACAGGGCTTGAGAGACAACAATGAGGACAGTTGTTTGTCGGTCAGACTTGACAATAATTCATATCTCCTGGCAGTTGCAGATGGCATGGGAGGTGAAGCCGGAGGAGAAGTTGCCAGCAAAACTGTCTTATCATCAGTGTCTGACTTTCTTAAAAAGGAAATAAAAAATACAGATGCCGGCAAAGGCCTTAAAGATCTGCTTGAAAGATCCTTCGTTGTCGCTCAGAAGGCGATTGCTGAAAAAGTGAAGACAAATCCGGATTTACAAAGAATGGGTACAACCCTGGCTGCCGTACTGATAAAGGATAACCGCTATGTATGGGGTAATATTGGCGACAGCCGGATCTACCTTATGAATAATAACCGGCTCAGTCTGGCTACCAGGGACCATACATATATTGAGGATTTTATCAGGACACATAACAAAGAGCTTCCTGCAGCGATAGTAGCCCAGTATAGTAATATAGTAACCAGGATCATCGATGGAGGTTCTGACTGTCCGGATATGTACCCTTCATCCGAAAATGCCCTTACACTCAATGAAGGAGATCTCTTCCTGCTGTGTTCCGACGGACTGATCATTGATAAGACCATGGAATACTCCGATTTTTTCGAGGATATGATCTATGGCGACAAATCCCTTACAGCTGTTCTGCAGAATCTTGTAAACTGGGCATTGGAAAATGGATCCACGGATAATATCAGCATTGTTCTGGGATTAAACGGCACATTGAAAGAGAGGGAATCAAAAGCTGAAATGAAAACAATCAGAATACTTCCGGATGAAAACACGAAATCAGATTGATATACAAAACAGAGCATATTAATAATTCATCTATGTCTGATCCGATGCTATGCCCTTACTGTGGAGGTCAGATAAAATCCACGACCTTTGTCTGCAATCATTGCGGGAAATCACTTCATAATACCTCGTCATATGATACTTACAATGACACACAGGTTAAGCTGGCCCTGGCCCAGAATTATACAATTCTCGAAACGATCGGCAGGGGCGGAATGGCAACCGTTTACAAGGCCAATCAGAGGAATCTGAACCGTCTGGTGGCCCTGAAGGTCGTACATCCGAATCTGATCCACGATGTTGAGTTCCTTAACCGCTTCCACCGGGAAGCCCAGATGGCTGCATCTCTTAATCATCCTAATATTGTCAGGATATATGATGTGGGCGCTGTAAACGGTGTTCATTATATTTCGATGGAATACCTTGAAGGGGAAGACCTTCAGACACATATTAAGAAACATGGAAAACTCCCGGTTGATGAGACCATCAGAATAATTGCCCCCATAGCCGAATCACTGAATTTTGCCCATCAGAAGGGACTGGTACACCGTGATGTCAAGAGCGCAAACATTATTATAACAAAAGATAACAGGGCAGTTCTTACTGATTTCGGTATTGCCCATGCTTCATCGGCGACAAAACTTACTATAGCCGGGACCGTGATCGGCACCCCTGAATATATGAGTCCTGAACAGGCTGAAGGAAAGGATATCGACGGAAGAAGCGATATTTTCAGCCTTGGGATAGTATTGTTTGAATGTCTGACAGGACTTGTCCCTTTCAAAGGTGATAATCCTCTTACTACAATTCATGGGATCATCTATGAAGAAACTCCGTCCATCAGGAGATTCGATGCAAAGATCCCGTCGTGGATGGCAGATATTGTTTCAAAAACCCTTGAGAAGTCACCTGAGAACAGGATGCCCTCGGGTCTTGTTCTGTCAGTTTATCTTCAGAAGAAGAAAACACCTTCCGGTTCTTTTACCAAAGAAATCTTAAAGAATACCGGTCCGGGACCTCATAAGACAATTGAGCCTCAGGGTCAAAAATTAAATAAAACTCTCATATTTCTGATTTCATTTTTCGCCCTAATAATCATTGTGGCCTCATTTATATATTTCAGGCAAACAGGAGAACAGTCAATAAACCGTAAAACACAATCTGTCAGTCAACAGATTACAACTGAAGCGAATACCGCCCTGATGACGGAAATCAACCAGCTTCTTAATAATGCCAACGAATTTTTCAGAAAGGGTGATTATGCCAAAGCCCTGTCGGTATATAATGAAATATTGTCAAAAGACCCGGCAAACCAGCAGGCATCTGTGCGTATTCCGGAGATCAGATCTGTTATGGCCCGGGCAGCGGAACTGAAAACTTTGACAGAATCTGCGGACAGATTTCTTGAACAGGGAAATTATAAAAATGCGCAGGCTGAATTCCGGAAAATAATCAAAATAGATCCTGAAAATGAACACGCCAAATCAGCTCTCGAAATAATTGATGCTGAGTTGCAGACTGTTGCAAGAGACCAGCGTGAATCAAATTTCCTGAAATATTCCGCCAAAGGCGATTCACTTTACAGGACAGAACAGTATGCAGATGCCAAAAGATGGTTTGAGATGGCTCTGAGGATAAAACCGGGGAACCGGGAAATAACTGACAAGCTCGACCTTGTCAATACCGGTCTGGCGATGGAAGATGATGCTTTTGAGAGCCTGATGAAAAAAGCAGGGGAAAATATTTCAGCCGGCAAGTTGCAGGCCGCCAAAGATATCTTCAGTGAAGCTCTTGCTCTCAAGCCCGGGAATAAGATCGTGCAAATGAAAATAGACAGTCTTTCAGGGATCATACAGGAAAGAATGAACCGTGATATCAACTCAGATATGGTCAGGGTTCAGGGGGGAACATTTATGATGGGAAGCAGCATCATCACCTCTGATGATCAGAGTCCGGAACATTCCGTAACAGTATCGGGCTTTTATATGGATAAATATGAGGTCTCTGTAAAACAATACCGGATTTTTTGTGAAAATACCGGAAGAAGCATGCCATCACCACCCTCATGGGGATGGATTGACAGTCACCCCATAGTCAATGTTTCAAGAGCCGATGCCCTTGCTTTTGCACGATGGGCCGGCAAGAGACTGCCGACTGAAGCTGAGTGGGAATTTGCGGCACTCGGAGGGAATACTGGTGCCGGACAGGTTTTTAAATACAGCGGCAGTAATACTGCCAAAGACTATGCCAATTTTGTGAGCACTTTGATTAACAAAACACAAGCGGTTACAGCTAATAAACCGAACGGACTGGGGATATATAACATGAGTGGTAATGTCTGGGAACTGTGCAGTGATTTCTATGATGCAGATTATTATAAGCAAAAAGTCAGCAATAATCCGGCCGGTCCGCCATCCGGGAGTTCATATGTAATAAGAGGTGGTGCATTCAACAGCGATACAAGGGAAATAATGGTCAAATACAGGGCTCACACTGACGGCCGGCCTGCAAATAATATCGGATTCAGATGTGTAAGAGAATTGTAATAAGTCAAATATTAGGATAATTAAGACATTAATATGAAAAGAATACTTTACATCATTATTCAGGTACTGCTTGGTTCAGTTTTCAGCCTGTATGGAGCTAACGGACCAAAGATTATCTATCCTGCAGAGAATATCTTTATTTCAAAGCTCGACCCCACATTCACCTGGAAATTCGGAGGAACCCAGGCCGACCTGAAATACGAGGTCAGGATTGCTGAGGACCAGAATTTCACACAAAATGTGATCACTCTCAGGACTTCAACCCCTTCATTGCATCTTTCAATACCTTACCTTAAACCTAATACCCCCTACTACTGGACAGTAAGAGCGACCTGGTCCCAGAACCAGATGGTTATTCAGACAAGATGGTCCCATGAAAAGAAAAAGAATACATCGCTTTTCAGGTTCACAACAACTCCTGATGCTTCCGGATTTGTAGGTTATACACCCGAAATAGTTCAACCTTCGGCAAACGCTGCTCTCACATCACTTCAACCCCGGTTTATATGGAAATACCCTGATCACAAAGATGCCCAGTTCGAAATCTTCAATGCAAAGTCCGAATGGATATCTCCGTGGATCGCAGGGATCATGTACACCTTACAACTTTCGTCATCAAAGAATTTTGAGAGTGATGTAAAGGAATTCAAAATAAGTGACAGCACTTCATACCAGCTGACAATACCTTTTCTCAGGAAAAATTCAAAGTATTACTGGCGTGTGAAAGCCGCATATAATGATCCGGAAAAGAACATCGCCAAAGAATCGGGATGGACAATTGCAGGCACCGGAGAAAATAATGTTCCGGGATTTACGACCGCAGAAAATGCGAAAGGGAACTTCACTTTTAATGAAGGAGCAAAAGAAGAGGTATTTGATGAATTCAAACTGGCGAGCGCAGTGAGACTCACTGTAGGGACAAATAACAGCTTTGCACCTGCTATATCAATGGATGGGAAGAAGCTTGCCTTTTGCAGCGACCGGGACGGACAGACAGAACTATATGTTAAGCTCCTCGATGAGAGGATCGGCAGCGGTGAAACACGTAAAACAGTATCAACCAAGGGTATTTCAAATTATAATCCGTTCTGGCTGATGAACAATGAAGAAACCGGATTTTATTCAAACAGGTATAATATTGAATCGATCTGGGAAGTTTTTTCAACGACAAAGGGAACCGGTACAAGTGTTACATTCCAGACAAACAGGATGGAAATGGAAGAAAATCCGCGGAATTTCAACCTCTTCGGATCCTGTTCAATCGATGGTAAAATTGTCTTTACAGGAAAATTCAGGAACAGTAACATTTACAGACTGTTCCTTAAGGACCTTCAGGATAATTCAATTACAGAGCTCAGGCCCGGACTGTTCCCATGTATTAATAACTATGACAAAATAGTTTTTTCCACCGACGGAGGAGACGGCGATTATGAGATAATGGTGGTTGAACTTGAAGGCCACAGTCTTAATAATCCCAGCATCCTGGCCCCGAATGAAGCATCGGATTATGATCCTTCATTCTCTCCCGACGGTTCAAGGATAGTATTCACATCGACACGGTCGGGAAATTCCGACCTGTGGGTAATGAATTCCGACGGAACAGGGATCAGACAGCTCACCTTTCATCCCCTGGTTGACCGCAGACCACAATGGATAGACAATGTGACAATCGTATTCCAGTCGAACAGGATAGTAAACAATGACAACAAGCCAACATGGAATATATATAAAATGGATGTACCCAAGGAATAATAAAATACCGCTGCAATGAAAAATATTTTATTCTCACTGTTGATCCTGTGGATCACAGGGTTTGGTAATGCAAATCCTGTAACAAATCATATTCCCGCCTTAATTCCGGAAATTTCCTCCGTTGAACAGGCTCCTTTCAATTTTATGAATCCGGTACCGTCAAGAATTAAGCTGGATGGAGAAGCAAACCTTAGCTTTTATGTAAACGGAGCCATTGTATTTCAGTACAGATTCAGGATGGAATGCCCCTCAGGAGGAGAATCATCTATTGAAAAAGCATACTTAAGCTGGTCTCCCTGGATAAAAGATGATATAAAGAATATCAGGACAGCAAAACTGACAAAGGACGGGAAATATACGCTTGCAATTGAATATAGATCACATACCAGTGCCGAGATCCTGAGATTCGAAAAGAGTTTTGAAGTATATGATCCTAATCCTCCGGTTATTGCAGAGAAACCTACCGGTAAAACTGTGGTAGTCCGGGATACTGAAAGAGGAAAGGAGGTACCTCCCCCTGCCGGATCAGGAAGCAAGGTTCCCGTAAATGAAAATTTGAAAAAAGAACAGGAAGAAACCCAGTTTGCCAAAACAGCTGAAGCAACAAAGCCTGACATAGCTGCTGAAAAGAAAGCAGAACCGAAACCAGCACCTTCTGAGAAACCGGTCGCCGAAACAAAACCTGTTTCAGCAGATAAATCTGTCACCGAAACAAAACCTGTAACAGCCGAAAGACCTGTTGCAGTTGAGAAGCCTGTAACTAATGAATCCACTCCGGCCGCGAAACCTTTACCCGCAGAAAAACAGGTGGTTCCTGAACAACCTGCTGCAAGAGATTATGATAAACTCATTACCGAAGCTATCGGTAAAAACGACCCTGTTTTACTCAAAGAATTGATCAATGCCGGAGCCGGAAGAAGCCTAAAGGGTGAGAATGGAGGTAATATTTTTCATCTTCTCGGGAATCGTGTTGCAGGAGAGGATCTTATTACAGTTATCAAAAATAAAGGCTTTTCAATAAATGAAGCTGATAATTTCGGCAACACACCCCTTCATTTTGCATTACTGTCAGGTGATACCCAATATGCAAAATCGTTATTAAATCAGGGTGCCAATATTGCGGCTATGAACAAGATGGAGCTCTCACCGCTTCATCTTGCAACCTATCTTAACAATATTGAGATTGTGAAAGAGATGATGAAGAAAGGTATAAAGGTTGATTTAAGAGGTAATACCGGTTATACACCCCTTCATATTGCGGCAGAAATGAATCATCCGGAGATAGCATCCATATTTTTAAACCGTGGAGCCAGTGCCGGACTAAAGACAGGCCAGAAACTTAATTCAAAAATGATTGCAGGGATCCAGCAGAATAAGGAGATGAAGAAACTTATCTCAAAGGATGGGAAATA
>CAYPHL010000034.1:35480-37330 GCA_964410385.1 uncultured Rikenellaceae bacterium | reverse complement strand
ACTGAGAATATTGAAAAAGGAGATTACTTAAAAGCACGAAATGTCTCTCTGGGTTATACATTCAAAGGACTTCCGGCTGTAACCAGGATCGAGAAGATCAGGTTATATGCTCAGGTATTCAATGCATACGTGTTTACCAAATATAGCGGCTCCGACCCCGAAGTTTCCACTAACGGCGGTGATAACCTTACACCTGGTGTAGACAGGAATACTGCTCCTCAGGCTAGGACCTATACATTCGGGCTAAGTGTTAGTTTTTAACCTATTAAAAATACTGATATGAAAAATATATTAAATATATCAATAGTATTTGTACTGTTGTTTACAATAGGGTGCTCAAAAGAGAACCTCAATCCCGTGCCTTCAACATCACTTTCAAGTCTTACTGTATTTGATACAAAAGAGCGTGTGGTTGCACAGGTCAACGGAATGTATGACGCGTTGAAAACAGCCCAGTTTTTCGGTGGCAGATACTTTGTCTACAACGATGTGAGATGTGATAATTTCATCCCAACCAGTTCAAACCTTGTAACCTGTTATTCTACCTGGAATCATTCGGTAATAACCTCAACAAATGAAGTTCAGAACTGCTGGGCTGCCGGTTATAATACCATCAATAATATAAACATATTCCTTGATGGATTGGTAAAGGCCTGGGATGGTGGTAAACTGGACGGGGTGATCACACAGGCTGAATATGATCAGTATAGAAGTGAAGCCTATACTCTTCGCGCGATATGCTATTTTTCGCTTCTTCAGCTTTACGCAAAACCTTATAGCATGGGCAATGGCGCAAACCCGGGTTTACCGCTCAGGTTAATTGCTGAAACTTCATCGGAAAACAGTGATCTTGCACGAAGCACAGTGGCTGAAGTATATACTCAGATTCTTAAGGATCTTAATGATGCTGAAGGACTGGCAATAGCAAATTATACAACTGATATTCTGAATACTACAAGAGTCCATAAGAATACGATTATTGCCTATAAGACCAGAGTATATCTTCACATGCAGAACTGGACAGCTGTCGGTACTGAATCAGCCAAGATAGTCTCCTTTTCAGGTGGTAAATTCTCTGCACCCACAGGTGTTGCCTTTACATTGAATCCTTCATTTACTGCTATCTGGGAATCTCCTTACACATCAAAGGAATCGATATTCTCGTTGCCTCATGCCTCAATTGACAACCCGGGATCGCAGAACAGTTTGCCATCATACTATTTTTCCGGTGCAAATGAACCTTATTATCTTAATACAGCAGCAGGAACAGCATATGCTGCAATGGATGCAACGGACGTCAGGAAAACCAGCCTCAGCGTAAAAAGCGGAAACTATTATATCTCAAAGTTTCCGGACTTTGTTACTCATGCCAATTATTCACCTGTTATCAGATATGCCGAAGTTCTTCTGAACCGTGCAGAAGCTCTTGTAAGAGCTGGAAATTCTGTTACACAGGAGGCTGTTGATCTTTTAAATGCAGTAAGAACAAGATCATTTGCTACTGGTGCTTACACTACAGGAAGCTTTGCTACTACAGCTGATTTTTATGCTGCTGTACTTGCAGAAAGAAATATGGAATTCCTTGGAGAAGGTATGCGTAATATGGATCTTATGAGATTAGGTCTGACCATCCCGGGCAAGGATGGAGGAAGTATGGGAAATATCTCTTCCGTAGCACCTACAAGCCCGACATATATCTGGCCGATCTCTGCTCTCGAACTCACTTTTAATAAACTAATGACAGGGAATTAGTATAAGGAAATAATCAAACAAAGAAAGCTGCTCCGAAAAGGGCAGCTTTTTTTGTTATGCGGTTTTATTGCATTTCGGCATTACGGCATTATGGCATT
>CAYPHL010000034.1:27733-35380 GCA_964410385.1 uncultured Rikenellaceae bacterium | reverse complement strand
AAATTATCCCTATTTTTACAATTCATTATTAATCCGATCAATGCCTGAGCAGACATTATTCCCGGAAAGATTTCTGAAATTCGGTAAGAATCTTCAGTATGTAACAATTTTTTTAACAAGTATCATAGCAGTTATTCTTACAATAACATGGCGGATGGATTTTAAATTCATGCAGATTCTCGGTACCGTTATTGTTGTTTCTCTCTGTTTTCTCGTACTTTACTTTTTCCTTCGTCAGTTCAGGCAGGAAGTGCTACGTGTGGTTTTAAAGACATTTTTCATACTCCTGGCTATTCTGGCTTTCCTTCTTGTAACACGATTTGTTTCCGGACTGACAACACCGAATATTATTTTAATTGTACCTTTTGCAATAATTCCTGTAATTATCAGGACTTTCTATGATGCCCGGCTTGCTCTTTTCATACTTCTTATTACAATAATGCTTGCCGGTTTTATGGTGCCTGATCCTTTCATCTTCATCCTTATGTCATTTATCTCGGGGATGGTAGCAATATTTACTCTTACCAGTAATTTCAGAAAATCAAGGCTTTTTTTCACTTCGCTGATGGTAATCATCAGCAATGTTGTCCTTTATACAGGGATATCATTAATGAGTCCGGGAAATTCAGCAATGCCTGTCACTTCAGATTATCTGATGCTTATGGTTAATGGATTACTGATCCTGCTGAGTTATCCGCTCATCCTTCTCTTTGAACAGGAGTTTCTTCTGGTATCTGATACAACGCTGCTTGAACTGGCAGATATAAACCAGCCGCTTTTAAGGAAACTGGCGGTTGAAGCTCCGGGCTCATTCCAGCATTCTCTTCAGGTGTCAAATCTTGCAGAAGAAGCTGCCAGAACGATTGGTGCAAATGTCAATCTTGTCCGCACGGGAGCTCTTTATCATGATATAGGGAAAATAGCAAAACCCGGATATTTTATTGAGAATCAAAAAGAAGGAGTTAGTCCGCATGATAACCTTGATCCAAGGGAAAGTTCGAAAGTAATAATCAACCATGTTAAGAATGGTATCATCCTGGCAAAAAATTATAAGATACCTGTTCCTGTCATAGATTTCATCAGAACTCATCATGGCACTACAATAGCATATTTCTTTTATAAGAAGTACATGGATCAGCATGAAGGTGAGACAGGGATGGAAAAGGTGTTCGCCTACCCGGGACCCAGACCGTTTTCAAAAGAGACGGCGATAGTGATGATGGCTGATGCTGTCGAAGCATCATCAAGGAGCCTGAACCGGTATACAGAAGAGAATATAAGCGAACTGGTTGAAAGGATAATCTATCTTCAGGAACAGGATGGACAGTTCGCAGATGTTCCGATAACCTATAAGGATATGTCGGATATCAAGAACGCCTTCAAGAAAAGGCTTACAAACATTTATCACGCAAGAATCGCCTATCCCGAAAGGATTTAGCGCATATCGATTACCTCAACGCCTTTATAATTCTCTGCCGGGAATCTGAACATTCCCGGTTGGATATTTTGTTTAAGGTCATATTCTTTTACAACCAGTGTCAGGATAAGTCCGTCCCTTCTTTTATATTCAAAACTGACAGGATCAAGGTTAGATTTCTTTATTATCAGTCTTACCCTTATCAGCTCATTTTTGATCTCGTCAGGATAGAGGTCTATTATGTAGTTGTCTCTTCTTTCTTCAACCAGTCTGCATTTATAACCTTTTTTATACATCGTAAAGACAGAGGACGGGCGGGTTTCAAAGGAATCATTTTTTCTCTCAGGTTTGGTTATCGTAACTTCTTTTTCTGCCGGAAGCAGACTCCAGTTCGTTTCACCATTATACCATATTATATTATCCGGAAGATCCAGCCTGTAATTATCCCTGTTCAGGATAACAGAGCCTGAAATGGTATCCTTTGCCTGTTCCACCTGATCATCTGTAATCATTATGAATTTCATGTGTACTGAAGGTGCAGCCATGGCTGCAGATGAGAATCTGTCGAGAATGCTGATGGCTGCCGGATCATTCTGCCCGGTGGCATTGTAAGAGATTATGAGTACGAAAAGGATGTTGAAAATTTTTCTCATCAGAAATATTTATTCAATACTCTTCAAAATCTGTTCCAAAGCTATAAAGTCGGAGCAGAGTACATCTCTGGCTTTGCTTCCCTCGAACGGGCCTACTATTCCTGCAGCTTCCAGCTGGTCGATGATCCTTCCTGCCCTGTTATAGCCTATTGAAAGTTTTCTCTGGATAAGCGAAGTGGATCCCTGCTGGTGCTGAACCACCAGTCGTGCTGCATCCTCAAACATAGGATCTTTCTTCTTCATATCGACTTCCGGAACGCCAGATTCATTATCATCGATATATTCCGGCAGGTGCATAGCATCGGGATAACCCTGCTGTGATCCGATGAAATCTGTCAGTTCTTCGATTTCAGGAGTGTCGATGAAGGCACATTGTACCCTTGTAGGTTCGGCACCCGATGAGATAAGCATATCGCCATTTCCAACAAGACGGTCGGCACCGGTAGTGTCAAGTATTGTCCGGGAGTCAATTGATGAGAATACCCTGAATGCTATCCTGGTCGGGAAATTAGCCTTTATAAAACCGGTAATAATGTTGGTGGTCGGCCGCTGGGTAGATATTATAAGGTGTATCCCTGTTGCCCTTGCTACCTGTGCCAGCCTGCCAAGCGGACCTTCAATTTCCCTTCCGGCAGTCATTATAAGGTCGGCAAACTCATCGATAACAAGAACAATATATGGAAGATACTTATGTCCTTTCTCGGGATTAAGTCTTCGGGTAATGAATTTCTCATTATATTCTTTCAGGTTTCGGGTCTGTGCCGTTTTAAAAAGTTCGAGACGGTTATCCATTTCAATGCACAGGGAGTACAGTGTATTTATCACCTTCTGCGTATCAGTTATAATCGCATCCTCCTCGCCCGGAAGCTTGGCAAGATAGTGACGTTCGATCTTTGCATAAAGAGGCAATTCGACCCGTTTGGGATCGATAAGGACAAATTTAAGCTCTGCCGGGTGTTTTTTATAAAGGATTGATGTGATAATTGCATTCAGTCCCACGGATTTACCCTGACCAGTTGCACCGGCAACAAGCAGGTGTGGCATTTTTGTCAGATCGACTATATATGGGTCATTTGTGATAGTCCGGCCCAGCGCAAGAGGAATATCAAACCTCGATTCCAGGAATGCCTTTGATGCGATAAGGGACCGCATTGAAACAATCTCGGGCTTTTTATTTGGCACTTCTATTCCGACTGTACCTCTCCCGGGAATCGGTGCTATGATCCTGATGCCCATCGCCGAAAGGCTGAGCGCAATATCATCTTCAAGAGATTTGATACGTGCCAGCTTTACTCCCCGTTCGGGAATGATCTCATATAAGGTGACTGTCGGTCCGACCGTTGCTGAAATATGCTGTATATTTATCTTGTAATCACCGAGAGTCTTAATTATGTTTTCTTTATTCTCAAGAACTTCATTGTTGTCGAAAGCACTGTTAGACTTATGTTCCTTCAGGATGGAGACAGGAGGAAACCTGAAGTGAGATAAATCCAGCCTCGGGTCATAATTCTCCATGATCTTCTCTACCTCGTCTTCGGGCAGGAGATCCTTTACCTCCGGTTTTGATACGTCTATTTCTGATTTTACCTGCCGGGAAGCAGGAGTTGCATTATCAAGATCCCGTATCAGAGAACCTGGCTGCTGAGGCCTGACAATGATTTTATTTTCATCATCCGTAACAGCTGAATCATCGATCCTTGTCCTGTTATCAATATGAAAATCTATTTTTCTGTCTTCTTTTCGTTCTGCAGGCTGCTCCGGAACAGGCACTTCCCGGACAATGCCAGCCGGACCTGAAGGATCCGTATCTTTCTTTTCCGGTCTGAGTGATGAAAGAAATGCCGGAAATCTTATTCCGAATGCAGACAATGGAACTTTAAGAGCAAAAATAAGGTACGCTATTGTAAGCAGGATCACAATAATTGCTGTTCCGGGTTTCCCGACAAATGCATTAAGCCATTTTGTAACATGATAGCCATGAGCGCCACCCGGTCCACCATAAAGGTAACCATCGGCTTTACCCAGGATGAATCCAAGGATAAGCGATAAGATTATGGTTGCAAAAGCAAACTTGGCAGTAAGGCTCCATAGCTTTATCCCGGGAAATTTAAGAAGATAAAGTCCGAGTGATCCTATCATCAGAGGGATGAAAAATGCCCCGAAGCCAAAACCTTTACTTATCATCAGGTATGCAAGGTAATAGCCGCTTTTCCCCGACCAGTTCTTTACTTCAATATCCGGACCGGATACAATAGCATTTCCCGGTATACTCTGATCGGTTTTCCACCAGATAAGGTAGGCAATGAAAGCCAGTAAAAGATAGATTGCAAAACCGGTTATCAGTACACCGGTAACAAATCTCATCCTTTCATCAGTGAAGAATGGTTTCCTCTTTCCGTTCTTTTTTGAGCTCTTATCGGATTTCTTAGACACGTCCTTACCCTTGTCCATATTGTGTATTACAAACGCAGCACAAAGGTAGTAATTATTCCAAATCCGGAAATAAAAATGCGCAGGGCACAGGGCTCAGGGCAAAACCAGGAAACCGGAGATTGCTCAGAGCTCTGTGCCCAGCGCCCAGCGCCAGCTCACATGCTTACAAACTTATTGATAATGTCGTCTATATCCGCCCTGGATATTTTGAGATACTTCTCCTTACGCTCGAAGATCTTGTCAGGGATCTCTTTTTTATAGACTGTTTCAGCTTCGAAATGCAATTCAGCTTCGTTCATCACAAAAAAGAATTTCATGAGAACGCCATGAATTTCGCTGAAAGGAGTAGCAGCATTAGGATTTTTTACATCAATTTCGTCTGTGTACCAGACTTTGTAGACTTTATTCCGGTCGTTTGGAAAAGTAATATCTGCCGACTTGCATGTAAACCCGCAGATAACCGAAATTCCCGGTGTTTTCCGGATCTCAATCCCTTCCATGGCATCAAATCCGGGATAATTCTCTCCGGGGCTGGCAGTATAGTAATATTTGAATCCAAGAAGATTGATGTATGTGTTGAATGCACCTGTTTCGGGATTTGATACGTTCAGAATACCTGAATTGCCGAAAGGCGCTGATATGTTGAAGAGGATCTTGTCGTTTTTAAATGCAACGATCATGTTTTTCGGAAGGATCTCCTTGGGCATGAAGCCAACCTTACCTGAATAATTTATCGTGTAATGAATTTCGCCCTGATCAATGTTTTTGTCTGTATTATGATTACAGGAATATCCCGTTACGGCAAGTATTGCGGTAATTAACAATGATGAGCTGACTTTCACTGATCCTGCTTTTTTGAATCCTGTAAATGTAATATTTTTTTTTAATTTCAAATCATCTATGGGTCAAATAGTTAATAGAATATGTTGCTTGTTGCATGTTGCTTGTTGCCAGTTGTTTGGTAGTTTTCGGATTTGTTAATGCTGATATTATACGCTCGATTCATGTAGTTGTGACAAAAAATCTATATTTTTTTTTGCAGTATCTTTATATGGTTCAGTTCTATGCCTATGTCAAATAAATTAGCTGTAGTTGCACTTGGTGGAAATGCTCTGCTCAGAGGCGATCAGATTGGTACAATTGATGAGCAGGAGCAAAACACAACAGACACCCTGGAAAACCTTGTATTCCTGGTGAAAGAAGGATATGATCTCGTTATTACTCACGGTAACGGACCCCAGATCGGGAATATTTTAATGAGAAATGATGCCGGTGAACAGATCTATAACATTGCCCCGATGCCGGTTGATATTTGTGTTGCGGATTCCCAGGGTGGGATAGGATACATGATAGAAAGGATGTTCAGGAATGTTCTTAACAGACACGGTATTGAAAGAAATGTTATTTGTCTTGTAACTTCAGTCCTTGTGGATATTAATGATCAATCATTCAGCGATCCCCAGAAGAGGATCGGAAAGATTTATACAAAGGATGAGGCCGACGGTCTGGCAGAGAAGAAAGGCTGGATCTTCAGGGAAGAAGTAAAAAGCAACCGTGGTTACAGACGGGTTGTCCCGTCTCCCGTACCGAAAGACATAATGAACAAATCTGTTGTCAGGGAACTTGCGGTAAGGGGAAATATCGTTATTGCCGGCGGGGGAGGAGGCATCCCTGTTTATATCGATGAAAAGAATGATGTCAGGCCGGCAGAAGCAGTAATTGATAAGGATCTCACCTCATCGCTCCTTGCAACTGTCATCGGTGCAGATGAATTCTACATACTCACCGATGTGCCATTTATTTATTATAATTTTAAAAAGCCTGATCAGAGAAAGCTTGAATTTCTGAATTATACTGATGCCCTTAAGTACCTTAACGAAGGTCAGTTCGCAAAAGGCAGCATGGCCCCAAAGATCCGCGCCTGTCTGAATTTTGTAAAGAATGGTGGTAAATTAAGCGTCATTACAGAGGCCTTTAAGCTGGCCGATATGTCATACGGATCAAAAATTACAATGGAATATGAAGATGACAGAAGGTAAAATTTCTGTAAACATTTTTAACTAAATTCCTATATTTGCACCCTGTCTATTAACTCTAAGTACTCTAAACTCTAAACTCTAAACTTCTTCTTATGAAACCCAACCTCACAAACCGTCATTTTCTCAAGCTCCTTGATTTTACTCCCGAAGAAATTCAGTATCTTCTTGATCTGGCCTCTCAGCTTAAGAAAGAGAAGAAATCGGGGAAGGAGATCCGGCGTCTGATAGGAAAAAACATTGCGTTGATATTTGAGAAAACATCCACCCGTACCAGATGTGCTTTTGAAGTTGCCGGGTTTGATCAGGGGGCAAATATAACCTATCTTGGTCCGGGCGGTTCACAGATCGGTTACAAGGAATCGATGAAAGATACTGCCAGGGTTCTTGGAAGGATGTACGACGGGATAGAATACCGCGGATTCGGGCAGAAGCTTGTTGAAGAGCTGGCTGAATACGCCGGTGTTCCCGTGTGGAACGGGCTGACAAATGAATTCCATCCGACCCAGATACTGGCCGATTTTATGACCATGATTGAACATTCGGATAAGCCTCTTAACAGAATGGTATTGTGCTATCTTGGCGATGCCCGCTTCAATATGGGCAATTCACTGATGGTGGGATCTGCCAAAATGGGAATAGATTTCAGGATAGCTGCGCCTGAAGCTTACCAACCGGGAGCTGAACTCGTTGAGAAGTGCAGGAAAATCGCAGCCGTTACAGGAGGAAAGATAACAATTACCGAAGATCTGGATAAAGCTGTAAATGGCGCCGACTTTCTGTATACTGATGTCTGGGTATCAATGGGAGAACCTGAGTCGGTATGGGAAGAAAGGATAAAGCTTCTCAAGCCATTCCAGGTCAATATGCAGGTTATTAAGAAAACAGGGAATCCCGAAGTAAAGTTCCTTCATTGTCTGCCAGCCTACCATAACCGGGAAACAAAAACAGGTGAAGAGATATATGTAAAATATGGTCTCGACGGAATGGAAGTTACTGAAGAAGTTTTCGAGTCAAAGCATTCAATTGTATTTGATGAAGCTGAGAACCGCCTGCATACGATCAAAGCGGTAATGGTGGCTACACTGGGTTACTAATGGCTCAGAGC
>CAYPHL010000034.1:22706-27633 GCA_964410385.1 uncultured Rikenellaceae bacterium | reverse complement strand
GCTCAGAGCTCAGAGCGAAGAGCAGGGAGCGGGGTGCAGGGTGCTAAGAGCTATGATTATTGCTCGCCGCCCTGAGCCCTGTGCCCTGAGCCCTGTGCCCTGTGCCCTTACCTGATAAGCTCTTTTACGAAATAGAACGTCATAACAAGCGATGCAGCGAGTTTAAGTCCAACTCCCGTAAGAAATCCAAGGAGGCTTCCGAAGCCGGCTTTAATGGCATATTTCATGTCGTCCTTAAAAATAAGTTCGCCGACTATTGCTCCCAGGAAGGGACCGATGATTATTCCGGCCGGCCCGAGGAACAATCCTATTATAAGTCCTACAGTCGCTCCCCGTGTGCCATATTTTGAGCCCCCGAATTTTTTTGTACCCCAGATAGGTACCACATAATCAACAATAGTCACAACTACTGTTACTATGGCAAGGGCTATAAGGATGGATTTTGAGAATTGTGCAAAGCGGCTTACATGAAGCAAAATAAGCCCCAGATAACTTAATGGCGGTCCGGGAAGAACAGGAACAAGACATCCGATGATCCCTATCAACATCAGAATAACTGCCAGTGAAAGTAGGATGTAGTCAGACATTCAGAGAGAGTATTGTGGAAATGCCGGTCAGACACGGCTATTTTTTACCCAGGTCGTCAAAATCAATATTGGTGAATTCTTCAGCAGTAAGCGATTCATTGCTGACGGATTCCGCTTTTATATCAGAAGAGGCGCCGGGAGATGCGGCATATTTCCTTCCATTATCGATATATGAGACTGCCTCCTTTAATCCATCTGTAAATTTTTCAAAATCCTCCTTATACAGAAAGATCTTATGTTTCTCATAAAATATCTTGCCTTCCTTACCCAGACGTTTTTTGCTTTCAGTAATAGTCAGGTAATAGTCCTCCTTCCTCGTAGCTTTAACATCAAAAAAATAGGTTCTTTTCCCTGCACGAACAACTTTTGTGAAGATCTCCTCCTTCTGGTTTTTTTCCTCACTTCCGTTCAAATCTTCTTTAATTCCGCTTTCTTCTTCCATTGCCAGGTCAGTTAATATAAGGGATTTGAATTAATATGCTCAAATGTAACAATTATTTTAGCATTTCAAAACAGACCGGAATGTTTGTCCTTAAAATTTGTAAAGTTGTTTTGAGGGTATCGGAAAAAGAGTATTTTTGCACCCGTTAATCATGAGGTTCTTTACGGATGATAAGCAGAAGATTATTGCGGATAAAAGCTCTTATGGCTCTCTATGCTTTTAACCGCAGGGATGATAGTGACCTTGTAAGGGCTGAGTCGGAACTTACCTTCAGCATAACAAAGACATATGACCTTTACCATTATCTCCTGCTCCTTGTTCTCGAAATCAATGATATTGCTTCTGAAAAGATCGAACAGGCGCTTCAGAAAAAAATACCCACTCCGGAGGATCTCAATCCAAACAGGAAATTTGCCGATAACCCGGTTATCATACAGATAAGAGGAAATCTGTCCTTCAACAAGTATCTTTCATCATCTAAACTATCATGGGTTAACTTTACCCATATTCCCAGATCTCTTTACAATAAAATGCTTAACTGGGATGTGTATACCGAATATATGGCATCTGAGGACAATAGTTACACGTCGCACAGGAAGTTTATCATCAGGCTTATCACTGAATTGTTTTACGATTCTGAAGATCTTGAGAATTGTCTTGAGGAACAAAGCATATACTGGAACGACGATATTGACTATGTAATTGTGATGGTTGAAAAAACACTGAAGAAATTCAAGGCTGAGTCGGGTGATAAGATACAGCTCATGCCTTTGTTCAAGAATAAGGAAGATGAGGATTTTGTGAAATTGTTATTCCGGAAGGCCATAATTAATACAAAGCAGTGTTCGGAACTGATCGATAATAACACCACAAACTGGGAGGTTGAGCGGATCGCTTTGATGGATATACTGGTTATGCAGCTTGCAATAACCGAAGTTATTGAATTTCCCGAAATACCGGTTAAGGTTACCCTGAATGAATACATTGAAATTGCAAAGTATTATTGTACACCAAAAAGCAGTACATTTGTGAACGGGATCCTTGATAACATTGTTAAGGAGATACGGGAAAAGGGGCTTTTCAGGAAATATGGAAGGGGCCTTGTGGGAGAAACAGTTTTATAAAAGGAAAGACAAATAACAATAATAATAATAATTAATAAATCGAATGATGACCAGTTTAGCATTTGTGTATCTTATGAGTCAGCCTGCCGGAACCACAACCGGAGGGCAGGGTAATGCATTAATTACATTCCTTCCGCTGATACTCGTATTTGTGGTATTCTATTTCTTCATGATCCGGCCGCAGATGAAAAAGCAGAAAGAGATGACTAATTACAGGAATTCTCTGAAGAAAGGCGATAAAGTCGTTACAACAGGTGGTATTTACGGAAGGGTACATGAAGTGAAGGATAATTATATAATGATGGATGCCGGAGGCGATATAAAACTCAAGGTTGACAAAAGCGCCCTTGTAAAGGATCCGACGGCTGATGAATAATTCCGAATAAATCTTAATCGATTGTGGAGAAGACTGATGGTTTAAGACCGGAAAAGCATATAAAAAAAATGTCAGGTACTTTAAGATCAGATATCCTGATCTTTACTGTATTCCTTTTTTTATCTTTCATCTTCTGGTATCTGAATTCCCTCGGAAAAGCCATCCAGTCTGATATCAAATACCCTGTAAAATTCATAAACGTTCCGAAGGACAGGGAACTGGCGGAAGCACCGGCCAGGCTGAACCTTTTTCTCCAGGGTACGGGATTTTCGATGCTCAGGCTCAAGATCTCAGGTAACAGTGATCCTGCAATTATCGATCTGTCGAAAGTGCCTTATAAAAGCGTCAGAAATAATAAATCAACCGATTTTTATCTGATTACATCAGGACTTGTGCAGAATTTCAATGTACAGCTGAAGCCGGAATGCCGGATAACTTCAGTTAAACCTGATACTTTGTTTTTCTCATTTAAGGAAACGGCCGGCGAATAATATCTTTGCTTCAATCTTCCTGAAAGATCTTTTAGCAGGATATTTATAGTCATTTATTATGGAAAATAGTGGCAGGCAGAAAATGAAGCTCGGAGTGACCGGGGGCATAGGCAGCGGAAAAACATCTGTCTGCAGGGTTTTCGGGGTATTGGGTATTCCTGTATTCTCGGCAGATCCTGAAGCCGCCATAATAATGAATACCGACCCGGATGTAATAAACGGAATTAACGATATCACCGGTAAAAACCTTTATCCTGACGGAAAACTGAACAAGGAGGAACTGGCCTCTCTTATATTTCATGATTCTGAACTTCTGAAAAAGGTAAATTCTCTTGTTCATCCCGTTGTTTTTGATCACTTCAGGATATGGGCGGATATGCAAACCACACCTTATGTGATCATGGAAGCAGCGATACTTTTTGAAAGCGGCGCTTCAAAACTTGTTGACAGGGTAGCTACCGTGGTGGCACCCGTTGAAGAGCGGATAAACAGGGTGATAATAAGGAACAAGCTGACCAGGGAACAGGTGACCGACAGGATAAAAAATCAAATGGATGATGAAGAGAGGATAAGGTTGTCGGATTATGTTATAAATAATTCCGAGAATGAGATGATCATACCTGTAATCCTCGGTATTCATGAAGATATTATGACTCATTTAAATTCGTGAAAGAATAAATGGCACGGTTGGGCAAATGGATCGGAGGGGGTCTGGGATGGGTGATGGGAGGACCAATAGGCGCACTTCTTGGTTTCTTCGTGGGATCAATGATGGATGGTGCTGCAGCAGTCGGGATACCTGAATATACTGCATCGGATCGCAGGACCACCCCGGGAGGTTTCGGAGTAACCCTGATTGTTCTTATAGCTGCAGTAATGAAGGCCGACGGGAAGGTTGTCAAATCGGAGCTCGATTATGTAAAACAGTTCTTCGCCCGGCAGTTTGGACAGGATACAGCACATGAGGCTACTATGATGCTTAGAGATATGCTGAAACAGGATATCCCTCTTGCGGACGTCTGCCGGCAGATTGCCGGTAATATGGACTACTCATCGCGACTCCAGCTTATGCACCTCCTCTTTAATGTATCCCTCGCCGACGGCGCAGTAAATCAGTCTGAACAAACAATTATTGAACGAATATCAGGATATCTGGGAATATCATCTGCCGATTTCCTTTCAATCAGGAACATGTTCATCCCTGAAACCGATTCAGCATACAAAATCCTTGAAATTGACCCCTCGGCATCAAATGAAGAGGTAAAGAAAGCTTACAGGAAAATGGCAATGAAGTACCACCCCGATAAGGTAAGTCACCTGGGCGAAGACTTCAGGAAAACGGCTGATGAGAAGTTTAAAAAAGTGAATGAAGCTTATGAAAAGATCAGAAAAGAGAGAAATATGACCTGAGACTAAAGAAAAAACTGAGGCCTTAAATATACATTCAGCGACAAAAGCTAAATTTGCAAATAAAAGATAAAGTATGGTATTAAAAGATATTATGGCTATTTCCGGCCAGCCGGGCTTGTACAGGTTCATTGCCCAGGGTAAGAATGCAATTATTGTTGAACATCTTGAAACAAAGGTCAGAAGCAGTGCATTCAGTTCTGCCAGAGTGAGTTCGCTGGAAGAGATATCGGTATTCACCACGGAGGAAGATATGCCTCTCGGAAAAGTACTTGATAAGATCTTTGAGAAGGAAAACGGCGGACCGGCCATTGATTACAAATCTGACCCGGAAAAGCTTAAATCGTGGTTTGAGGAGGTCTTACCAGAATATAACAAAGACAAAGTTTATGTAAGCGATATAAAGAAAATCGCACAATGGTATAACCTGCTCCTTAAGCTGAACCTGCTTGTTAAGGAGGAGGCTGAGGTTAAGGATGAGGTTAAGGCTGAGGCTGAGG
>CAYPHL010000034.1:0-22606 GCA_964410385.1 uncultured Rikenellaceae bacterium | reverse complement strand
AGGCTGAGGCTGAGGTTAAGGATGAGAAATCGGAAACTACAACCGGGGAAAAGAAGGTGAAACAAAAATCTGCTCCCGGAAAGGAAAATACTGCGAAAGCCGGCAAGGAACCAAAGATCTCAGGAAAATCTGCATCCGGGAAAAAGAAACCGGAGAAGGAGACTGAATAATACAGCAACATATTTATGAATTTCGGTGGTACGGAGATAATTTCTGATTACAGATCATCAGGTATAGTTATCGTTCCTGTACCCTATGATGAAACAAGTACATGGATGAAAGGCGCCGATAAGGGCCCTGAAGCCATTCTTGATGCTTCCCCGAACCTTGAGTTTTATGATATAGAAACCGGAACGGAAGTTCATAAAAAAGGGATATATACACTCCCCCCGATTACAGAAAAGAGTTCACCGGAGAAGCTCGTTGAAGCTGTCCGCTTTGCCACATTAAATCTTCTTAAAGAAAAGAAATTTCCTGTAATTATCGGGGGTAATCATACTGTAAGTATCGGTTCCGCCATGGCATTCCGGGAATTTTATCCTGAACTTTCTGTACTTCAGCTTGACGCCCACACCGACCTCAGACAGGAATATGAAGGATCACCATACAATCATGCCTGCGTCATGGCAAGAATAAGGGAGTTGGCACCGGTTGTACAGGCGGGTATCCGGAGCATGTCGGCCGAAGAAGTGCCTTTTGCTGACATGGAAAGAATATTTACCTCCCACGACCTTTATCATTATAAAACTCTTTACGAAACTGCTCTCGGAAAGCTTACACGGGATGTTTATATAACCATCGATCTTGATGTTCTGGATCCTTCACTGATGCCATCAACAGGGACTCCCGAGCCCGGCGGACCGGAATATTATGAATTGATGCACTTTCTTCATCAGGTTGCCCGGAAAAGAAATGTTGTCGGTTTCGATGTGGTCGAACTTTGTCCCTCACCCTCCAACAAAGCCCCCGATTTTGTTGCCGCAAAGATCATTTACCAGCTGCTGAGCTACATTTTTGTCTGATCACACAAACTCACCCCCTTCCCTCACTCTGTTCGGGTTTTCCCCCTCTCTGCTCCGCAAAGAGGGGGGAAGGTGTTCTCGTAACCTTTCTTGCTTATGCAACGCAGCAGAATGTGTACAAGCCCCCCTCTTTGCGGAGCAGAGAGGGGGGAAGGGGGGTGAGTTCATGTCACTCTTCTTCCTTCGCTTTTTCCCAGATCTCATTCATTTCATCGAGGCTCATGTCGTGAAGCGAACGGCCTTTTGCCATTGTCTCTTTTTCGAGATAATTGAAGCGTTTAATGAATTTCCTGTTCGTTTTTTCAAGAGCTGCTTCAGGATCGATTCCATACAGACGCGATGCATTGATAACAGAAAAAAGGACATCGCCGAGTTCCGATTCTATTCTTTCAATATTTAAGTTATCTACCTCCCTTTTAAGCTCTGTTATCTCCTCCAGTACCTTATCCCATATCTGCTCAGGTTTTTCCCAGTCGAAACCCACACCCCTGACCTTTTCCTGTATCCTGTTGGCCTTTACGATCGACGGCATTGAAGAAGGTACTCCCGACAGCACAGGTTTGTAGCCGTTGTTTTCCTTTATCTTAAGGTGTTCCCAGTTCTTTTCGACTTCCGAAGGTCCCGAAACCTTTATATCACCAAAAACATGCGGATGCCTGTAAATCAGTTTATCATTAATGCCCTTCAGCACATCGGACATTGTAAAGAGGCCCTTTTCCGATCCTATTTTTGCATAGAATACTATATGCAGCATAAGGTCGCCCAGTTCGTTCCTTATACCATCGTCATTCCCCGAGAAAATTGCATCTGCAAGCTCATAAGTTTCCTCTATAGTCAGCTTCCTGAGACTTTCATTTGTCTGCTTCATATCCCACGGACACGAGGTACGGAGCCTGTCAATTATATTAAGGAGTCTGTCGAACTCTTCTGCGCTTCTTTTCTTGTCATTCATTCTTCACGGATATTAAAAGAGACGGCCGGGAGAATCACTTTTCCGCGGATGATCAATCCGCACAACAGTCCCGATCTCCAGGCCATACAGCTGAGAAATATTTTCACCGTTTATTGCGACCTCAAGGAGATCGAGTGAATTGAACCGTGTAAGTAATTCTCCCACGGGAACATCGCTGTATTTATTTACTATCTGATCGGTATGATTTCGGTTGCTCTGGACCAGGATATTGTATTCTTTCCCCTCAAAAACCCTCATGAACACTTCCCTCGTTATATTTGAAATTGCATTTCCGTATGAGTCTATAAAGATAATACTGCCGGTAATAGTTTCCTTCTCAATAGTTGCCCTCAGGGGTACCCGTTCATGAACTTCCCTGACAGGCTTACCTATATCCTTCAGCTTCTTTCCCGACAGGAGATCTGCAGCCGCCTTTGCAAAAATATCAAGCTCATCCGAACTGTCCTTATTGTCAATCCTTACGGCCTCATCCGGTTCTCCATTGAGTATGAGACTGAATATCCCGTTGTCAGTCCCGATGAACAGATGCTCCCTGGCCCTGACAATCAGATAATTCTGCTCTTTAACCGCTTCTGAATGTACACATATAATATGAATTGAACCTTTAGGATAATTCATAAAAGTATTCCTCACAACAAAGGATGCATGCAGTATATCGAAGGGCGGGATATTACAGGCATTGTCTATAATTGTAACACCGGGGCATAAGCTGCACAACTTGCCCTTTATTATCCCGTGATATATATCATCAGGCTTCCATTCAGTTGTCAGTGTTACAGGCGACATGTCTAAAAAACTTAAAACAAAGATAATCTTCTATGGAAAAATAAACTTACTTTGTACCGGTACAGCTATCATTTTTTATGAACTATGGACAGGTAATGAGGTTGATAATTGTTGATTACCTTTCTGACCAGAAAGATTGAAATTTAATGACAGAGATTGTTATTTTTCTTGAAGATATAGACCCTGTCGTTTTCTTCGGCACCAATAATTCATTACTTGATAAAATCCGGACTTTTTTCCCTAAAATAAAGATCCTGTCGAGGGGAAATGAAATTAAATGCCTTGGAGAGGAATCGGAGATAACCCTGTTTGCAGAGAAATTCAACGAGCTGATTGATTATTACCGTAAGTATAACCGGATTGAAGAGCAGGATATTGAGAAATATCTGACTGACCCGGATCATATGAGGACTGCCTCGAGCGGTGATTTTGAACAGGTACTTTTATTCGGCACCAGCGGGAAACCGGTAAGAGCCCGGACAGTCAACCAGTTATTGCTTGTAAATGATTTCAGGAACAACGACCTGATAATTGCAGAAGGTCCTGCCGGGACAGGCAAGACATATACATCAATAGCCCTTGCTGTACGTGCCCTGAAGGAAAGGGAGGTGAAGAAGATCATACTTACACGGCCTGCCGTTGAGGCAGGAGAAAGACTGGGATTTCTTCCCGGGGATATGAAGGAGAAGCTCGATCCTTACCTTCAGCCGCTGTATGATGCCCTTCATGATATGCTTCCCTACAAAAAGCTGGAGACATGGCTCGAGGATGGAACGATCCAGATAGCGCCTCTTGCCTACATGCGGGGAAGAACTCTTGAAAGCGCCTTTGTGATCCTTGATGAAGCACAGAATGCAACAATAAGTCAGCTCAAGATGTTCCTCACAAGGATGGGCGTCAACTCAAAATTTATTATTACAGGCGATTCAACCCAGATAGACCTTCCGAAGAAATCAGAATCAGGACTGAATCAGGTGATCCGCATCCTGGGAGGAATTGAGGGCGTCTCTGTAATAAAGTTCGATGAACGCGATATTGTGCGTCATAAACTGGTGAGGATGATAGTTAAAGCATATGAGAAAGATGAAAACGGTAACTCAGTAAACGAACACTAACTCTGTGTCTCTCTGTGTCTCCTCTGTGGACCTCTGTGTAATAAAAAGATTTGAAGAACTTACACAGAGTTACGCAGAGGAGACACTGAGTTACACAGACAATAACATTATAGTAAAATGCAACATACAATCTTAAGATCGGATTTTAATTTCCCGGGCCAGAAAAGTGTTTACCACGGTAAGGTAAGGGATGTATACAATATTGAAGACAAGTATCTGCTGATGGTCGTAACAGACAGGATCTCGGCCTTTGATGTGGTACTTCCCAGGGGGATACCCTTTAAAGGGCAGGTTCTTAATCAGATAGCGGCAAAATTCCTTGATGCGACAAAGGATATTGTGCCAAACTGGAAAATTGCCACCCCGGATCCTTCAGTTACTATCGGGTATATCTGCAAGCCATACCCAGTTGAAATGATTGTAAGAGCTTATCTTACGGGAAGTTCTTGGCGTACATACAAAGCCGGGGCAAGAAAGATCTGCGGGATACCGATTCCTGACGGTATGAAAGAGCATCAGCGTTTGCCCGAACCAATCATTACTCCGACAACAAAAGCGGAACACGGCCATCATGATGAAGATATTACAAGGGATGAGATTATAGGCAGAGGCCTTATACCTGAAGAAGAATATAATCTCATCGAAAAGTACGCAATGGAAGTATTCCTCAAAGGCGCAGAAATTGCCCGTGAACGTGGCCTGATTCTTGTTGATTCAAAATATGAATTCGGGAAGAAGGATGGCGATATCTATCTTATTGATGAAATCACTACTCCTGATTCCTCAAGATATTTTTATGCTGACGGATACCAGGAACGGTTCGAAAAGGGTCTTCCGCAGAAACAGCTCTCGAAAGAGTTTGTCAGGGAATGGCTTATGGCTAACGGCTTCCAGGGACAGAAAGGACAAAAGGTACCGGAAATGACGGATCAGCTTGTTAACGAAATATCAGAAAGATATATTGAACTGTATGAAAATATTACGGGTGATAAGTTTGTAAAAACAGATATCTCGGATATTGCAGGAAGAATAGAAGCAAACTGCAGGAGGTATCTGGCAACATTATAATTTTAATTATGATAAATCTTTTAACCGGTTTCAGGAATTTTCTGGCGTCAATCATCATTGTTGCCGCATTCACTGTAAATGCCGGAGCACAGGTTGTGGTTGAGAAATCGAAGGATAAAGTCATTATTTCGGGTGTACCTTACTATATACACCTGGTAAAGAAAGGAGAAACAGCATATTCGATATCAAAAGCCTACAATATAACTGTTGAGGAGCTGAACAGGGAGAATCCTCCTGCTGTTTACGGACTTAAGGAAGGGCAGGCCCTGCGGTTACCGGTTAGGGAGGCTCCCGCTGCACAAACACCCCAGCCAAAGCCCGTTCAGCAGCCAAGAGACGAATCGAGATATCAGTATCATCATCTCCAGCCCGGCCAGACTGTCTATTCACTTTCAAAGCTTTACGGTGTTTCTGAAGATGAGATAATTGCCGCTAATCCCGGAATTGAAATATCGAGACTACCTGTCAATGCGGAGATAGCAATTCCCCGCAGGGAACTTATGACGGAAAAGCAGGAATTTGCGGTTCAGGATTCAAAGTATATTTTCCACAGGGTTGAAAGCGGAGAATCGCTTGCATCTATAGCCGATCATTACGGGATTACAATCAGGGAACTCAGGCGCGAAAACAGAGATATAAGGTTCCCCCAGGTAGGAGATTACCTGAGAATACCAGCTACTGCTAAAACAGCTGCAGTGGAGCAGGCGGAACAGCCGCCGGCTGATACTGCCATTGTGCCTGTGAGGGATACTGTGATTGTTATGCCCCGGCCGGCGGGCTACACAAGCGTAAGTAACCTTAAAGGAAAATTAAATATAGCTGTTCTGCTGCCATTTTATCTTTCAGAAAATGCTATAAGATCAGATATCGATTCATCAAAATGGGTAAGAGGTCAGAGAGTTTACAAGCCTGTCAGACGCCAGGATGACTGGATCTATTACAGGAGTACCCCTTTCATAGAGATGTACCAGGGTATTCTTCTGGCAGTGGACACATTACGTGCTCTGGGAATGGGAGTGAATCTGTATACATATGATATCAAGAGTGATACATTAGCTCTGACAAGATTGATAGACCGCGGACAGCTGGCCGGAATGGATCTTATTATCGGTCCGGTCTATTCGCGTAATCTGGCAATTGTTGCCGAATATGGCAGAAAAATGAATATACCGGTGGTATCTCCGGTCAGGCTTATGAATAATTCTGCCCTTCAGAATAATCCCCTGCTGTTCCTTGCAAATTCATCCCTTGATGTCGCACAGGATGCAATTGCTGATGAAATAAGTGACTATTACCTTGATAACTTCGTGTTCATTCATGCTGATACGGCCGGTGTGGATCCTGAAGTCAAACGGTTCAGGAACAGGATCATTTCTGAACTTAACAGCAGGATACCGTTCCAGGAGATAAAATTCAAGGAGTTGATGTTCTACAGCAGGTCGGCATTCGACAATGATTCTATTAACAGGCTTGGACATTCCCTTTCGGCAAAAAGCGAAAACCTCATTATTATTGCATCAGAGGAGGATCCTGTAATAAGTGAAACACTCCAGGAAATTCACTCTCTGTCAAAAAAGTTCCCGGTGAGGGTTTTCGGATACCCGTCTTTGCGCGGACTTGAAAATCTCGAGCCAAAATTTATTTTCGAGCTCGATCTGCTGGTGTTCTCACCTTACTGGATTGATTATTCAGCGAATGACGTGAAGCAGTTCAATGCAGATTTCCGGAATAAATTCCAGACCGAACCTTCAGAAATGAGCTATGCCTGGCTCGGTTATGATATCACATATTATTTCCTGAGCGGACTGGCAATTTTCGGGAATGATTTTCTGGAACACCCGGAAATACATAATCCTGATCTTCTTCAGACTGAATTCGATTTCAGGAGGGGCAGTAATGATGACGGATTCGAAAACCGGAAACTGTACCGCGTAAGGTATACAAAAGATTATGAGGTGATCTTGGAATCAGTTGATGATCAGGCCACCAATAGATGACCTGTTTAAAATTAAGGTTCCCGGAAGACTATAATGTTAATAAAAATTAACAATCGGGAATAATATTTCCTGTAATATTGTCTATAAGAAGGACTAGGATGAAAGAATCGTACAGCAGGGCTGACGAGACTGAACTTATCAGGGCATCTCTGGATGGCGACAGAATGGCATTTGGAGAGATTGTGAACAGGTACCGGAAAATGGTTGCCCGGACAATCAGAGGGATGCTTGGAGATACGGTTTTTTCTGAAGACCTGGGACAGGAAGTGTTTGTTAAACTTTATCACTCCCTGCCTGAGTTCAGGGGAGATTCAAAACTGGCAACTTATATTCAGAAAATTGCGGTTAATCTGACCCTGAATGAAATAAAACGGCGTAAAAGATTCTTATCCCTGTTCTCCCAGAAGGGAAGCGATGAGATGTATGAGATGGAAGTGGCAGATGAAAACAAAGAGGAAAAACAGGAGGCAAAAGAAATTGTCGGCAAAGCTCTTATGGCCCTCGATCCGAAATTCAGGATCATTGTGACAATGAGAATGCTGCAGGGATATTCAACCAAAGAAACGGCGGAAATTCTTGAGCTGCCTCTTGGTACAGTCCTGTCAAGGCTGTCAAGAGCTCAGGAACAGTTAAAAGATATATTGCAAAATCTCTAAAAGCTATGAAACGTCCGGAAATTAAAAATCTGATCATCAGTTCACTCAACCCCGGAACTGATACAGAATCCATCGCCAGGCAACTGGAAGGTGAAGGAGTCTCATATGATTTCAGCAATAAATTCACTGCTAAAGTATTGGATAAGATCTTTGAAGCGGGTCTGACAATAAATCGTGAACAGGAATTTATAACAAAGCTGAGCTCGGTCTTTTATCGCGTAGCACTTACGGGAGTAGCTGCAATTGTTTTGCTTATGATCTCCATTTTTATCATGGAAGGTTCATTTTCAATAAATTCACTCCTTGGAATTGGAGATACAATTGATGAAAGTATTGTATGCCTGCTTACCGGTAATTAATAACTTTTTGTATGAAAGCCAAACCAATAATTCTTTTAATACTTACACTTCTGATAGGATTTGTACTGGGGATGCTTACCTCGGCCCAGTTAAGGTTTAATAAGCTGAAACCGGTAAGATTTTATTTCTCTGAGGAAAGATTCAGGGAAGGATTTTACCGTATAATCCAGCCTGATGAAAAACAGAAAGCCGAGATAGACAAGATACTGGAAAAACATGCCAGAATTAACAGTGAGATGCAGGACAGTTTCAGGAAACAGGCAGATTCAAACATAAAGGCTCTCAGGAAAGAGCTGGATGCAAAGCTGACAAAGGAGCAACTGGCCCGGCTGAAAGAGATGGACGAGCGCCGTGAGAAAATGATAAGGGAAGCAAGGAAACACAGGAACGATTCCACGGGCAGACCTGGTATGAGGCCCGGAGGCAGCTATGGCAGACCATTTCCTGAGGAAGGACATGTGCCGGATCATGGAGTACCATATGAAAAGGATAAACGACCGGGGAAATCTGACACAACAATGTCAGCCGGTTATAAATAAAAGGTAATCAAGCAATATCGGAAGATCATCAGCGCTTACACCCAGGGAGATAAGCTGTTCACTGTCCTCTGAAAAAATCGTCATGAACTTTTCCCTCGTTATTTCACCTGTTACAATACTCCGCCTGTACAACTCCACAGCTTCTTTTTTTTTGCCCCTGCATAAGGATACATGCCCCATATTTATATAATCGTGGGCAATAAGCTTTCCTTCCGCCAGGCGATTATAGAATTTCTCAGAATCATCAAATCTCCCCAGGGCAAAATAACAATATGCTATGGGTCTCAGTATCTTTAAATTACCCGGATCTTTGTATTCTACCCTGAAATAATACTTAAGAGCCTCCTCATAAAGTCTCAGATCGAGATAGCAATGGCCGGTAAGTATGGTAGTATGTATATTATCCGGTTCCATGTCACCTGCAAGAAGATAATATTCAAGAGCTTCTTCATTCCGGCCTAACCGTCTCAGGCAAAATCCGATCTTCTTTATTGTCCAGACTTTCCTGTCAATAAGTTCAGCCATTTTATAATACTTAAGGGCCTGTTCGAAGTTGCCATTCTCCTGATGGCAATAACCAGTCTTCTCATAAAGCTGGGCGTCATCACGCTTATCCTTAAGCCTCTTCATGTAAAGGGCAAGTGCATCGTCGTAAAAATCCTTGCTGAAGAAATAATCAGCCAGTCCGGCTTCCGCTTCTTTAGTATCACAGGCAATGCTGAAGAAAAATGAATTATAGATATCAAGCCTTCCCGTGAAAATATCCTCGAATTCTTTTTTGTAGGGCGATAGCTTGAAGAATCTGTAAATATCCTGAAGGTATTGAGTTGTGATGGTCCTGAAGCTTTTATCGGGATCAGTAAGGCTGTCATCTTCATTTAGTTGCTGCAATCCTTCGAGTTCCATGCGAAATACCCTGAGCATCATGGTTTTCTGGCTTGCCGGCAGGAATTTGAGATTCAGTATAAGTGAATATTTGTCTGAATTACAAATGAAAGGTGTCTTATACATTGCTTCTGCAAGGTCATTTGTGCCAGGCCCCAGAATATCATCCCTGAAGATTTCATTTATAACCTCATGGTCGGGGTGGAAAGGCATGAACCAGTTTTGTATATCCCTGAAGAAATCAAAATTCTTAAGGTTTGCAAAAGCTGACATATAAACATCTGCACCTTCCATCTGGAGGTTGGTGAGCTCTTCCATCGTTTTGAAGATCTCCTCTGAACCACTGAACATCGTCGACCAGTCGGGGTTTTTCCCTTCATTCTTGTCATTCGGAAGTATATTGTCCAGATCAAGCTTCTCTTCGATCATGGGTTTGAGCCTGGCAACCTTAGGCAAGATCTCATCGTGAAGCTTGCGGCTGAGCTTCTCTGTCTCCCTCGACCGGATAGTCTGTAATACAATGATTTTACAATGTTCACTGAAACGGGGAAGAAAGGTTAATTCTTCCAGAGCATCAGTTATCTCGGGATAGAGCATCACACGGTTATTGTAATAATGCAGGTTGAGGATAAGCCCTGACAGAGCTCTTTGCATTACCTGTTCCTGGCCCGATTTATAGATTTTCATAAGCATGAAAAGCTTCGCAGTCTGCCATGATCTGAACGAACTCAGTGTTACAGCGGTAGTGAAAATGCTCGATTCATACCACCTGAATTTACCTGAAGTAAGTATTATATCGATAAGGCTCTCCTCAGCTTCCCCATAATAGTCAGTAAGCCACAAATGGTTAAATATGTTCCTTATCAGCTGCCTGTGCTTTACGTATAATTCCGATTCCGGGTCGGGATTTATTTCATTGCTCAGCCTTAGCCATTCGTCCAGCTCTGATTTGAACATAAGGTCATCAACAGTTTCAACGATAGTCTTCCCTGACAGCTTCTGCTCTTTTTCATTCTGCTGTTTTATCCAGTATGTGTTCCAACCGGAATTATGTGACAATATGTCCTGTCTGACCTTGTCGGCCAGTTCAAGTATTGACTGAATGAGTTTAAGATATACTTTGTTCCTTTCAGGGTCATTTATTCCTTCAATTGTATAAGAGAGCATGTTCCTGTAGGTCATGACAACATTTTCATACTCATCGCGCAGATAGCCTGAGGATACTCCTGTCAGCATATCGGCAAGTATATCAAGGCTTTGCTTGATCCTTTTTTCGGATACGAGTGAACAGACCTTTCTATGTTGCAGTATGGTTTTCTTAATATCCATAAGATACCTTAAAAAAGTAAATCATGACAAAATATCATCGCGATATTGTCATGATTTACATGTGCAACAATCAGGCCGCAAATATTGCGCGGCTTTACTCGTATTCTTTCAGGATATTCCTTACATCATCAGGAGCAACTCTTCCATAGGTTTTATCACCAATAAGAACAACAGGAGCAAGCCCGCATGCACCTACGCATCTCAGGCTGGATAATGAGAATTTTCCGTCTTTTGAGGTCTGACCTACCTGAAGGCCGAGCTCTTTTTTGAACTCTTCCAGCACCTTTTCAGCTCCACGCACATAGCAGGCAGTTCCCATGCATATGCTGATCGGATGTTTTCCCTTTGGCGTCATTGTGAAAAATGAATAGAAGGTAACGACTCCATAGATCTTGGCTACCGGTATGCCTGTTTCTGCGGAAATTACTTCCTGAACTTCAGCAGGAAGGTAGCCAAAATGTTCCTGTGTACTGTGCAGTATATTTATAAGTTCCTGAGGATCTTTATTGAATGAGTTACAAATCTCTTTTATTTTTGTAACATCTTCCTGTCTCAATTCTATTTTTATACTCGACATAGCATTGAATTTAATTATCTGTCTTATAAAAACATCAATTTTGTTTAACTATAATTTTCTTCTTTTTGTCAAAATATCTTGTATGGAGAAGATGGTGTGCCTTTTCACTGTTGGGCTTCCCGAGGAATTCTTCATACAACTTGATAATGAAAGGATTCTCATGGGATTTTCTGAGAGGTTTCTTTCTGTCTTCGCTGTAAATAGCAGCTGCTCTTGCTTTTATTATATCTGAATTTCCATGATGGAGAGGTTGTCCGCCGCCTCCTATACATCCGCCCGGGCAGGCCATAACTTCAATTGCATGGAATTGTGATTTGCCTGATCTGACATCATCAAGCAGTTTTCTGGCATTTCCCAGTCCGTGTGCTATACCTATATTGAGCTTTAGTCCGTTGAAATCTATTGTGGCAGCACGTACTCCTTCCAGACCTCTGAGTTCAGTAAAATCGAGGCGATCGAGTTTCTTACCGGTATAAATCTCATATGCCGTACGGCATGCAGCTTCAATAACACCTCCGGTTGCACCGAAGATAACACCTGCTCCGGTCGATTCGCCAAGAGGAGCATCGAATTCGCCCTCATCAAGATTGTTCAGATCAATATTTGCCTGTTTAATGAATGCCGCAAGCTCTCTGGTTGAAAGCGAAAAATCGACATCCCTGTTACCATCTGTGGAAAATTCATCTCTCTGGCATTCGTATTTCTTTGCAAGACAAGGCATTATTGAAACCACAACAAGATCTTTCCTGTCAACCTTTATTTTATCGGCAAAATATGTCTTTGCAATTGCTCCGAACATCTGCTGTGGTGATTTTGAAGTTGACGGGACGTCTTTCAGATCGGGGAAATATTCCTCGAAGAAGTTAACCCATCCGGGGCAGCATGATGTAAGAATAGGAAGCCTGGCAGTCTTGTCGCCGTTAAGATGTCTTGTGAGCCTGCCGAGCAGTTCTGTTCCTTCTTCCATTATTGTAAGGTCGGCTGCGAAATCGGTATCAAAAATATAGTCGAATCCGAGAGCTCTTAATGCAGTGACCATTTTCCCTGTAACAAGTGTTCCGGGTTCCATTCCGAAAAGTTCGCCAAGAGCAGCCCTTACAGCAGGGGCAGTCTGGACAACCACGGTCTTTGCAGGATCTGCCAGAGCCCTGAGGACTTCGGGTGTGTTGTCAACCTCGGTGAGTGCTCCTGTCGGGCAGACTGCAACACATTGGCCGCAGTAAGTACATGTTGAATGTTCAAGGTTTTGTTCAAATGCCGGTGCAACAGCAGCCATGAATCCTCTGTTGACAGCTGAAAGAGCCCCGACAGTCTGTACTTCATTGCACATCATCTCACATCTCCTGCACATTATGCATTTATCGAGATTTCGCTTTATTGACGGGGATGTATCGGGCTTATAAGTCGAAACTGCAGCATACTCTGAACCGGGAATTTCGCGTATTCCCAGCCTGTGAGCCATATCCTGCAATTCACAGTTACCCGATTTTGAACATACAAGGCAGTCTTTCGGGTGATCTGATAAAATAAATTCCATCACCGTCCGGCGTGCATTGAGAACTCTTGTTGTATGTGTTCTGACCACCATTCCCTGATCACATTTTGTGGAGCAGGCGGGTGCGAGATTTCTTCTCCCCTGGACCTCAACAACACAGATACGGCAGCCACCGGGTTTATTTTCAATATTGAGATCCTCAAGGTGGAGATAGCATAACGTCGGGATTTCGATCCCAATCTGCCTGGAGGCTTTTAAGATCGTCGTACCTTTTTCAACCTCAACCTCTTTATTATCTATTGTAAGTTTTATTGTTTCCATTAATATATCTTTATCTGATAATTATTGCATCGAATTTACATTTCTCCATGCAGGCTCCGCATTTAATACAAACCTCAGGATTGATCTGATGGACCTCCTTGCGCTGACCACTTATTGCATTGACCGGGCATACACGGGCACATGCAGTACATCCCACGCAATTCTCGGCAATTATAAAGTACTCCATCAGGTTCTTACATTTTCCTGCCGGACATTTTTTATCTCTCACATGTGCCACATATTCATCCATGAAGTTATCGATTGTCGACAACACCGGATTGGGAGAAGTCTGACCAAGTCCGCAGAGAGCCGTATCCTTTATTACGTTGCTCATATTCCTGAGCCTGTCAAGGTCTTCAATTGTACCTTTACCGTCAGTTATATGGTTCAGCAATTCGTGCAGACGTTTATTGCCGATGCGGCAGGGCGCACATTTTCCGCATGATTCTTCAACCGTAAACTCAAGGTAGAACTTTGCTACTGATACCATGCAGTCATCTTCATCCATAACTATCATTCCGCCGGATCCCATCATCGATCCTGCAGAAACAAGGTTATCAAAATCTATCGGAAGATCGAGATGTTTTTCAGTAAGGCATCCGCCTGAGGGACCTCCGGTCTGGACAGCCTTGAATTTCTTACCTTTTCTTATACCTCCGCCGATCTCAAAGATCACTTCACGAAGGGTGGTTCCCATGGGTACTTCAATGAGTCCCACATTATTTATTTTTCCTGCAAGGGCGAACACTTTTGTTCCTTTCGATTTCGCTGTACCTATGCTGCTGTACCATTCAGCACCTTTAAGGATTATTACCGGGATGGCCGCGAAAGTTTCAACATTATTTACATTTGTCGGTTTCCCGCGGAAACCTGCTTCAGCAGGGAAGGGAGGCTTGATCGTAGGTTCACCACGCAGTCCTTCCATCGAATGGATTAGAGCTGTTTCTTCCCCGCAAACAAATGCTCCGGCACCATAGCGGAGGGAAATGTCAAAACTGAAAGGGCTACCAAGTATGTTCTTGCCCAGCAGTCCGTATTCCCTAGCCTGCTGAAGGGCAACCTTAAGTCTTTGAATAGCAAGGGGATATTCAGCTCTTATATAAATAAGTCCCTTTGAAGCCCCGATGCTGTAGCCGCATATTGCCATTGCCTCAAGAACAGAATGCGGATCTCCTTCGAGAACCGAACGGTCCATGAATGCTCCGGGGTCACCTTCATCGGCATTGCAGACAACATATTTCTCATCAGACTGGTTCTTTGAAGCTATTTCCCATTTCAGGCCGGTGGGAAAACCTGCACCGCCACGACCTCTCTGCCCGGAATCTTTTATTACTTTAATAACATCCTGAGGTGTCATCTCCGAAAGAGCTTTCCCCAGGGCCATATATCCATCCCTGGCTATATATTCATCAATATTTTCCGGATTAATGAATCCGCAGTTTCTGAGAACGATCCTGAGCTGCTTCTTGAAAAATCCCATATGCTTTGAGTCTCCGATGGGTTCTTTTGTGTCAGGATCTTTGAATAACAGTCTTGTGACCTTACGACCTTTAATAATATGTTCATCAACAATAGTCTGGGCATCCTCGGGTTTAACCTGTACATAGAAAGTATTATCAGGCATGATCTTGACAATAGGGCCCTTTTCGCAGAAACCGAAACACCCTGTAAGAATGACCTGTACCTTGTCAGTAAGTCCCTTTGCCTCCAGCTCATCTCTTAAATTGCAGACTATTGCATCGCTTTCGGAGGAATGGCATCCGGTACCTCCGCAAACGAGAATATGCATGTTGTATTTTGACATTTCCGGTCCTCCTATTCTTTTGAATCTATTGTATCATAATTAACAGGGATTATGCCGTCGATTAGTTCACCCTCCTTAATATATTTCTCAATGATCTGATCGGCTCTTTTCAGATCCACGTACCCGAAAACTACCGGATCGCTGCCCGGGAGTTTAACTTCAACTGTGGGTTCGGCATAACAGTATCCCATACATCCGGTCTGGGTAACAATACCGGGTATGTTCCTTCTGTCAAGCTGTTCCACAAAGAACTCCATGATGGATTTCGCTCCTGCAGCAATCCCGCATGTAGCCATAGCTACCTTGATCTGAACGTGATTCTCGGAATCAATCGCCTTTATCCTGACGTCCAGACCTGCCTTGATTTCCTCGCGCTTCTTTTTCAGATCCGCAAGGGACTTGATTTGTGACATGCTTTTTATTATTTAGTTTATTTCAGTTAATTAATTCAGGACAGATATTCTGCTTAAAAGTATTCAAAATATATTGTCCTTTATGTTAAGTCAGATTAATATTTTGTTTAACGTATGATGCATCTATATCATTCAGATTCTGATTGATCATTTCCCTTATATCCGCAAGCAACCTGCTGTCATTGAAATCATTTATACCAAGGTAATCCCTGATTTCTTTCGACGAGAAGTTGTATTCACCGGTATCAGTTTTGTGGCCGTAAAGAAAATCAATTCCGGGATTGGCAGTCATGAGAATTGTCATTACTCCGGCAATATCCCCGAGTGGTTGTCTGTCGATATGGGAGAGGGCAAATGTGGCTCTTACTCTCGTGCCTTTACCTTCACAGGAATCAACTATCAGATCACCCCCGGCGAGACCCGACTGGAACTTCAGCAATGGCAAGCCCATTCCTGTTTTTCTTGTCGTGCGGGTTGTTACAAAGGGATCGGTTACCCTGTCCCTTATTTCAGACGGTATGCCTTCTCCGTTATCCCTGATGATTACCTCAAAGAGATCCTGCAGCTTTGACTCGGTTATTCCTACCGAGATCTCAGTAGCTTTTGCCCTTATCGAGTTCTGGGCGATATCGAGTATGTTCAGTGCAATAGTCAGCATGGTGATATTATTCTTCTTCCGTCCTTTCCTTCAAGAGCCATTTTTATTTCTTTGAAAGTGGCTTCCGCTAACCTGAGTGTGTTGAACACAGAACCTATTTGGTCAGGAAAATGCGAATCGGAGTTTGTGACGAGGGGGAATAAACTTATTTCCGGATGGATCATCGCAAACTTTACCGGGCTGCTTCTCCTGGATACTTCGAGTGCATCAGCTTTCAGATCTTCGGGTAAAAAGCCCAGCTGGCTGTAAAGGCTGTTTTTCATCCGGTCTATATGCGCCGGGATCAGTATACCATTATTTTCGTGAACAAATAACTGAAGCTTTTCCAGCGGGATCATAGTGGCATTTGAAAGAAGCCGGTCTTCTGTATAGATTATTTTTTCATTCTCATCAACAACAACCTGATCGCCAAATATAAGCGGATCGTTTTGAACATCCGGTATATTTAAGTCAAGGAATTCCTGAAAGTGTTTCAGTGCATCATTGGTTTCAAAGAACACAAGGCAGTGAACCTCCTCCCTCGTTGTAACTTCTGCTCCCTGCATTACGAAAATTCCCATATTCCCTGCCAGTTTTCCGACCAGGGAACAGTGCCTTGTACTGTTGTGGTCTGTGATCCCGATTATATCAAGTTGTTTCCTGGCAGCTTCGGCAACAATATTCGCCGGGCTCATACTCAGATCTCCACAGGGAGAGAGTAATGTATGTATGTGCAGATCAGCCCGGTAGCTCTTCATTCTTTCTTTATAAGATCGTATAACTGTCCTGTTACTGTGAAAGTATCTTTCTCTGTGGAGAGCAAAGCAATATTCTCCTCATTACTTTTTTTTATTGTATTTTCCTCGGGCACTGCACCCTTCACTATAATTATGGCCGGAATATCTTTAAGGGAAGCGACAGCAATTATATTAAGGTGTGTCTGCAGTGTAATCCATACAGAGCCTTCCCCGGCATTCCCGATAACATCACTGAGAAGGTCAGAAACATATCCTCCGGTAACATCTTTAATCAAAGCTCCATGCCCGGAGATAACTTTCAGATCAAGGGCTTCAACAATATCAGTTATTTTCATCTTCTGCTCCTGTTTTATTACAGTTTTTTTCAAGTCTTTCAGAACCCCATATATTTTCGGTAATCCTGTATGCTTTTTCATTGCTCAGCAGCTTCTGATTAATCATTTGCTGCTGAATAAATATACAATGAGAGATCTGAGCCCTGCCCTGAACAATATCTTCAGCCAGCGTCTGGCAGTCGGGAGCTCCGCATCCGCCGCAATCAAAGCCGGGGAGGAAGCACATCATCCTCCGTTTCCTTTCCATTTTTTTCATTGCCAGAGACATGTTCTCATCAAGCTTATCAATATTTCTTGGCTCAATATTGCCGAGATAGCTGTGTTCCTTTAGGTTTATAAATCCGTCCAGCTGTTTCCTGTCGTTTTCCAGTTCAAATGCGGCATGATCCCTTGCAAGTTTCCTTAGTCTTTCCACGGTCAGAAACCTGTTTCCTGTCATAAGAATCCCACCTGCACAGCTCTCATCACAGGCCCTGAGCTCGAGAAAATCAACACTGCCAAGTTTGTCATTTTCCACATTTTCGAGAATTTCAGTTACGTTTTTTATACCGTCGACTGCAAGGGCTCTTTTTACTGAATGAACCGCTTCTCCATGTGTAAGGCTCCATAGGATACCTCTTGAATTCAGAAGATCGTCAGTGACCGGCAATTCTGAGGTCTCTGCAGTTTTCTGGAGGTATTTGTGTATCTTGTTATACAGGAAGTTCATGTTGATAACCCCGGTGACAACAGATTCGATACCGCCTACCGGACTTTTTATTGCTGCTATTTTGGCTGCACAGGGAGTTGCATAGAACAACCCGATGTCCTCTTCATTTATGCCAGCCGATTTAAGTTTTTCGAAATAGTAAAGGGCCGACATATCGATGGGCGGATTGACTTTTATTATATTCTCAGCAAGAGAAGGGAATCTGACCTGGATCAGGCGAACAATGGCGGGGCAGAAAGATGAAATAAGCGGACGATTATTGTTCCTTAGCTTGTATTCATTATAAGCATCCAGTACCATATCGACTGTATTCTCAACCTGGTAGACATGTGTGAAGCCGATCTCTTTCAGGGCTGCATAGATAGAGGCTGCCTTGATCTTATGAGAAAACTGGCCGATAAGTACTGAGGGTATGAGAATTACTCTCACAGGATATTTGAGTATAAGCTCCAGATCGTCCTGTTCGACCATTATTGCAGATACCGGACAGGCTTTGTAACATTCTCCGCAGTCGACACATTTATTATGAATTATCCTGGCTTTACCGCTCCTGATACGTATGGCCCTGGTAGGACACACAGTCATACAGTGAGTGCACCCTGTGCACAGATCATCATCGACCCTCAACGCATGATGGAACTCCGTATGTTTTTTATTATCAGGCATCCGGTTTTACATAGTTTATCAATTCCACTGTGGTACCCTTGCCAGGTTCACTGGATATTTTCAATATGTCGCTGTTCTTTTTCATGTTCGAAAGGCCCATTCCTGCTCCAAATCCCATTTCCCTGACCTGTGGTGATGCTGTCGAGTAACCCTCCTCCATAGCTTTTTCAATATCGGGAATGCCAGGTCCATGGTCAGTAATTACGATCCTTACTTTCTCATTATCTATCTCAACCTCAATGATCCCCGAGTGTGCATGAGCAACAACATTGACTTCTGCCTCATAAAGGGCTATCACTATCCGTTTTGAAACTGAATGGTCAATATTAAGCTGGCGCAGGACCTTTTTGACAGAACTTGCAACAGTTCCTGCATTCGAGAAATCGCCACCGGCTATTTTATACTTATACTGCATTACTAATAAAGCGGCTTTATACCCGCATTATATAATTCACCGGAGATCCTGAATACCGAATAAGGACTTTCTATAAGAACCATATTGTTCTCCTTTGCAAGCGAAATAATCTCACTGCTGATCTTCTTATTCCGTCCAAATACGATACAGTTAATTTCTGACATTTCTGAAGTTCTTATAGTCTGCAGGTTGGCCAGTCCGGTTATTAAAAGGATGTTCTCCTTGTCAACTTTTAGTACATCACTCATAAGATCAGAAGAAAATGCAAATTCAACTTCATTTGTTACTTTCTCCTCGCAGCAAACAACCTTCCCATCGATCTTCTGAGCTATTTCACTGATAGTCATCGGTTAATGTTTAGAATAGTGAATTTCTTATTAGAATGACAATGCAAAGATAATTATTTAGTGTGAATAAAATAACAATGTGAAAAAAATAACAATAAAAAAATTAAAAGAGTTTCTCGAAATCAGGGGAGGGTTGTTTTTTATTATGTGTTATTCTATGAACAGATAGGAAAGGGATATTGTAATTAATTGTTTCTTATATGTTTAAATTCCGATCCGGATTTCCATTCCGGAAAATGTTCTGATATGGCAAGTTCATAACCAACAGTGAATGCAAAAGCTGCATCTTCTGCAATCCCTTCAAGATCCCATTTATCTGGTTCATAATTATCCGCCGGTCTGTGATATATGTTCTTTATAAACTCCTGTTCTTTTTCGGCAGCCCATTCTTTCCCGAATTGACGGCTTTCAATACTCCCTCTGGCAAATAGGGATGGAACTCCTTTTGCAGCAAATGCAAAATGATCAGATCTGAAGTACATACCCGTATGCGGATTCGGATCTCCGGTAATGTACCTGTCCTGTGCCGCAGCTGCTTCTGCAGCATATTCATCCAGCTCTGACTGCCCGTATCCGGTAATCATTACATCTCTCATTTTTCCGATCGGGAGCATCAGATCATTGTTAAGGCAGGCTACAGTCTTGTCCATCGGAATAACAGGGTTATCTGTATAGTATATTGAACCAACGAGTCCCTGCTCTTCAGCAGTAGGGAACAGAAGCATTACACTCCTGCGGGGTCTGTTCTTAAGCGATGAAAAAGCTTTACCTATTGCCAGCTCCCATGCCATTGATGTCCCGTTGTCAATAGCCCCGTTATAGATTGAATCCCCGTTTTCCTTTTCCCCAATCCCGAAATGATCCCAGTGGGCAGTATAAATTATACATTCATCAGATTTTTCGGAACCTTTAAGGATACCTCCCACATTTGCCGATTCATTGTACTGTATCCTGTTTTCACAGCTCAGCGAGCCATTAAGATCCAGAGGAAACCCCCTGAAGCCTTTTTTACAGGCAGCCATCCTCAGGCTGTCGGTCCTGATCCCGCAACTTTGCAGCATCCTGTCGGCTGCTTCAGATGAGAACCAGCCTGTAAACGAACAGACCGGATTGGTTTTACTGTGGTCTTTTATATACAGTCTGGAAGACAGTGAACTCTTCCTGGGTATATTATATTCATATCCGGCTCCTTCAGTTTCATGAATTATCAATACACCCGCAGCTCCCTGCCGCGCAGCTTCTTCATATTTATAGGTCCATCTCCCGTAATAGGTCATTTCCCTTCCTCTGAAAAGAGTACTGTCACCAGTATACAAACCAGGATCATTGATCAGTACGACCACAATTTTCCCTTTTACATCAAGTCCGGCGTAATCATTCCAACCGTATTCCGGAGCAACAATACCAAATCCGGCAAAAATTACAGGCAGATCTGAAACAGTCACTCTGCCAGTTTCGACAGGGCTTACAATAGCTACTTCATCAGGTGTATGAAATCTGAACAGGATTTTTGAAGATCTGCTCAATGTCAGTTCTTCCACAGAGCTGCTTACTTCTACCATCGGAACTTTCTGAAAATAGCTTCCGACGAAGGCCGGTTCAAAACCGATATTCTTTAACTGCTCTGCAAGGTAATTGACAGTAATCCTTTCCCCTTCTGTAAAAGGTTTCCTGCCCATAAACCTGTCGCTCCCAAGATCAGCGACATATCTGTCAATATCTCTGGTTGTTATGTTACTCAGCGCCTGCTTATAATCATTTTTTCGGGTGGTGCAGGAATTACAGATAAAAAGTACAGCTATTACGAGATATAATCTGGTCATTGTTATCAGGTTTTAGAATGGCGTCGAATTTAGTGCAAAATATTATGTTTAAAAAACAGTACGAACATACTTAAGACCTGTTCATAATTTCTATTTTTACCGTTCATACAAATAATGGGAAGGAAGATTTCACCCGGTCAACAAACAAAAAACATTAAAAATGAAAAGAAAACCAATATTAAATCTCTCAGTTATACTGCTGCTTTTATGTATTATAAATATTAAACAGTCATTCGGGCAGATGCCCTTCAGAAATCAGAATCAGGTTGCTGTTGTCGGATGGGCGGATGATACTCACTACCTTTTAAGGATACCGGATGCAACCGGGAAATCTGTAATTCAAAGTGTTGATGTAAAGACCGGAAAAGAGACTGTTTCAGCAATACCGGAAACAGCCCGTGAACGCCTTGTCAAATCCCTGCCCTCAGGTATTGAAGCCGGTACCGAATCTGTAATCAGCCCTGACAATAAATCAATAATATTTATTAAGGACAATGATCTGTATTTCTTCACTTCAGGCAGCAGGGAGCTTCGCAGGCTGACATCGGGTAATGATCCTGAAGTTAATGTCAGGTACAGCAATGACGGGAGCATGATCGCTTATACCCGGAACAAGGATCTGTATTGTTATGATCTTAAGAATTTCAAAGAAACACGTCTGACATATGATGCTTCAGACAGGGTTTACAACGGATATGCATCATGGGTATATATGGAAGAGATCCTTGGCAGGGCAAGCCGTTATGCAGCATTCTGGTGGTCGCCTGACGGATCAAAGATAGCCTATCTGAGGACTGACGAAAGCGACGTTCCCCTGTTCACTCTAAACAGGCTTGATGAGGAGGATGGTATACATGGAAAGCTTGAACAGGTGCCCTATCCGAAAGCCGGAGATCCGAATCCCAAAGTTAAAATGGGTATCGCGGAAATCGCAACTGCAAAGACAGTATGGGTTAATACAGATTATTCTGTTGATCAGTATATTGCATGGCCCTTCTGGACCCCTGACAGTAAAAAGCTTGCTATTCAGATTGTCAATCGCGATCAGAACGATCTTAAGATAATCCTTGCCGACCCGTCTACCGGTGAATATCAGCAGATCTATAATGAATCAAGAAGGACCTGGGTTGAATTCAGGGAAGATATTTATATAATGAAAAATGGATCCGGCTTCATAATAAGAAGTTACAGGGATGACTGGGAGAACCTGTATTATTATGGCTGGGACGGAAGTCTGAAAGCAAGGCTGACTGATTTTGATTTCAGGGTAAACTCGGTTACCAGGGTTGATGAGGAAGCCGGGCTGGTATGGTTCACAGCCACCGGGAATGAATCAACAGATGAACATGCCTTCAGGGTCAGCCTTGATGGCCGGAATCTGTTACAGCTTACAAAAAGTGAAGGAACACACAGAATTGACATCTCACCCAAAGGCAGCTATTATATTGATACATGGAGCAGTATCTCCAGTCCGGGCTCAATTATTGCCTATGATAAAAAGGGAAGAGTTATCAGGGAGGTACATAGCTTTGAGAATAATTTCGATCCGGCAAAGAATCCGAAAGCCGAAATGATAA
>CAYPHL010000033.1:0-38206 GCA_964410385.1 uncultured Rikenellaceae bacterium | reverse complement strand
GAACCTCCGACCTTTGGGTTATGAGCCCAACGAGCTACCACTGCTCCACCCCGCAGTTTTATTGTGGGTGCAAAGTTAAAACTAGTTATACAATAACCAAAGGAATTGCTCTTTTTTTTCGATTTAATTAGTATGTTTGTAACAGATGATGAGTTGGCAGTAGGCAGTTGGCAATGACTGACTGCCAATTGCCTACTGCTAACTGCCAACTTAATTTAACAATATTAAAAAGAAAACTATGCCCCGGGTCTTTAAAGCAACCGAAATAGAAAAAGAAGAAAAAGAGATAAAACGTGATTATCTCGACAGACATATGCCTCATGTATTCTGCCCCGACCTGGTGAAAAGAGGTGAGAAATTCGTGGTTAAGGTTAAAATGGGCGAAGAATATCCTCACCCCGATGAATATGATCATTATATTTCTGTAATCCAGCTCTGGAACCGCGAAACTCTGCTGGCAGAAACAAGATATACAGCAGGTGTATACGGGAACCTTCCATCACAGGTTGAGGTCGATTTCTATATCGTGGCCCCCGACGTTTCCATGAACCTTTCGGCTATGGCAGTTTGTACCAAACACGGCCTGTGGCAGAGCGAAGACAAGGCAGTAAAGGTAGTTTAGGTTACCGGCTTGCGGCATGCGGCGTGCGGTGTGCGGCATGCGTTATACGATGACCTGGAGCCGGTAGCCGGGCGCCGGATGCCGGAAGCCGGACGCTACTAGCCGCTAACCGGTCGCCGGATGCCGGAAGCCGCTTTTTATTCACTTCCATGCTGATAATAAAGATCATCTTTATTATCTTTGCGTGCCAAATATATACTGTCCGATGGCTAAAAATGATTCCAGGAAAAAACGCAACTGGCGCGATAAGTACAGGTTTTCTGTAATCAACGATACAACTTTTCAGGAGATCTGGAGAATCAAGCTGACTCAATATAATGCCTTTCTTCTTATAACTGCAATTGTACTGTTTATAATCGGAGCAACCGCTTCCCTGCTGGCTTTTACAAACCTGAGGGAAATAATTCCCGGATACCCCGACATAACAATGAGAAGGAATATTCTCATGAGTGCAATCAGGCTCGATTCACTCGAAAAGGAACTGGAACGCAGGGATAAATATTTTGCAAACCTGAATGCGATAATCTCGGGAAAAGAACCAACAGGATCATATTCTGCGGGTGACACTACAGGTTATCGTGGTGAGGTCACTTTCAGGAAAACTCCCGAAGACTCCGCTCTGAGAGCCCGGGTGGAGAATGAAGAGAAATACAGTCTCACTGTCGGGTCTGTCTCTTCTGAAAACCAGACTAATCTTGCCAGCCTTCACTTTTTCCCGCCCGTGAAAGGGATAATCTCAGGTAAATATGATCCGCGTACACGACATTTCGGAACGGATATAGTAACTAAACCAAAATCGCCGGTATCAGCAGCCCTTGATGGCACTGTTATCTTTACAGGCTGGACAATGGAAACAGGATTCGTAATTCAGATCCAGCACCCTAACAACATTGTTTCTGTATATAAGCATAATGCTAACCTGCTTAAGGAAACCGGTGATTTAGTAAGGGCAGGAGAACCTATATCGGTTGTTGGTGGTTCGGGAGAACTTTATACATCCGGTCCCCACCTTCATTTCGAAATATGGTATAAGGGCAGCCCCCTCGATCCTGAGAAACATATCCTTTTCTGAAATATACCTGTCTGAACATGCCTGTCAATCTAGCCATTTTAGGATCAACCGGATCAATCGGGACCCAGTCGCTTGATGTCATCTCAAGATATCCTGACCGATTCAGGATTTCTGTTCTTACTGCGGGGGATAATGTTGATCTGCTCGCTGAACAGGCATTAAGATTCAATCCCGATTCGGTTGTGATCGGCAATAAAAAACATTATCAGGACCTGAAAAAAAAACTGAAGGGGACGGGAATTAAAGTAAGTTCGGGAGAAGATGCAATAGAACAGGTTGCCGCAGAATCCCAGGCTGAAATGGTCTTAACGGCAATCGTTGGTTATTCGGGACTCAGACCGACAATCGCGGCAATAAGATCAGGAAAAAAGATCGCTCTGGCAAATAAAGAGACTCTCGTTGTGGGAGGTGCGCTGATCCGGAACATTCTGAAAGGATCGGAAAACCGCCTGATCCCTGTCGATTCGGAACATTCAGCAATATTTCAGTGTCTTGCCGGTGAGAAAAGCCTGTCTGTAGAAAAGATTACACTTACAGCTTCAGGTGGTCCCTTTTTAAATATCCCGGTTGAAAGGTTAAGGGAAGCGACTCCGAAAGACGCTTTAAGACATCCCAACTGGAGTATGGGTGATAAGATCACAATTGATTCTGCTACAATGATGAATAAAGGGCTGGAAGTGATCGAAGCCAGATGGCTCTTCAATCTTGAGCCGGAGCAGATAAAAGTGATAATCCATCCGCAGTCGATAATTCATTCATTCGTTCATTTTACTGACGGATCAGTTAAAGCCCAGCTGGGTATTCCCGATATGAGGATACCGATCCTTTATGCTTTGAGTTATCCGGAAAGATTCCGGTCCGACCTGCCCCGGCTCGAGCTCAGTAAATATCCTTCCTTCACTTTTAATGAGCCGGACAATGATAAATTCAGAAGTCTTGCACTTGCATACAAGGCCTTGGACAGGGGAGGTAACCTGCCCTGTATTCTGAATGCCGCGAATGAGGTGGCAGTGTCGGCATTTCTGTCTGAAAAGATCGGATTCATGCAAATACCAGAAGTAGTTGAGTATACAATGGAGAAAGATCACTTTATAGCTGACCCGGAACTTGAAGACCTTGAGTTTTCAGACAGGCAGGCAAGGGTGACTTCAGGAGAGTACATTAATAAACAAGTAAAAGAGAAATGACAGTTCTGATAAAAATACTGCAATTCGTTATAAGCCTTTCAATTCTTGTAATAATACATGAGCTGGGGCATTTTATTTTTGCCAAGATATTCAAAACTAGAGTCGAAAAGTTCTATCTGTTTTTTGATCCGTGGTTCTCTCTGTTCAAATTCCGGAGAGGAGAAACAGAATACGGGGTAGGATGGTTGCCTCTCGGGGGGTATGTAAAGATCTCCGGAATGATTGATGAATCGATGGATACTGAACAGATGAAGCAGCCTCCCCAGCCATGGGAATTCAGGTCAAAAAAAAGCTGGCAGCGCCTGCTGATAATGACTGGCGGTGTCCTTTTCAATTTCCTTCTCGCCCTCCTGATTTATGTAGGGGTTCTTTTTACATGGGGTGAAACGTATCTGCCTACAAGGAACGTAAAATATGGGATTGTCACAGATTCAACAGGCTATAAACTTGGTCTTAGAAACGGAGATAAGATAATCTCGGTTGATAACCAGTATATTGAAAATTTTTCTCAGATTATTACAGATATATTACTTAATGACCGGAAAACAATTCAGGTAGAACGGGATGGTCAGATTGTAAACATAGATGTGACGATGGAATATATTAAGAAAGTCCTTAAGGGAGATGGGATGATTGAACCCAGAACTCCTTTTGGGCCTTTCGTTATTTCATCATTTGCAAAAGAATCTCCGGCCAGTATTGCAGGTATTCAGGTAAATGACGAACTTATCGGGCTCGACAGCAATAAATTCATATGGTATGATGAATTTCAGGGTTACCTCGCTGCCCATAAGAACAAACCGGTTATTATGAACGTCATTCGCAACGGACAGCCCGTTGATATATCAGTTACCCCGACGACTGACGGATTTCTTGGTATTGTGCGGAACTGGTCGGTTGATAAGGTGTTTGAGCTCAAGACTATTAAGTATGGTCTGCTAGGGTCCATACCGGCAGGGATAAGAAAAGGATTTAATACTATTGGTGATTACCTCAAACAATTCAAGCTCATTTTCTCGAAAGAGACAAAAGCATATGAATCACTCGGAGGTTTTATTACTATCGGCAGTATTTTCCCGGGTATATGGGACTGGCAGTCCTTCTGGACACTTACCGCCTTCCTCTCGATAATTCTGGCAGTTATGAACATATTGCCTATTCCCGCTCTGGACGGCGGCCATGTGATGTTCCTGCTTTATGAGGTTGTCACCGGACGGAAACCAAGTGATAAATTCCTGGAATATGCCCAGATCGTCGGGATGGTAATACTGTTTTCACTGCTTATCTATGCAAATGGTAACGATATTGTTAAATTGCTTAGAAAATTCTTTTAATTTTGCCGGACTTGTTAATGAATAAAGAATTTATAACTTTGTACAAATTTTAAAACTTAATGAGATGGGAAAGATAGGTGTAACGGAGATAATTCTTATTCTGCTTGTTGTTGTACTGCTTTTCGGCGGACGTAAGATCCCTGAACTTATGAAAGGTATCGGACAGGGGATGAAGGAATTCAAGAAGGCTTCAAAATTTGACCCTAAAGAAGAATAAAGGGTTCAGAACGATAAGGATTATTTTATTTCAGATATCATAAGGGCTGGGGAAGCCCTTTTTTTATTGCCCTGTAGTTATGAAATCCTCTCAGATATTCGATTTTAAACCCCCTTCTGGGGGGTTGGGGGGGTCAACATCCTCATATTTCTGATCCCTCCTCCGTGGCACGAAACCTGCTTCTTTAATAATTCCCCTGAGATCATCAGCGCTGAAATGGTTGTCTGAACCCGCAGCACTTACAACATTCTCTTCAATCATTATTGATCCCACATCATTCGCACCCGCATGGAGAGATAACATTCCCACATCCTTTCCCACAGTTAGTACCGATGCCTGAATATTCTTTATGTTTGTCAGCATTATCCTGCTTATTGCTATCAGCCTTAAATAATCAGGAGGATTGTAAGAGCTTTTTATTCCCATTTTCTCCCTGAGCTTTGTACCTTCATCCTGGTACGGCCAGGGGATGAAAGTTATGAAACCGTAACTGCCCGCAGGTTTTTCCTGCTGAAGTTCCCTGAGTTTGACAAGATGTTCGATCCTTTCACCGACAGTTTCAATATGGCCATACATCATTGTCGCCGATGTTGGCAGATTTAGTTTGTGTGCAACTCTCATCACTTCGAGCCATTCACGGGACGATGATTTTGCCGGTGAAACAATTTTCCTGACCCTGTCTGACAATATCTCGGCTCCTGCACCAGGCAAGGAATCCAGCCCTGCATCCATCAGCCTCATCAGTATATCAGAAATTGTCAGGTTCTCTTTTTTTGCAAGAAAAGTTATCTCCGGAGGTCCCAGGGCATGAAGCTTAAGCGCAGGATACATTTCCTTGAGATTCCTGAAAAGCATACAGTAAAATTCGAGTCCGAGATCAGGATTCATGCCACCCTGTAACAAGAGCTGATCACCCCCCAGACTGAAGAGTTCATCAATCTTGCTTTTATATTGTTCTAATGTAGTTATATATGCATCAGGGGAGTTTTTAGTCCTGCAGAAATTGCAGAAAGTGCATTGTGAAAAACAGATATTTGTAATATTGACGTTCCGGTCGATCATCCAGCCTGCCTTCCTGCCGGGATTATGGATCTCCCTGATCTTGTCGGCGACGAACATAAGTTCATCAAACGGGGCATTCATGTAAAGTGAGATACCTTCTTTTGTATCAAGGGGTAAAAGCTTCAGCGCTTTGTCGTACAAATGATCCGTCATCATCCGGTAAAGGTAGCGCTTTGAATCCGAAAGAATCAATTATTTAATTAACTTTACGACTTAAAAATTGTCTGATCCATACATGAAGCCGGAATTAAGAAAAATAAACAGGATAACTCCCGATCAATCTGTTGTTTGCATCATCGGGAAGGATGAGATCCCCGACACAATTGTTCTGAGCAAAGAAGAAAAAGAGTATGCCGTAAAACAGCTGCATGCAGGTGAAGAAAGTGTATTTATAAATTCATATTTCAAGTGCACTTACTTTGTCAGAATAAAGGATGGTTTAAGCAGATATAAAGCCAGAGAAGAGGTCCGTAAGGCTGCTTCCGATATGAAAAAACTGATCAAATCGAACGATCATAATGAGCTTGTCATTACTTCGCTGAACGCATACAGGGAAGCTGTTGCAGATTTTGCGGAAGGGCTGATCCTGGGCTTATATAAATTCAATAAATATAAAACCAGAGAGGATGATGATATCCCGAAGAAGTACCCGTCGGTGCTGCTTCTGCATGGCACAATAGATAAAGCTGAACTGAAATGGCTTGACGATCTGACCGATGCTGTTTATTTTACCCGCGATCTGATAAATGAGCCTGTCAACCATTTGAATTCTCTTGCTCTTGCCTCGGAAATAGAAAAAATTGGAAAAGATGCAGGATTCAGGGTTGAGGTACTTAACAAAGGAAAGATAGAAGCGCTGAAAATGGGTGGTCTTTTGTCTGTGAACAAAGGTAGTGTTGATCCTCCTGTATTCTGTATCCTTGAATGGCATCCCCAAAACCCGGTGAACAGTAAACCATTTGTCCTTGTTGGAAAAGGGATAGTATATGATACCGGCGGTCTGAATATCAAGACAGGCGATTATATGCTTCTTATGAAGGGAGATATGGCAGGTGCAGCGGCTGTTACAGGAGTATTTCATACACTGGCAAAGAATAAAATACCCCTTCATATTATAGGTCTTATCCCCATCACCGATAACCGTCCGGGAGGAAATGCATATACCCAGGGAGATATTATAACCATGTTCAACAAGATGACTGTTGAAGTAGGTAACACAGATGCAGAAGGGAGACTGATACTCGCGGATGCGATCAGCTATGCATCAAAATTCAAACCTGAGCTTATAATTGATGTTGCCACTCTGACCGGCTCTGCAGCCTCAACATTCGGGAACCAGGCAATGGCAATGATGACAAATGCCGGCCGCAAGTACATAGACCTTCTTATCGAATGCGGAAATCAGGTTCATGAGAGAGTAGCCGAACTCCCATTTTATGATGAGTATAATGAAGCAATCAAATCGTCGGTTGCGGATATAAGGAATATCGGGGGAAGGGAAGCGGGAGCAATCACTGCAGGAAAATTTCTCGAACATTTTGCAGAATATCCTATCATTCACCTGGATATTGCAGGAACAGGAATCCTCAGGAAGGATGATCATTACAGGCTTAAGGAAGGACCGGGATCCGGAGTGAGGCTCCTTTCGTTATTCCTGAAAAAAACAGCGGAAGAATATAAAAAACTGAAATAATACATGGAAACTAAACCTATACTTGCAGGGATCTCACAAGGTGATATAAATGGCGTTGGTTATGAGGTTATAATCAAAACCCTGATGAACAACCTCATAAATGATTTCTGCGTGCCTATCGTATACGGTTCGCCAAAAGTAGCCGCCTATCATCGTAAGGCATTGAACATCAATAATTTCAGCTTTAACAACATAAGATCTGCCGATGATGCTAACCCCAGAAAGGCAAATATGATAAACTGTCTTGACGATAATGTGCGGGTCGAGCTTGGCAAATCAACACCACAGGGAGGTGAAGCCGCCCTTGCTTCACTTGAAAAAGCTGTTGAGGATCTCAAAAACGGTAAAATCGATGTGCTTGTTACTGCACCGATTGACAAGAAAAACATTCAGTCGGATAAATTCAATTTCAGAGGGCATACCGAATACCTTAGATCCAGAGCCGGAGCGGATGATGTTCTGATGTTCATGATAAGTGAAAATATGAGAATAGGGTTTGCCACCGGTCATCTCCCCCTGAGAAAAGTTCCGGAAGTTCTGACAACAGATCTTATAGCTCGTAAATTAAGACTTATGAACCAATCCCTGCTGATGGATTTCGGGATACGTAAACCCCAGATTGCTGTTCTGGGCCTTAATCCTCATGCAGGAGATAATTCACTTCTGGGATCGGAAGAAGCAGAAGTGATAATTCCGGCCATAACGCAGGTCGAGAAGGAAGGTATTTTTGCATTTGGTCCGTTTCCGGCAGACGGATTTTTCGGAGCGGGATCATTTACGAAATTTGACGGGATATTGTCAATGTATCACGACCAGGGCCTTTCCCCTTTCAAGGCATTATCATTTGATTCGGGTGTTAACTATACTGCCGGACTATCTTTTATAAGAACATCTCCGGTTCACGGGACAGCTTTCTCAATAGCGGGAAGGGGAGAAGCTTCTGAGAATTCATTCCGCCAGGCAATATATTTGGCCTGCAGCATCTTCAGGAACAGGCAGTTCTATCATGAGATATCAAAAAACCAGCTTAAACATCAGGAAATTGACCTTCGTTCCGACAAGGTCGATGAACTTCCGCCTGACATTTTTAATTCTGAACAGCCATTATGATCGACTATATAAGAGGGACAATTTCCCAGCTCACACCAACGTTTCTGACAATTGAGACCTGTGGTGTAGGTTATTTTCTGAACATCTCCCTGAATACATTTACAAGGCTTGAGGGTAAGACCGAAGGCAGAATACTTGTACACGAAGTGATACGGGAGGATGCTCACCAGCTTTTCGGATTTGCCGATAAAGAGGAAAGAGATATTTTCCGCCTGCTGATCTCAGTAACCGGTGTAGGAGCTTCAACAGCAAGGATGATGCTTTCGTCCCTCTCGCCTCCTGAGATTGAGAAAGCTGTAATAGGATCAGATGTAAATACACTTAAAGGTGTGAAAGGCATCGGATTGAAAACAGCCGAGAGAATTATAGTCGACCTCAGGGATAAAATTGGTAAACAGGCAGGAACAGGTGAAATATTTGCACCGGCAGACAATACAAAGAAAGAGGAGGCGTTATCTGCTTTAGTGATGCTTGGGTTTGCCAGAGGCGCTGTCATAAAAGCCCTTGACAAAATAGTAAGGGAAGACAGGACCCTGACTGTTGAGGACATGATAAAGAGAGCGCTGAAGAACTTGTAAAACAGAATATAATCCGGATTGGGATCAGGGAAAGTATATAAAAATATCCTTGTATGTTTTTGTCTTGTACTGTTAGTTTCCTTTATCATTAATCTCAGGGAAGCAGACGGACAGACACCTTCCAGATCTTCCAATGCCCAGGATACGACCCCCCGGCCGGTACTGAAGCTTCAGGATGTTTCAGGGATACCCTGGGAAGTAAGGAATAAAAATCCCCTTTACCTTAATAATCCGTCAAATATCACATCAAACGTGATATATGATCCTGAAAAGAACGAGTATATAATTTACCAGAAAGTAGGATCGTTTGATTACCGTACTCCGGTCCATATGAGCCCCGAGGAATTCAGGAAATATGAATTCGGAAGGGCAATGCGCGATTACTGGCAATCAAGAATTTCAGGTGATGTGGCAGGATTCAGATCCAACCTTATCCCGCAAATACAGGTAGGGGGTGAAACATTTGACAAAATATTCGGGAGCAATGTTATTAACATAATTCCCCAGGGATCAGCTGAACTCATTTTCGGGATCAACATTTCCAGAACGGAAAATCCGACTCTTTCGGAAAAACTGCGGACCATTCCTACATTCGACTTCAAGGAAAAGATCCAGATGAATGTCACCGGTACCATCGGCGACAAAATGGAACTGGGGGTTAACTACAATACTGATGCTATGTTTGAGTTTGAGAACAGGACCAAGCTTCAGTATTCAGGAAAGGAAGATGAGATAATCAAGAAGATTGAAGCCGGTGATGTTACTCTTCCTCTAACAGGTACACTGATAACAGGAAGTTACAGCCTTTTCGGCCTGAAGACTGAAATGCAGTTCGGAAAGCTTACGGTGACAACAGTACTTTCCCAGCAAAAGGGAGAATCATCCGTAATACAGGTGGAGGGTGGAGCCCAGCAGACCGAATTTGATATTTTCGTCGACGATTACGAAGCAAACCGTCATTTCTTCCTCTCACAGTTTTTCCGGGATATCTACGATGATGCTCTTAAGAACCTCCCGGTGGTAAGCTCCGGAGTGAACATTGAAAGGATTGAGGTATGGATCACAAACAAAACAAGCCGCTTTGAAGAAGGAAGCAACAGGAATATAGTTGCTTTCATGGACCTGGCAGAGAACGGAAATCATATTTTCAATAATATTCCCGGATTTCAGGAAACTCCCGGAGCCCTCATGTTCCCGGATAATACTGCCAACAAATTATATGACCAGCTGAATACCGCATATACCGGAGTAAGGGATGTTGATCAGGTAACAAATGTTTTTGATCCGCTTTACCCGGCTTTCCAGATCGGACGGGATTATGAGAAGATTGAAAATGCCCGTAAGCTGAATGAAAGGGAATACACGATAAATACCCAGCTGGGCTATATATCTCTGAACTCAGCACTCAACACCGATGAGGTACTGGCAGTGGCTTATGAATATACACTTAACGGGAAGGTTTATAAGGTTGGTGAATTTTCAACCGACGGTATTGTTGCTCCGCAAACTCTTGTTCTGAAACTCATAAAAGGGACAACCCTGAGCCCGAAGCTCCCTACCTGGGACCTCATGATGAAAAACGTTTATTCCCTGGGATCGGGAAGACTTGAAACAAATGATTTCGAACTCAATATTCTTTACCAGGATGATAATACCGGAAATTCAATAAATTATCTTCCCGACGGTAAGCTTCAGGATATGATCCTTCTCCAGGTAATGGGCCTCGATAACCTGAATTCCCAGCGTGACAGGGAAGCAGACGGATATTTTGATTTTATTGAAGGGGTTACTGTGATGACAGAAAGAGGAAAGATAATCTTTCCGGTACTTGAACCCTTCGGAAGCCACCTGAAACGGAAGATAAATGATAACAGCCTTGCAGAAAAATATATATTTCAGGAATTATATGATTCTACACAGACTGTAGCCCGCCAGATGGCCGAAAAGAACAAATTCATTCTTTCCGGGCAGTACAGATCGGAATCGGGATCTGAAATAAGGTTAAATGCATCAAATATTCCCCAGGGCTCTGTTAAAGTGACGGCAGGAGGGGTGACACTTACTGAAAATACCGACTATACTGTCGATTATAATATGGGTACCGTAAGAATAATTAACCAGGCATTGATTGAATCCCAAACCCCAATACAGGTATCCCTTGAAAGCAACCAGTTTTTCGGCTTCCAGACAAAGACCCTGGTGGGGACACATCTGGATTACAGGATTTCTGATAATTTCAATATAGGAGGGACAATCCTTCATCTCACTGAAAGGCCATATACACAGAAAGTCAATTTTGGAGAGGAACCCATTTCAAACACAATCTGGGGTCTGAACACTTCTTATAAAACACAGTCACAGTTTCTGACGAACATAATTGATAAGATACCGCTGCTTGAAACAAAGACACCCTCATCACTTTCCTTTTTTGGTGAATTTGCCCAGCTTGTTCCCGGCCATTCACGGGCGATATCAAGTGCAGGTAATTCTTATATCGACGATTTTGAATCGAGTGAGATACCCCTCGATCTGAAATCCTTTAATGCCTGGACCATTTCCAGTGTTCCTCAGGGCCAGGACCAGCTTTTCCCTGAAGCAAGACTGAATGATAATGTTGCAAGTGGGTTTAACAGGGCAAAAATTGCATGGTATGTGATCGATCCACTCCTGCTTCGGAACGGATCATCCACCCCGGATCATATCAAGCAGAACCCTGACCTGCAGTCGAGCCACTTTGTAAGGGAAATCTATGAAAATGAAATTTTCCCTTACCGTGAAAGTCCGAGCGGCATTCCCACAAACATAACTGTGCTCAACGTCGGATATTACCCCGATGAAAAGGGCCCGTACAACTATGATACTGATCCGGGCCTCTATTCTGAAGGTATGAATTCCGAAGGTAAGCTCAACACTCCTGAATCGAGATGGGGTGGCATAATGAGGGAGGTCCTTACCAGCGATTTCGAGACAGCAAACATCCAGTATATCAAGTTCTGGCTGATGGATCCTTTTGTTGAGAACCCTGAACACGAGGGCGGTGACCTTTATATAAATCTTGGAAATATATCAGAAGATATCCTTCGTGACTCCAGGAAAAGCTTTGAGAACGGATTACCCGGCTCCCCCGTGCCTGCAAATGTCGACACAACAAACTGGGGACGTGTGCCTACGGTTCAGGCAGTCGTACATGCCTTCGATAACGCACCTGAATCACGGCTTTACCAGGATGTCGGTTTTGACGGATTAAGAAATGAAGATGAAGCAAGCTTTTTCTCTGATTATCTTCAGAAATCCATGCTGATAACAAAACCGGAAGTTTATCAGGAAATAATTAAGGACCCTTCAAATGATGACTTTCATTATTTCAGGGGTTCAGATTATGATTTCAGGCAGCTGGGAATTCTCGAAAGGTATAAGAAATATAACGGTCATGAGGGTAACTCACCTACATCTGATATGTCGCCCGAATCCTACCCGACATCCGGATCTACACTGCCTGATATGGAGGATATTAACCGCGACAATACACTCAGTGAAACCGAAAGCTATTATCAGTACCGGGTAAGTATGAGGCCGGGAGACATAAAGATCGGCTCAAATTATATTGTAGATGAAATAGAATATGAAGCCACAATGGCAAACGGTACAAAATCAAAAGTCAAATGGTACCAGTTCAAGATCCCTATAACTGATTACAATAAAGTAATCGGTTCCATCAGTGATTTCAAATCGATACGTTTCATGAGGATGTTCATGCGGGGCTTCAGGGAACCTGTAATATTCCGTTTTGCCGATCTCGACCTTGTCAGAGCGGAATGGAGGAAATATAACATCTCATTCATGGAGGGAGGTGAGAGAATTACCATCCCTGAAGCTACTGACGGAACTTTTGAGATAAGCTCGGTAAACATCGAAGAGAACTCCGGGAAAGAGCCTGTGAATTATGTTCTTCCTCCGGGATTCACAAGGATCACTGATCCCACAAATCCTCAACTGCGGCAGTTAAATGAACAATCCATGGTTCTTCGTGTGCAGGATCTGGAGGATGGAGATGCCAGGGCGGCCTTCAGAAATGTCAATCTTGATATACGGCAGTACCGGCGCCTGCGTATGGAAGTTCATGCTGAAGCGCTGATAGGACAATATCTTTCGGATAATGAGCTGACTGCTTTCATAAGGATCGGATCGGATTATAAAAGCAATTTTTATGAATACGAATTACCACTGAAGCTCACTGCGCCCGGAAGATATGATAATAAATCGGATAAGTCGAGAATCCTTGTGTGGCCTGAGGAAAACAGCTTCAATATCGATCTTTCGGTTTTCCAGGATGCTAAACAGGAACGTAATAAAAGGATGCAGGAGCCGGGATCATCTCTAAGTGTTTCGGATGTTTTTGTTTATGTTAACGAAGGTCACAGGATATCTGTTTCGGGTAATCCCAATCTCAGCAATGTAAAAGTAATTATGGTAGGGGTCAGGAATCCTATAAGGACACGCGATCCGGGAAGAGATGATGGGAATCCCAAGTCGGGCGAAGTATGGGTGAATGAACTCAGGCTCAGTGATTTTATTGAAGACGGAGGATGGGCTGCAAACGCTCATCTGCAGGCACGGCTGGCAGATTTCGGCACCGTCGATATGGTAGGTCAGACAAGTACTCCGGGCTGGGGAAGCATTGAAAAGAAAGTTAATGAGCGTAGCAAGGAAACTATTGTAAAATATGATCTTTCCTCCACAATTGAACTCGGAAAATTTTTCCCGGACAAAACAGGAGTGAGGCTTCCGGTGTATGTTGGATATTCGGAAACAAGAGTGAGACCTCTCTATAACCCCCTCGATCCTGATATTTACCTTAACGATGCACTATTAAATGCAAGCGACAGCCATTCAAGGGATTCAATAAGATCAATCGCTGAAGACCTGGCCCAGAGAAAAACTATAGCCGTGAGCAATGCCGGTGTGGCAAGGCGCGGAGAAAAATCACATGCATGGGACCTTGCAAACCTCAGCGTGAATTACACTTACAATGAGATCTATAAGAGTAATACAAAAACTGAAATTGACCTGGAAAAGAATTACAGGGGCGGACTTAATTATAACTACGAGGCACAACCTGCCAATATCGCTCCTTTCAAGAATGTAAAATTCCTTAATGCCCCTGTGTTCAGACTTATAAAAGATTTTAATTTCTACGTGTTCCCCAGAAGTATTGCCTTCAGGACCGACATGAACCGCTATTATAATGAGGTTAAATCAAGGAATATAAATAATCCGTATCTCAAAATCTCTCCGACCTTCAGGAAGGATTTTGAATGGACAAGGATGTTCGATTTTAAATATGATCTTACCCGTCAGCTTAAATTTGACTTTACTGCCAACAATATTGCCCGGATAGATGAGCCCTCAGGAGGTGTTGACCGGAGAAGGTACAGTACTGAATATAATCTCTGGCGCGATTCCGTAATGACCAATCTCCGGAATTTCGGGCGAACGACAAACTACAATCATTTCCTCAACCTCACATATACAATACCTGTAAATAAGCTGCCATTGCTTTCGTGGATCAATGCGAATGCCCGGTATGGATCTGATTATACATGGCTTGCCGGGCCGGTCTATCCCGACAGCATGAATATTGATATAGGGAATTCGATCAAGAACCGCAACGATCTGTCGCTAACTGCAATGGCATCTCTGACAACTCTTTATGGCAAATTAAAATTCCTTAAACAGATTGAGAACAACACACGTCCGGATGCTGCTCAGAGAATGAAGCGTGAGTATAAGACAGTTACCTGGTCAAGGACCAATATCAGCTTCAGACCCAATGTTATCCGGGGAATTACCCATAACCTGAAGACAAGCGATGTAAAAGTCAGGGTGACAGACAAGGAAGGTAAGGAAGTACAGGGGAAGCTGGATATTGTCAATGAAAACCGTATAAACTTTACAACAACAGAAAGGGTTGACGGGGCAAAGGTTGATATCGAAGGCCGGGTTCCTGTTAAACGAAGTCCGTTCATTGTGACCGGCGAGTATTTTGTAAGGGCTTTAATGGGAGTAAGAAATGTCAGCCTTACTCTTACCTCATCACAGGGTCAGTTCCTGCCCGGATACATGCCGGGAACAAAATACCTGGGAATGTCGGACTATAATGATATTCTTGCCCCCGGATGGCCGTTCATTCTGGGTTACAGCGATAAAAAATTCTTCGACAAAGCGGCATTGAACGGCTGGCTTTCAAAAGATTCACTGCTTAATACACCGGCAACTTACAATAACCGGTTCGATCTGTCGGCAAGAGCCCAGGTTGAACCTTTCCCGGGAATGAGATTGGATGTTAATGCCGACAGAAGATTCCTGGAAGGCGTCAGCGCTTACTATATTGCCGATATAAATGGGAACTTCCCGGACAGCACCCGAAACAGAATCGTTACAGGTAACTTTTCAATATCAGTTATTTCGTGGGGTACTGCGTTTGAAAAAATCACAAAGGAAAATGATTATGTTTCCCCTACCTTCGAGAAATTCAAAGAGAACCTCATAATCATTTCTTCCAGAAGAGCTGCTGAAAGAGCTAAAATTGATCCGAATTATGATCCCGATACAGATCCTCTCACCGGGGAACAAATAAAAGGTCCGTTCAAAAGTGGCTATGGCAGGACTTCCCGAGAAGTTATGATCCCTGCATTCCTCGCAGCATATACAAAGACAGATCCGGAGAAGGTCACACTTGAAACATTCCCTTCGGCTCTGAGAATGATGCCAAACTGGAGATTTACATTTGACGGCCTGTCAAGATTCCAGTTTATCCAAAAAACATTCCGGTCAATAAATATCTCTCACCAGTACAGGAGCACATATCAGATAGGGAGTTATACAACGAACCTGAATTTTATCACTAACGCCGAAGGGGTAAACAGTCTCAGGGACCTTCAGAATAATTATATACAGCAGTATGAGATTGGAGTTGTGACACTGAACGAACAATTCAGCCCGCTGATCAATATCGACATGAACTGGAAAAACAGTCTTACAACAAGATTTGAGTGGAGAAAATCACGGACAATATCATTGAACCTTACAAGTAACCAGATTGCGGATGCAAGGATAAATGAACTGATAATTGGAGCAGGGTACAGATTCGATGAAGTACAGATAATCCTGAGGACGGGCGGTGGCCAGAAATCATTGAAAAGCGACCTGAACCTGCGTTTTGACCTCTCGATCAGGGATAATAAAACACTTGCCAGGAAACTTATTGAGGATGTCAATCAGCCCGTGGTTGGCCAGAAGGTTTTTACTGCCGGTATAACTGCTGATTATGTATTAAGTGACAGGTTCAATCTCCAGCTTTTCGCCGATCATACTATGAATGATCCTTTTGTTGCCAATACCTTCCCGACATCAAATACAAATTTCGGATTCAGTCTGAAATTTACACTGGTCCAGTAAAATTTTCTAAAAAGGATCAATTTCTCTTTTTTCAGAAATCGTTTGAAATAAAGATACCACGACTGTCGAATATTTTTTGACGAATCAGCGTGATAATAAATGACATACGCATGTGTTATTACGGATATTTTTCTTTATGTTTGGGAAACATTCATACTGATCATTCTTTCAAAAACTCTATATTTTCATGGCAAAAAGTAAACCTTTATTATCATTCTGGCAGATCTGGAACATGAGTTTCGGATTTCTGGGTATCCAGTTTGGTTTTGCACTTCAGAATGCAAATGTCAGCCGTATTTTCGAAACCCTTGGGGCCAGTGTCGATAATATTCCGATACTGTGGGTTGCTGCTCCTGTGACGGGTTTGATAATTCAACCCATAATAGGGCATATGAGTGACCGGACATGGAACCGTCTGGGACGGCGGCGTCCGTATTTTCTTACAGGAGCCATACTCGCCTCTCTTGCGCTTCTACTGATGCCAAACAGCCCGGCTTTATGGGTTGCGGCAGGAACCCTCTGGATAATGGATGCCTCCATCAATATTTCAATGGAACCTTTCAGGGCTTTTGTCGGTGACATGTTATCATCGGAACAAAGGACAAAAGGCTTTGCCATGCAGAGCTTTTTTATAGGAACAGGAGCCGTAGTTGCATCTTTCCTCCCCTATATGCTTACAAACTGGTTCAATGTACCGACAGAACCTGTGCCGGGTAAACTGATCCCGATGAATGTTAAACTGTCATTTTATATCGGAGCCTGCGTATTTTTCCTTGCCGTTCTCTGGACAGTTTTGAGGACAAAAGAATATTCCCCCGAAGAGCTTGAAGAATACGAATCGGGTGAAAAACCAGGTGGTAACGGTGTCGTTGAAGTTCAGAATGATGATCTGCCTGCAGGCACTTCAGTAAAGGAAGGCATCAGTGACCAGGGCAGAATCAATTTCTTCACTCCGGGGTTAATATGGTTTGGGGCCGGTCTGATACTTACATTTTTATTGTCAAGGACCAGACTGGAAAAGGAACTTTATATTATCTCCGGAGGGATCTCGCTGTTTGGTATCCTGCAATTACTGGCAGGGATCCTTCAGAATGCAGGAAAGGGCAGAAACGGGATGAATTCAATACTTACAGATTTGAGAAATATGCCCTCAACAATGGCTCAACTGGCTTTTGTACAGTTTTTTACATGGTTTGCATTATTTTCTTTATGGATTTATACAACATCAGCTGTTACATCACATGTTTACGGCTCCTCAGATACCACCTCCCTGGCTTATAATGAAGGAGCCAACTGGGTGAGTTTCCTGTTTGGTATTTATAATGGCTTTGCAGCACTGGTAGCTTTCCTGCTTCCTGTACTTGCAAAAGCGACCAGCCGCAAATGGACCCATGCCATCTGTCTTATTATCGGCGGACTGAGCCTGATCTCCATCAGCCTAATAAAAATACCGTGGCTCCTTATCTTTCCCATGATCGGGATAGGAATTGCATGGGCAAGCATACTTTCAATGCCTTATGCAATGCTTACAGGAGCACTTCCCCTGAAAAAAATGGGAGTTTATATGGGGATCTTTAATTTCTTCATTGTGATACCACAGATCCTTGCAGCCAGCATACTTGGCAGTATGGTAAAACATCTTTATCACGGCAATACGATGTCTGCATTGATAACAGGAGGTATATCGATGCTCCTGGCTGCTTTTATGGTCAGGTTTGTTCATGATGTAGATGACAGAAATTGAAAATGGATCTGAGTGCCTGTATTTTTGACCTCGATGGTGTAATTGTAGATACTGCAAAATACCATTTTCTTGCATGGAAAAGGCTTGCTGATGATCTGAAGATCCCATTTACAATCTCTGATAATGAAAGACTTAAAGGAGTAAGCCGGGCTGAATCATTCGAGATAATCCTTGAACTTGGAAATTTAAAGATGGATCCCGGCAGTAAAGCCAGATATGCAGGACTTAAAAATAAGTGGTATCTGGATTATATAAAAAGGATGACTCCCGGAGAAATTCTACCGGGAAGCCTTGAATTAATAAGGGAATTAAAGAATGATAGTATAAAAATTGCAATAGGATCGGCCAGCAAAAATACTCCCGTCATACTGAAAAGCGTTGAACTTGATTCAGTTTTTGATGTAGTTGTGGACGGCAATATAGTTAAGAATGCCAAGCCTGATCCTGAGGTCTTTACAAAAGCAGCAGAAATGATGGGAGTTGAAGCCGAAAAATGCGTGGTCTTTGAAGATGCGATTGCCGGGGTGAAGTCGGCATTAAATGCCGGAATGATTTGTGTCGGGATCGGATCTGAAAAAATTCTCAGGGAGGCACATTATGTGGTTTCGGGGCTGGATAAAATAAACCTGAAAATATTACGAAAAATTGTTGAAAACATCAGGGTATGAATAATTACTATAAGAAAGACGAATGGCTCATTATTGAAGAAGGCTTCGCTCCGGAGATGAACAGGAATTCAGAAAGTATCTTCTCTCTCGGTAATGGTTATATGGGACAGCGGGCTAATTTTGAAGAACATTACTCGGGAGATACCCTGCAGGGAACTTATGTTGCCGGAGTATATTACCCTGATAAAACCCGTGTGGGATGGTGGAAAAATGGTTATCCCGAGTATTTTGCAAAGGTTCTGAATGCACCAAACTGGATAGGTATAGATATTACAGTCAACGGAACACAGGTAGATATTGCTGAGCTAAAGACTGTAAATTTCCGGAGGATACTGAACATGAAAGAGGGCTATCTCGAAAGAAGCTTCACCCTTTCACTTAAAGAAAACAAAACTCTCCGGTTCAGTTCGAGAAGGTTCCTGAGCATGACCGTACCGGATGCGGGTCTGATCCGTTATTCTGTCAGATCAGTCGATTTTACCGGTAATATCGGGTTCAATGTTTATATTGATTCTGATGTAAGGAATGAGGACACCAATTACGGAAAGAAATTCTGGAAGGAAGTATCGAGGGAGGCAGATGACGTTTCGGCTGTAATTGTCACAAGAACAATGAAAACCGATTTTTATGTTGCCACAGGAATGTGCTATGAATTCCTCAGGGATAATAAGCGTCTGCAGCTCAATGCTTCAATAACAAGCAGGAAAAATTATGTATCAAACAGCTTTACCGCTGATATTAAACCCGGTGAAGAGCTGACCCTTATTAAATACGCATCTGTTCTCTCCTCCCTGAATAACAAAAAGGAAGATCTTTCTGATGATGTCAGACAGCGTCTGAGCTTCATTTCAAAGGCTGGTTACAAGAAGTTATTTGATGCTCATAAAGAGGAATGGAGTAAAATCTGGGCAAATTCTGATGTAAAGATTGATGGTGATGTTGCTGCGCAACAGGCTGTCCGTTTTAATATTTTTCAACTGAATCAGACCTATACAGGGAAGGATGCCAGGCTGAATATAGGGCCAAAAGGTTTTACCGGAGAAAAATATGGAGGAAGTACTTACTGGGATACAGAAGCATTTGTACTTCCGTTTTTTCTGAAAACAGCCGATCCGGAAGTTCCGAGAAACCTTCTTCTGTACAGATATAAACACCTTCCGCAGAGTATTAAGAATGCTGAAAAGCTTGGCTTCAGCAGAGGAGCAGCATTATACCCGATGGTAACCATGAACGGCGAAGAATGCCATAATGAGTGGGAAATTACATTTGAGGAGATTCATCGTAACGGTGCTATTGCATTTGCCATCTTCAATTATATACGCCATACAGGCGATGCCGGCTATCTTGCCGATTACGGGCTCGAGGTACTTATCGGTATTTCAAGATTCTGGTGCCAGAGATCAACATGGTCTGCATTCAGGAATAAATATGTAATCCTGGGAGTGACCGGCCCCAATGAGTACGAAAATAATGTAAACAATAACTGGTATACAAATACAATCGCTGTGTGGACACTGGCATATACAATCGATAGTCTTGAAAAGCTTAGCAGAGAGGATTCCGGGAAATTTAATGCTCTGGTGGCAAAAACAGATCTGAGATTAGCAGAAGAAACAAACCAGTGGAGGAAGATCATAAGTAATATGTATTTCCCTTATGATGAGGTCAGAAAAGTATTTCTTCAGCAGGATGGCTTTCTTGATAAGGAGCTGTTGACCACTGACAGGATACCGCCTGAACAACGACCGATAAATCAGCACTGGTCCTGGGACAGGATCTTACGGTCATGTTTTATTAAGCAGGCTGACGTACTCCAGGGACTTTATTTCTTTGAAGAAAACTATGATACCGAAACCATCAGGAGGAATTTCGATTTTTATGAGCCTATGACTGTGCATGAATCATCCCTCTCAGCATGCATTCATTCAATTCTGGCATCAAGGACAGGGAATATTGATAAAGCCTGTGAATTATACCTCAGGACAGCCCGGCTTGATCTTGATGACTATAATAATGAAGTGTGTGACGGACTTCATATCACATCCATGGCAGGATCCTGGCTGGCAATTGTCGAAGGATTCGGAGGTATGAGAATTAAAGATGGTATTGTCGCAATATCTCCTATGATCCCCGCTAAATGGAAATCCTACTCCTTTCATGCCAGGATACAGGGTACTCTTATTGAAGTGATGGTCAATCATAAAGAAGTTCTGATAAATAATTTATCGTCAGTATCACTTAAAGTACTTGTTTGGGGTAAGGAATTTACGATTAAGAGCAAAGACAGGATAAGTGTATGCTTGTAGAATTTTATATGTTTACTTCTTAGATTACTGTATCCCTTTGTGTCCTTTGTGATCCCGATAGCTATCGGGACCTTCGTGCTCTTTGTGGTTAAATAAGCATTGTTGTTTAACCACAAAGAGCACTAAGGTAGTACACAAAGAGCACTAAGGGGTAATGAAAGAATATGAGTAATTAAAGTTAAATCAAATGAAAACAATTATGGAAAAGCAGTCCTTTACCCTGGTGGTAATTCTTCTGGCAGTTATTGTTTCTTTTGCCGGATGTTCTCTTTTCGGTAAAAAGAAGGAGACCAGGCCATTCGTATCAGAGGTTATCCATCCTGAATGGTCTGAAAATATTGTTCTGTATGAAGTGAATGTAAGACAATTTACTGAAGAAGGAACCTTCAATGCTTTTGCTGAACATCTGCCCCGGTTGAATGACCTGGGCATTGATGTACTATGGTTCATGCCGACTTATCCCATTGGTGTTGTCAACAGAAAAGAACCCCTTGGCAGCTATTATTCTGTAAAGGATTTCATGGATGTTAATCCCGAATTCGGAACTCTTGAGGATTTCGGCAAAATTATAAGCAAGGCACACGATCTGGGAATGTATGTGATGCTTGACTGGGTTCCGAACCATACATCGTGGGATAATCAGCTTGCCGTTGATCATCCGGAGTTCTATGTCCGGGATTCAACAGGCAAATTCACTCCGCCTGTCGGAACCGACTGGACGGATGTCATCCAGCTTGACTGGTCACAGGAGGGTCTTCATGATTATATGATAAATGCAATGGCTTTCTGGGTACAGTTCGGGGTTGATGGCTTCAGAGTTGATCATCCGCATATCACCCCGCCGGAATTCTGGGAAAGGGCAAGAACTGAGCTCAGCAGGATAAAACCTGTCCTGATGCTTGCAGAACACGAAGCTCCGGGAGGCTTCATGGTAAAGGGATTCGATATGAACTATGCCTGGGAACTTCATCATCTTATGAACAGTGTGGCTCAGGGAAAAGCAAAGGCTAGAACCATTATAGATTACTTCCACAGGGAATGGGCAACCTATCCCAATAGTGTTTACAGACTTCAGTTCCTTACAAATCATGATGAGAATTCCTGGGCAGGAACAATAGATTCACTCATGGGTGATGCCCAGAAAATGTTCGCTGCAATGATCTTTACGGCCCAGTCTGTGCCTCTTATCTACAGCGGGCAGGAAGCTTGTCTCGACAAAAAGCTCAAATTCTTTGAGAGAGATCCTATAATCTGGAAGGAATGTGAACTTACTGAATATTATAAAGACCTTATAAAACTAAAGAAGGAGAACAAAGCCCTGTGGAACGGAGATAACGGGGGTCCGATGGTTACGATCAAAACCTGCAGGGATAAAAAAGTCCTTGGTTTCAGCAGGGAAAAAGACGGAAACCGGGTTGTTGTCTTTCTGAACCTCACAGGCAAAAGTGTGAAGTTCAAAGCCAGACTGCAGGATATAAACGGAGATTATTCGGATTACTTTACCGGGAATTCAATCACTCTCAAAGAGAGGGAAAAATTTACCCTGGAGCCATGGGGGTACAGGGTGTACTTAGTCCAGGCAGGTGAGGAGTGATGAGTTGAGGGGGAGCAAATGAGATTAGGAGAGGGGGCGATGAGGAGAGGGGGAGATGAGGAGAGGGGGAGATGAGGAGAGGGGGAGATGAGGAGATAGGGAGATGAGGAGAGTGGGAGAAAAGGAGAGGGGGTGATTAGTAAACGACAATTAACAAATTATATGAGATCAGTATATAATCTTTTATATCTGGCAGTGATCCTGTTATTTGTGACTCCGGGTTGCAGGAAAAGGACGATAGATAACAGATTTGCTTCCGTTCCTGAATGGTCGAAGGAAGCTATCTGGTACCAGATTTTTGTTGAACGTTTCCGCAACGGAGATACAACAAATGATCCCACTGTCAGAGACATGGCGGGTTCCTATCCCGGAACCTTCCCTTCTTCCTGGAGTGTCACTCCGTGGAACCACGACTGGTATGAACATGAATCCTGGCTCGACAGTGTTAATGCAGGTGATTTCTATTCAAAGATCCAGGCGCGAAGGTATGGAGGAGATCTCCGGGGTGTACTGGATAAACTTGATTACCTGGATTCACTCGGGATCAATGCAATTTATTTTAATCCGCTGAATGATTCACCCTCCCTTCATAAATACGATGCAAGGAATTACACACATATTGACCGGAACTTTGGTCCTGATCCTGAATCAGATATAGCAACAATGAATTCCGAAACACCAGGTGACCCTGAAACATGGAAATGGACCACGGCAGACAGCATGTTCCTGAAAGTCATTGATGAATGCCATAAACGGGGGATAAAAGTAATAATGGATTATTCGTGGAATCATACAGGAAGGGATTTCTGGGCATTGAATGACATAAGGAATAATGGTGAAAGGTCGGAATATAGAGACTGGTATAACATTCACAGCTATGATGATCCGGAAACACCTGCTGATGAGTTCATCTACGAGGGATGGGGGGGAAATAATCCCTGGATGCCTGTTTTCAGGAAAGATATTATTCCGGCTGATGACCATATTATGCCATTTGAAGGAAATCTTCATTCACCCGGCTTAAGGGAACATATTTTTCAGGTAACGGAAAGATGGCTTGATCCCGATAATAACGGTGATCCCTCAGACGGTGTGGATGGCTTCCGGCTGGATGTGGCCGGTGAGATACCTATGGGATTCTGGAGGGACTACAGAAAAGTTGTACGTTCAGTGAATCCGGAAGCATATCTGGTGGGGGAGATATGGTGGCTCGAATGGCCTGATAAGCTTCTGGATCCGGTTATATTCCTCAGAGGCGATCAGTATGATGCAATAATGAATTACAGGTGGTTCAGAGTGGCACGCGGATTTTTCGGACAGGCGGAACCTGTTCTGAATCCGAAGGGATTTGTCAGATGGATTAAAAGAATAAACAATGGTATCAGTACTGACAATCTCAAGGCAATGATGAATGTAGCTTCATCACATGACACACCCAGATTATCAACTTCCCTCTTCAACAAAACCATGGATAAATATAAGGCAAAGCCATCGGATAATCCGGACTATAAGATTAACAAACCTGATGAGCTTACAAGAAAAGAACAGCTTATGCTGCTAATACACCAGTTTACATATATTGGCGCACCACAGATCTGGAATGGTGAAGAAACAGGAATGTGGGGAGCGGATGATCCCGATTGCAGGAAACCGCTTCTGTGGAGTGATATCGTTTACAGGGATGAGGTTGCTGATTATGATCCTGCCGGAAGCCGGCCGGTTGATAAGGTTTATCCGGATACTGCCCTATTTTCGTTTTACAGGAAACTTATTAAAATGAGGAAGGAGAATCCCGTCCTTGTTCATGGTTATCTGGACTTCCTTGTTGCCGACGATGGGAATATGACCCTTGCTTATAGCAGAAAGTCAGGAAATAATGAAATAATTGCAGTCTTCAACAGATCCGGCAGTATGAGGACTGTCAGACTAAAAGCGTTGAAAAACAGTAATTACAGGATCATCCTGAGTTCCGGGGAAATTCACCAGTTCAATAATGCATCAGGATACCTTACACTTTCACCTCTCAGCGCTGTTGTACTGAAGAAAGAAATGGTCACTTACTGATCTTTAACAGTTTAATGGTTCTGTTTCCTTCCGGTGTTCTTACATGTGCCAGATAGATCCCGTCAGGCACCTCCGCACCCTTCCCGGTCCTCCCGTCCCAGGTGATAATCTGTTCTCCTGCCTCAAGGGTATCAGCTTTAGTGTTCCATATAACAGTACCTGCAAGATCATAAATAATTATAGCAACAGGTCCCCGGATATCGCTTCGTACTGACAGATTGAAATCTTCTTCCGACGGATTAGGATAAACATTTAAATAATCTCCGGAGCTTTTTGGAAGTTGATCATTGATGCCGGAAATAATTCCTGATGAGTTCAGCCTTGTTGTCGTATAAAGCCTGTATTCTCCCGGCTTAAAGATCAGCGGATTATTTGTACCCGTAACAGTTATTGAATCATCGGTAAAGAATTCATACCATTTACCTGTCTGAGAAAACAAGGGGTAAACCGAAGCCTCTGTCAGCCCGAAATTTCCAAGCACATTTACTTTCATTGAAGGGTGATCGAGGGACAGCCGCTTTTGCGGTCCGGAAAGTGAGAATGAATATGTATCAGTCGAAAAGACAGGCTGGTTCTTCCGTAAGCTGTTCAGACGTTTATATACTGAAAACAGATTTTTTCTTGCCGGATCCGAAAAGTAATCCCATTTAATTGGTTTTTCTCCTGTTCTCCCGTTATAATCAATTGAGAAGTCATAGCCAAGTTCTCCGAACTGCCATATCATTTTTGGTCCCGGAACTGTGAGAAAGAATACGGCATCGAGTTCCATCCTTTTCAGAGCAGTGGATGTCTCCTTTGTATTATATGAGCCTTCGAAGTCTCCCCAGGTAATTGTCTTATACATTAACCTTTCCTCATCGTGGCTTTCCATGTAGGAAACGAGATTGGGTTTTGTCCATCCCCTGCTCAAAGGAGTTGCCCTCGTGAGATCCGAGGCATAGCCCATTGCTGCTTCGGCATAGTTATGGTTATTATTTCCCCAGAGCATCATACCGTAATCAGCCAGTACAGCTTCCTCGGAATCCGGAGCAAAGTGTTCGAGGATGATTATTGCTTCCGGTTTTACAGACCATATCTGATCTGCGATCCTTTTCAGAATAGCTATCCTTGATGCATCATAGGCTGATCCGTCACCTGGTGTGTTTGTAAAGCCTTTTGTAAAATCGAACCTGAAACCGTCGATCCTGTATTCAGTCAGCCAGTATGAACAGATCCTGTCAACAAGCTGCCGCGTGGCAGGGCTTTCATGATTGAAATCAGCTCCCCATTTATACTCGGTATTTGGAGAACTCGCATTGAACCATGGGTTGGGAAGCTTCATGAAAATCTCATCAGTACCGTAATGATCCAGATAGAGCTGAACAAAAGGTGACTGACCGTTGCAATGATTCAGAACGATATCCATTATTACAGCAATACCCCTGTTATGACAGCTGTCAACAAATGCCTTCAGATCATCAGCCGGGCCATAGTATTTATCGGGGGCAAAATAGAAGGAAGGATTATATCCCCAGCTGAGGTTGCCTTCAAATTCATTAAACGGCATGATCTCAACAGCATTGATTCCAAGGTTGTCAAGGTAGCTAAGAGTGTCTGTAAGGGTTTTATAATTGTGTTTAGCTACAAAATCCCTTATAAGAAGTTCATAAATTACCAGGTTTGTTTTCAAGGGAGGCTGATAGCCGGCTGTCTGCCACATGTACTGAGCACGCGATGTCTGTAGTACTGATACAATACCCGAAGCGGTATCCTGTGGGTAGCTTATGAGGTCAGGGTAAGTCTCCGGGGTAATGTACTGATCATTCCACGGATCAAGAACCTTTTCCGAATATGGATCAGCAATGTATAAATTGTTGTCGACAAGATACTGGAACCTGTACTCTTTCCCTGGTGTCAGTCCGGTTACTTCGAGCCAGTATCTTTCTCCGTCGGGGGTTCTGTTCATATATCCCTTTTCGCAAGCCAGCCATCCTGTGAAATCACCTGTGGCAAAAACATGTTGTTTATAAGGCGCATGAAGGACAAGGGTAGCCGATGTTCCGGAAGTGTAGTTTATCCCGTCAGTGATACCTGCAGGGAGGACTTTAGTCTGAACAGGTTTTCTTACGAAGAAAAAAAAGGAGTCAGCAGCAAATAAAGGTTTATTCCAGGCGACTGCCTTAACCCAGAATTCTCCGTACGTTCCTGCAGTTAGGGTGTGGGTAACTTCATCGGGATTAAGGCCGCTTTTTATAAATACATTATTAAGGTAGAGTGAAACAGAATCAGCATAAGCAGCAGCAGCTTTAACTTCAATATTGCTGTTCAGTTCAACAATGATGGAGGATCTTTCAGGAAGAATAATTGTTGCATTCAGTCCGGCCTGGTAAACATCTATGAAAATATCAGGCCTGGTCTGTAGTGTGCCTGATGCATTCCTGAAGACAAGGCATATTTTCGTTACCACATCCGCCGGCAGAAGGGAGTAGAAAGTACCGATGTCAGGGCTTATGGAAAGCTCATACAGGTAGTTGCCAAGGTAGCTGAGTTTTGGCTGGGTGGAGTTGTTTCCCCATGATCCAATAACTTTCTGCCAGTTTGTTCCGTTCACAGTAACTCCTGTATGGGCATATATATCGCCTGTAAAGTTGTGGAGATCTCCGGCGTCTTTCGAGGTATCATAGATGATCCTTATTGTGCCTGATGTAGTAGGGACAGCAGGGATAGTGGTCACCATCTGCCCTGAGAGTTGAATTGCGCCGGCAACGAAATAGAATAATATGGGGATGAATTTCTTCATTCAGGTTCAATTACCATGTGACATATAAATTTACTTAAAAAGATCAAAAACCTCTTCATGTACCAGGCAGAAGAGGTTTTTGATTTAAATGAAATCTGCAGAAATTTTACGATTTCAGGTTAGTTTTTTGTAATTGTCGCGATCTTAGCCCAGGGGTCGAGAGTTATTGTATAATTACCGGCATCTGTGATCTTAATATTTGCTCCACCCTGTGTAAGAGCGTTCAATGCACCTCCGAAATTAATTCCCCAGTCGTCATTTGCTCTGAACTTTATCTCGCCAGCAGTCAGATCAAGTGTAGCTTTAAATACTTTTCCGACATTATCCCAGGCCATATTGATATCTGTGCTCCATCCGCCGGTAGCATCGCCGATAATTCCCCATCTGTTCGCACTGTAGGTATATTCATTCGGATGACTGAGATCGAGGGTTATTGCATAATCATCTTCAGTTGTTACGCTGATATTAGGTCCATCAAACACAAGAGAGTTACTTCCTGCCTGTGCGCCATAATTAACAGACCATGTGGATGTCCCTCTGAATTTGAAACCTCCGGATTTCAGGTGAATCCCAAGAGAAAGGGATTTCGTGGAAGTATTATAAGTCATGTTTGTCTGGTCATTCCATCCTCCTGGTGTTGCATCCCCTATTAGTCCCCATATAGTAGGTGTAACTGAATATGACATATCAGCAAGGTTGGCTTTGATGAACTGATAGCCTGCGGTATTTACTTTTATATTGCTGCCAGGATTAGTTAATTTCCCCGATCCGTTATCTCCGAAAGTATGGGGGTCGTCCCAGCTATGGTCAGTTGTGAGCTTGAATTCTCCTGCAGCAGGGAACCATACATAACCCTGGGCTTCAGAATTTGTTGCTGTAGAAATTATGAAATCAGCCTTATCGCTGTTATCCCATCCGTTATAGGTGCCGACGACAAAGAATTTTGTAATATCAGCCAGGGTGGTAAACTTAATATCACTTCCGTAAGAAGTTCCGGCGCTGTTTGTGGCATAAGCGCGGACATGATAGGTGGTGAATTTTTCCAGGCCTGTAAGATTTGTAACGAATTTACCGGTATCGGCAGTTGATGCAATGGCATTGCCTGTGGCCAGATCAGGATCCGGATTCATACTCCATACAAGTCCTCTTGCGGTTATTGTACCTCCTCCGTTGTATGTTACGTTACCTCCTGTAACTGCAGATGTTTTCGTAATTTCAGTAACCTCCAAAGTAGTGACTTTAGGCAGATCGACGTTTGTTCTGAATTTAACTTCCGGACCATATCCTGTACCGGCGCTGTTGACTGCATAAGCCCGTACATAATAAACCGTGTTTCCAAGCAGGTTGGTAAGAGCGCTTGTGAAAGCGCCAGTACCTTTACCATCCAAAGTTGTATTGTTCTTAATGGTTGGATTACTCTTTGTGTTATAGCATAACCCCCTGGCAGTCACTTCAGCACCGCCTGCGATTGTTACATTGCCTCCACCTGAGGCGGAGTTACCCGTAATTTGTGAGATTGCATCAGTTAAAAGTGTCGGAACGACTGGTGCTGTGGTAAAAGTCAGCACTTCACCGTAGAATGTCCAGCTGTCATATATAGCATAAGCCCTGGCATAGTACTTTGTCGCATAGTCCAGCCCTCCCAGGGTAACTGTAAAAGTTGCTGTCGGGGAATCCCCGGTATAGATAACTTTCGATTTATTTGTTGTCGGAGCTGGGGCTTTATCATAGCATATCCCTCTTTCGGAGAAACCTTTTCCTTCGGCTACAATGAATCCGATAACGGTTGCCGAATCGGAAGTTATGTTATAGACCTGTGATGTGGCAAGCTGGGGATTCAGCTTAACATCTGCCGTTTCCTTTGTACATGAGGCAAAGAAGACAGATACAGCTGCAAAGATTGCCAGGTATCCGTATTTATTAATTATTTTCATCATATTTTGATTTTAATCATTTAATCCTGAATGAACCTATTACCTGATCATTAGTTTTTAGTAATTGTACAGCTATATACAGAAACTCCGATATTAAGTTTAATTGTATAATTGCCTGCTTCCGTAATGGGGATGTCTTTACTGCCGCCATCATTCCATAAATTACTGATCGTATTTTCGGGATGAGATGCATCTCCGATGCCAAGGTTAATTCCATCGTTCCATGAATCATTCATTCTGAATTTAATATGTCCGGCAACCAGATTCAGTGTAAGTTCCCATAATCCGCTTGCATGGTTGTAGTTCATCTTTGAATCAGGTGCACTCCATCCGTTTGGTGTGGCAGAGCCAATAATTCCTATCATATATGGTTTGATCGTGTAAGTCAGGGCTTTTGTATCTGCTTCCAGTTTATGCCAGCCTGAAACTGCAGCACTAAATGCTGTTCCGTTCACTTTAAGAGCTGTACCTTCGGCGCCATAGGTAACATTTGCATCCGGATCCTTCAGAGTAAATGGTTTGGTTGCATCAAGCCTGACAAATCCGGCATAACTTCCGTCGCCAAGGGCAGATTCTATTTTCTGGATAATGCCTGAGTCGATCAGATCAAGGCGAGGCAGGCCGTAAGGAGTAACATTAACATTCTTTACTGCCGATGTATATGACAAAGGTTTTGAACTTGTACCCAATGCACCGGTTCCTGCATCTACAACCATAACAGCTCTGATCCTGAAATCAGCTGAAGTAGCCTGATCCCCCGGGAACTTCTTGAGAAGTAATCCGTTAAGATCACTTACAGTCATTTTCATCGATGTGCATTGTGTTCCGGAAAATATGGTTACCGGGTCCTTAAAATTATTTCCCTTTACACATGCTTCGAGCAGGTAGGTTGCTGAAGCTTTGAATCCGGGATCGAGAGGGGTTCCGGTAAATTCAATTACATTCAACCCGTTTGCTCTTTTAAGGGTCAGATCCGGGATTGTTAAAAGTTGCGGATCAATCGGATCAGCAAGCATTGAGACCATAGTACCGTCCTTTTCGCAGCCGGAGAAGATCCCTGTGAGTCCGATAAATGTCAATAGTATGATTAAATTCTTTTTCATCGTTCTAATTTTTTGTGATTAATAACCCGGATTCTGTTTGATATTCGGATTTGCCGAGACCTCGTCACCCGGTATCGGGAAAAGATTCAGATGGTTGTCGGTGTTTCTGCCGGCATAAGTACCACCTTTCCACTGCCAGTTGTAATTGCCGTCAGTGAATTTGCCGAACCTGATAAGATCAGTACGTCTGTGCGCTTCATAGTAAAACTCACGACCCCTTTCATCAAGCAAAAACTGAGCCGTTAACTGAGCCTCTGTGATATTGTTGGTTTGATCTCCAAATGCACGGGCTCTTATCAGATTTATGTCCTTAATCGCATTTGTTTTATCATTTTTGTTAAAGAGCGCTTCGGCCCTCATCATGTAAGCATCCGCTAAGCGGAATATCGGGAAATCAGTGGATGCATAAGCTACATTATAACTTGCAGGTCTTGACCCGTCAGCATTCCTGGCAGTAAATTTATAGACACCTATACCATAATCTCCGCTTGATGATGCACTTGGAATATTCATGCTTTTTTTCATTTTCAGGAAAACCCTCCTGTCCTTCGACTTTATGAATAAGGTATCAGTGGCAGGGATTCTGATATTACCATAAGTGGCTAATGTATCTATCATTACGTTTATGAAATTTATCCTTGCCCGGTTACCGTTCCAGTTGGTGTTTGATGTCAGACCGTGAAAGTCTTCAGCCCTGATGTATCTCGAATCACTGCTGGATTCGATAATGAAGGTTGTACCAACGTACCCCTGGGTGTTAATTGCATCCTGTTCCCATGCAAAGATCATTTCGGGATTAGTGGAAGCCCCATTGTCGGCACTGAAGTTCTGCCTGTAATTTGCAGCCAGGGAGTATTTACCGCTGCCGATTACCTTATCACAATAGATCTTACAACTGTCCCATTTTTCTGTTCCGGTATATACTTTTGCATTAAGATATACCCTGGCAAGCAGCATCCATGCTGCAGCTTTGTCAGCCTGAGGATACGATGATCTGGGCTCACCAAGGAGATTTTCGATATCATGCAATTCGGAGACAATATAGTTGAACAGCTTTTTGCGGCCGGCAGCCATCTCGGGATCAAGCTGCTTCGGATAGAACTTACCTACTCCATCTGCATCGGTCGTGAAGGGAGGATTGCCGAAAAGATCCATGTGGTAATAATATGCAAGTGCTCTCAGGAAACGAGCTTCTGCGTTATATCTCTTAATGACAGGATCAGTATTTTCATTTGTGAGCCTTATAAAATCATTTGCATAGGTAATTGTAAGGCTCAGACGCTGATATAAAGCTGTCAGGAACGGATTGCCGGGACTCCATGTCTGTGTATTCAGATCGGCAATTCCAACATCTCCCCAGCCGCATATAGCCTCATCGGTAGTGATCTCCTGAAGATTCCAAAGAGCTCTTGTTGTTGTGAAAAAATTAACATCCGATGCAGAAATGTCAGCATCAGAACCCTCAAGACTTTGTCCCGACAGGTTAAAACTGGCATAAATTTTACCAAGTACCTGCTTCACATAAACAGGATTATCTCCAAGATTTCCTGCCATTATGATTTTGGGATCAATAGGTGTTACATCAAGATCCTTTACACATGATGTTATCATCAATGCTGAAAGAATAACTCCTGCTATAAAGATTTTCTTATTCATGATTTCTTATTATTAGCATATTAATATGTTAAACTGACACCCAGAATGAAGGTGCGGGGTCTTGGATATGAATTATTATCAATCCCCCCATCAATTTCGGGATCGATCCCACTGTATTTTGTATGTGTCAGAACGTTCTGAACAGTGAAGCTGATGCGTGCATCCATAGTGTTAAAAACATTTTCAAAGAGATAACCTGCACTCATATTATCAAGCTTCAGGAAGGAAGCATTCTCTACGAAATAATCGCTGGTGAACTGACGCTTTACAAAGTTAGTCTCACTGAGATATTTCGGGAAATTCTTCCAGTAACCAATCTGGAACATCTGGTCATAAGAAGCTCCTGCAGCAACCTGATTATAGACGTAATTACCTATACTTCCACGGGCAGAAGTCGAAATATCGAAGTTCTTCCAGGCATACCGTGCTGAGAATCCTATCAGATAATCAGCAACCGGATTATGATAAATATATTTGTCAGCGTTATCACCATTAACCACACCGCCCTGTTCTGACAGATCTACATACAGACCCTCGATTGGCTTTCCGCTGACATCATAAACCTGCCTGTTAACAAAGAAAGAATATGCGGGATAACCAACTCTTGTCACCTGCTTTTGTCCGGTAAATGCATCTCCGTAAAGAACACCGATATAGTCCGGATCATCAGACAGAAGAAGTTTTGTGATTTCATTCTTATTATAGGTGACATTAAATCCGAGATTCAATGACATATTGTTTGTAGCGAGGGGTATAATGTTAAGTGAAAATTCAGCTCCTTTATTTTCCAGACTTCCCACATTGGTAAGGAGTTTATTGGAAAAGTTACTTCCGCTCGGGATGGTAACAGTATTTAAAAGATCGTCAGTAACACGTTTATAAAGATCTACCGAACCGGTTATCCTGTCATTTACGAAACCAAAATCCAGTCCGATATTCTGTGTGGTCGTTTCTTCCCATTTAATGTCGGGATCATATGAATCCGGCCTCAATGTCGGAAGAAAGGCCCCGTCGATGGGGTAATAAGATCCTAAAACGGAAAGCTTATATTTTGCCTGTGCGGGATAGTCATTCCCGATATCCTGCTGTCCGGTTACTCCCCAACCCAGCCTTAATTTCAGGTTGGTAAGCCCCTCTATATCTCTGAGAAAAGGCTCCTCATTAATTTTCCATGCAAATGCTGCAGAAGGGAAAATACCCCACCGGTTATCCTCTGCGAACCTTGAAGATCCGTCATCACGAAGTGTGAAAGTAAGGAGGTACCTGTCAAGCAGGGTATAGTTTACACGGCCAAAGAAAGAAACAAGGTAGTTTTCAGTGCTGAAGTCGTTAATGTCTTCCTGCTTAGGACGGACATTACTGAAATATCCGGTTGTAAGACTGTGCCCCTGGCGTTTGAAATGCTGCCATGAATAACCGGCAGTTAAATCGATCCTGCTTCTGATCCCGGTCATATCTTTTACATAATTAAGGTAGAAATCCAGAAGATTATTTGAATTCTTTCCCCAGTATTCGTTGAGCTTTCCCCAGTAAGGACTGGTAAGAACTGACGGAGATGTCAACGGACGGTTGTTATGTCCGTCACTATCCGTGAAATCTGTGGCAAGGTTAAGATTGGCCCGGAGATCACGTAAGAACGGAACTATATAGTTGACCTGAATATTTCCGATCACTCTGTTCACATCTGACCTGTTATCAGCGAACATCAGCTGTTCGACAGGGTTTGCTGTACCAAGATTTGCACCATAATTGTTCCATTGGAAGTAACCTGCCGAGTTAATTTTTCCGTCGGAAACAGGTTTTGTGGGATCCATATTTATGGCAGAACCTAAAGCACCTGCATCGCCGAAATTATTCCAGGTTGTCATCCCCTTTACATTTACATTGATCCTGAGGTCATTGTTGAAAAATGAAGGGTCGAAGCTGATTGCACCCGTAATGCGTTGCATATCAGTATTCTTCATTATCCCATTCTGGTCGGTATATCCTACTGAGGCTCTGTAGGGCAGGGATTTGAAGGAGCCTGAAAAGCTTAGATTATGGTCGTGAGAAACAGCTGTGCGGAAGATCTCCCTTTGCCAGTCAGTGTTGCTGTTCCACAGTTTTGTGAAGCTTTCAGCGCCGAACAGGGCTTTCCTTTCCAAAGCTATCTGCCTGATCTCATCACCGGAATAGACATCCATGAATTTGATTGCATTGGCAAATGAGACATTTCCGTCATAAGTTACTGTGAACTTTGAACCGGCTTTACCCTTTTTGGTAGTAATAAGAATTACACCGTTCGAAGCTCTTGAACCATAAATTGCTGTAGCCGATGCGTCCTTAAGGATAGTGAAGGTCTCTATATCATTGGGATTGATGAATGAAAGGATGTTCGAGCTTCCTGATACATTATTGTTATCAATAGGAACACCATCGATGATTATCAAGGGATCGTTTGAAGCGTTCAGTGATGATCCTCCGCGGACACGGATGGTTGATCCGCTGCCGGGAGCACCAGTAGGTGAACTGATTACAACGCCTGCACTCTTCCCTACAAGAAGAGCCTGGGGAGAGGTAATGGCACCCTTGTTAAAATCCTTCGATGTGATAGCGGCAACCGATCCTGTCGCATCTGATTTTTTAACAGTACCGTAACCAATAACCACAACTTCCTGGAGAGCCTGTTCACTGACAGAAAGAGAAATATTTATATTAGTCCTGCCACCGACAGATACCTCCTGCGAAGCATAACCAACATATGAGAATGTCAGTGTCGATGTTGCAGATACATTTATTGAATAGTTCCCGTCAATATCAGTGATTGTCCCGTTGGTTGTTCCCTTTTCCTGGATTGTTACTCCGATCAGGGGGGAACGATCAGCTGCATCTGTTACCTTTCCTGTTACCCTTAGCCCCTGAGCATATATCTGCACGGAGACAAGTATCCCCAGGAAAAATACAGTGAGAATCGCAAAAATTCTTTTTTCCATAGATTGACCTGTTTAAATTATGAATGATTACTTATCTAAAATTTTCAAGTTATAGTCAGAAAAAAATCAAGTCGCATAAGAATGTCAAATATAAAAAAGAATAATTGACATAAAGATGATTGAAAGCATTAATTTTCAATATATTAACATATGTTTCCGCAAACGTTTGAAATGATATTATTCTTCAGGAATATGAGATTTTTCGTGAATTTTTTTGACGAATTTCAGGTAACAGGAACCCTGAATTCTTCCGGGAACAGTCATTTTTTGGGATATTATGAAATTTTAGATTAATTTCGAAGATTGCGGGGTATGGAGACCCAATCTGCATGAAAAAGAGACAGGTAACTATAAAGGACATTGCCCGGGAGCTTGGAATTTCACCATCCACTGTTTCAAAAGCTTTGAAAGGGCATCCTGATATCAGCTCCTCGACAAAAAAGGCCGTAAAAGAACTTGTAGAAAAATGGAATTATAAACCTGATCCTATTGCCCTCAGCCTTCAGGGGAGCTTCAGGAAGACCATAGGAGTTATTGTACCGGAAATAGTACATTATTTTTTTTCAACTGTTATTGGCGGAATAGAGGATCTCGCATACGATTCAGGTTATCTGGTAATGTTCTGCCAGTCGAATGAATCCTGTGAAAGGGAGGTAAAGGCTGTTGATACCTTGCTGGCAAGCCGTGTGGACGGGATATTGGTTTCAATGTGCAAAACAACCAGGGATTTTGATCATTTCAGGAAGATACGTGAAAATGAAATTCCGCTTGTCTTCTTCGACAGGGTATGCGAAGAGATCGAAACATGCAGGGTTATTGTAGATGATGCAGAAGGTGCATACAATGCCGTTGTTCACTTGATCCACACCGGATGCAAAAATATCATACATCTTTCCGGACCGGAGAATCTTCTTATCGGCAGGAACAGAAGACTCGGATATATAAGAGCTCTCAGTGAACACGGGATGCCAGTACTGCCTGAAAACATGATTAAATGCGATACACCCGGTGAAGCTGAACTGGTCATGCCGGAACTCTTTAAAAGACCGATAAAACCTGATGGAATCTTTGCAGTTAATGATCTGACGGCTGCCGAGGCCATGAGGTATGTCAAGCGTATGGGGTTAAAAGTACCTCAGGATATTTCTTTCGTCGGATTTACAAGCGGAATGATATCTGACCTTACTGATCCTCCGCTGACCTCAATCGAACAGCATGGTTACACTATAGGAAAAGAAGCTGTGGAAATGCTGATTACCGAAATTGAGAGACCTGCCTCAGGAGTTTTCCGGACAAAGGTTATAAAGACTGAACTTGTAGTTAAGGGATCAACACGGACAATATAAAGTTCACCAGTCAGGGATGGATTTTTAAAAAATACCTTATTTTTGAAGCTCTAACCATAAAAAGATCATGACATGAATTTACCGGAAAATCTGCTTTATACAAAAGACCACGAATGGATCCGCATTGAAGGTGATACAGGTTATATAGGTATCACCGATTTTGCACAGGGCGAACTTGGAGATGTAGTTTTCGTCGAGATCGAGACCCTGGGCGAGACTCTTGCTAAAGAGGAAGTATTCGGGACCATCGAAGCAGTTAAGACTGTTTCCGATATGTTTATGCCGGTAGGGGGAGAGATTCTCGAAGTCAATCCCGCTCTCGAGGAATCACCCGATATCGTTAACAAAGATCCGTACGGGAAGGGATGGATGATCAAAATACGTTTAACCGATCCTTCCGAAGCAGAAAATCTTATGAAAGCCGAAGATTACAAGGCAATCTTATAAGGTTTTCTTTATCTCTACCTGCTGGTAGCCTTCTATGATGTCACCGACTTTAATGTCGTTGAAATTCATAATGTTCAGCCCGCATTCGAATCCGCCAACAACCTCTTTCACATCGTCCTTGAACCGTTTGAGCGATCCGAGTTCCCCGGTATATATTACAATACCGTCGCGTATTACCCTGACAAGAGTGTTTCTGGTAATCTTACCTTCTTTGACATAACAACCTGCCACAGTTCCGACTTTTGTGACCTTGAATATCTCTCTTATTTCAAGTGTGGCAACTATCTCTTCCTTGACCTCGGGAGAGAGCATCCCCTCCATAGCCGATCTGATCTCTTCTATTGCATCGTAGATAATAGAATAAAGCCGGATATCTATTTCTTCTTTTTCGGCAAGCTTCCTTGCACTGAGTGAAGGTCTTACCTGGAATCCGACAATTATCGCGTTTGAAGCTGCAGCAAGGAGAACATCCGATTCCGAGATCTGGCCCACAGCTTTATGTATGAGGTTCAGCTGAATTTCAGGAGTAGAAAGTTTGATAAGGGAATCACCGAGTGCTTCGACGGAACCGTCAACATCACCCTTAACGATTATATTCAGCTCCTGGAAATTACCTATCGCAATTCTTCGTCCGATCTCATCAAGAGTAATGTGTTTCTGTGTCCTCAAACCCTGTTCTCTCTGAAGCTGGGCTCTTTTTGTAGCTATATCCTTTGCTTCCCTGTCGCTTATCATTACGTTAAACTTATCACCGGCCTGTGGTGCTCCGTTCAGACCGAGAATCAGAGCAGGTGTGGCAGGGCCGACTTCTTCCACTTTGTTACCCCTTTCATTATACATAGCCTTTATATGACCAAAGCAGCTGCCGGCAAGCATTATATCACCAATCCGTAAAGTACCGGCTTTTACAAGAACGGTTGCAGTAAATCCTCTTCCTTTATCAAGTGATGACTCTACAACAGTACCTATTGCCGGTTTATCCGGATTAGCTTTCAGCTCGAGCATCTCGGCTTCGAGAAGTACTTTGTCAAGAAGTGTATCGATATTCAGACCTGTTTTGGCAGATATTTCCTGTGACTGATATTTTCCACCCCAGTCTTCAACGAGATAATTCATATTTGCCAGAGCCTCTTTAATCTTGTCGGGATTCGCGGTTGGTTTGTCTATCTTATTGATAGCGAAGACAATTGGTACTCCGGCAGCGGAAGCATGATTGATAGCTTCAACAGTCTGGGGCATCACACCATCATCCGCAGCAAC
>CAYPHL010000032.1:35840-38290 GCA_964410385.1 uncultured Rikenellaceae bacterium | reverse complement strand
GTCCCAGCAGGAATTATAACCCATTCTATAATGGGTTTAGACTGAGCAGTAACTATTAGCCCATAGCTAATAAATGTCAGTATCAAAAAGGATTTTGTCATATACAACGAATATTTTTTCAACGACTTTTTTAATATTTTCAGCATATCCGGATGTTTGTTGGTATAGTTCTGCATAAATGCTAACGTCTGACGGCATGGGGCGTGGCGGGTAAAGGGCAGTTTCCTATCAAGGTACACGAAACGTTAAAGCGGGCTACAAACCTTCGCATACCACTAAAACCCTTATTAGCACCGTCCGTGTTAGGTTCTGCATCTTTTAATCCTCATATGTAGCTGATTTTATTAAAATGCTATTAGGTACATATTTAAGAGCTTTCTCAATGTAACTCTTGGCTTTTGCCTTTTGATTTTTATAATAATAGTAAACGGAAATAGATCGATAAGTGCTTTCAATCGTATGACCCACAAGCATATTCTCAACTGGAGCAGGGTAATCACTTTCAAATTGAAGTAAATATTTGTCGCCTTGAATGGGCTTATTGTCTTTATACATTGCTTCAGCAAGCTTGAGCCAAGCAATTCTTCTGTAGTCTTTTAAAACATTTGAAGCTTGATCGTATCTAATTTTGGGTTCTAATTTTTGGATGGTGTCAAGTATTGCATAGGGCTCATAGATAGAGCTGAACTTTTTGTATAAGAAAGCTGCAAGCATAGAATTTGCATCCTTATGATTACCCTTTATTTTTAACGCATTTAGGATGTAATATTCGGATTTTTGTTTTGGAAAGAAGCGTTGACTCATCCTCCAGTAATAATTGAAACTAATCTCTTCTATTTCTGACTTATTCTTAATTTGCGGAATTAGCCTCTGAAACAAAGAATCGCAATAATTATCTTTGTCTGTATATTGGAGGTAGTAATTTAGGACATTATTAAAAACCCCAACAATAAGATCTTGATTAATGCTTTCGAAACGAGATAATTGAGAAAGATAATCAATATCAGAAACTTTATCGAACTTACAGTTTTGTACTACAAACAGTAATGAACCATTAAGAAGTGTCTTTACTTGTAAATCTGGAAAGAAAAAGTAAGCTTTCTGACAAAGGATGTAAGCAATGTCATACTCATTATTTTGGAACTTGGATAATGCTTTATTATAGTACTGTATGCCAATAAGATTGTTAAAGCTTACTTCTTTTACTTCATTAAACTTCTCTTCGAAAATTTCCGCCGTTGATTTATTTTTATATTCCGATTCACTGATCAACTTGGAACTTTTCAAATAATTAACATATTGTTGCTTGTATTCGCCGGTGAAAATCGCTTTCTCAAAATTTGGATTTGTTGTCTCTATTACAATTGAACTCTCACCTGGATTTCCTATAAGGTAAGCATGTTCTGGAGATGCCATCACCTTATATGGTATTTTCAATTTATCAAATACCATTGCATAGAGGGCTGATGCTGTTACACAATTATAAGCACCAGTTTTAAATACAGAAGGGAAGTAATCATCAGTGCTATATTTTTTAAGAAAGTAATCGTGAACAATGGGATAAACAACCTTGATCTTTTTTGCTGTACTTTTCGTATCTATTTTTTTGTTATTTATTGCTTTGAAAACATTGTAATACTGGGTTGAGAGTATATTAGCTTCATTTGTATTCATACTCTCATCTATTCCAAGGAATACTTTAATAGTATCAGTAGATTTTTGCTTATAAGTTTTAATTACATTCTTCTCAAAATCAGTATGAAATCTCAGTTCTGCAAACTTTACCAGCGAATCTGAGTTGCTTTGACACAATAATATTGAAGAAAGACATATTATAAAATAGTGGACGAGAATTGCTTTTTTCATGAGTTAGAACATTAGAGTATCAGAAAGATCTTGGTATTATCAGAAGGATAAAAATAGAAAAATATTTAAGATTTAGTCGAAACCCAATCTTTAGGTTACTATCAACGAAGCACTGAGTTATAAAACCTAACTTAATAGTATTTAATACACAGTTTTTTTACAATTTCCCTTAAAGGTAAGAATAAATTATTTCCTGTCTGTCGTATTGCAACTTAATTATACCTGTTATTCAAAAATTCTTAAAGTGCAAAATGCTGCAAAACACTGCATTATGCTTATTCGGTGAACAAATTTGAATCATATTTTTGTTCACCTATCTGGTGCACAGAATATGCGTTAAAAGGGACTTTTTTGCACAGGAAGGTAAATAAAAAATCCTGTAAATGTTAAGTTTACAGGATTTTGCATTAATCTGCAGAGTGTTTTAGTGGAGATTAGGGGAATCGAACCCCTGACCTTTTGACTGCCAGTCAAACGCTCTAGCCAACTGAGCTAAACCCCCTTCATTAATAAATAATCTCCTCAAACGCTCTAGCCTCCCGATAGCTATCGGGATGAGCTAAACCCCCTGGTGAACCGCACAA
>CAYPHL010000032.1:302-35740 GCA_964410385.1 uncultured Rikenellaceae bacterium | reverse complement strand
CTCTAGCCTCCCGATAGCTATCGGGATGAGCTAAACCCCCTGGTGAACCGCACAAATCTAAAGAAAAAAATTCAAAATAAGAAAACATACTCATTACTCAATAACTGCGTTTTGTCAGTATGCCGCGATTTTGTAATTTTGCACTCACTTAAAATCGATGATGGCTTTTTTCAGGAATATATCCGATTTCGACGATCTTGTCTTCGCTTCCCGAAACAGGGAATATGGAGCATACAAGCTCAGAAAAGGATATCTCTCCGCCCTGTCTGCAGGAATAGCAGCCGCAATTATCATAGCTTCAGCCCTGGTACTTATTCCTTTCCTGTCAAGACCAATAAATGACAGGGTACTTGCAGGCGGTACAAGGTATATAAATTACGAGATGGAAAATTACCAGCCTCCCCCGGATAATATTTATGTACCACCACCTCCCCCTCCCCCGGAAACAAAAAAAGCAGAGGAAACATTACAGTATGTCCCGCCGGAAGTCGTCGATACCGTTATGCAGACCGATCCTGTTCAGGCATCAACAGATGAGATAATAGCTAATGCAGGCGAGGAAACCACAGAAGATAATGGTCCCGGATTCGGCGATGAGCTATTCTCTGGTGATGGCGAAGGTAACGGCATGTATACCGATGAACCCTTCTTCCTGGTCGAGGTGATGCCTTCATTCAGAGGAGGCGACCTGAACCGTTTCCGGGAATGGGTACAGAAAAGGACCAATTATCCCCAGGAAGCCCTGGATAAAAAAATACAGGGAAGAATTTTCCTGACATTTATTGTTGAAACCGACGGAGCCGTCAGTAATGTAACAGTTGTCAAAGGTGTCGATCCCCTTATAGATAATGAAGCGGTCAAAGCCATCCAGGCCTCGCCAAAATGGACACCAGGCCTCCAGAGAGGCCAGCCTGTCCGGGTCAGATACTCCCTGTGGCTCAGCTTTGTAATCTGAATCATACAGATTCTTTATAAGTGTGAATAAATCCCCCTTTGACATTTCATTGTTTTTTTTATCTTTACCTCGTCTAAGTCAATGTAATATGAAAGTAAAACTACTGGCAATTCTTGCATTATCCGTAATACTCTCCGGATGCGGATCTTCAAAAAAACAACTTGAAAGAGGTAATTATGATGCTGCAATATCTGAGGCTGTCCGCCAATTACGTAAGGACGCCGATGATTCGAAACAGATCGCAACACTCGAAAGATCTTACACTATAGCCAATGAACAGGATCTTGAAAGAATCAGATTCCTCAAGATGGAGGGAAGACCACAAAATTATGATGAAATTTACCTGACATATAAACGGCTCGCTGACAGACAGTCTCTTGTCAGAACAGTGCTGCCTCTCAAAGATGGCGGTAGGACAATCGAATTTCCTTATGTTGATTATATGCAGGAAATGATCTCTGCCAAAAAGAAATCGGCCGACTTCTACTACAATCATGGTTTGGAACTTATGAAGACCGGCCTCAAGGATTCATATCGCCAGGCATTTGCGGAATTTGTCCGGGCAAAAGAATATGTCGGCGACTATGATGGAATAGATAATAAGATACAGGAATCAAAATATATGGGCATGAGCAGGGTATTTGTTTCACTGCAGAACAGCACCATGATAAAATTCCCACCGGAATTTGAGGAAGACCTTCTATCAGTCGATCTTCAGGCACTTAACAGCGAATGGGTGGAATTCCATACAATAAATCTCGACAAGGATACAAAATATGATTATTTTATTAATGTAAATGTCAGAAATATCCTTGTCAGCCCTGATCAGACATCACAGCTCGATTCGGTAATAAAACGAGATGTTGAGGACGGATATAGTTATCAGCTCGACAAAAAGGGGAATGTGATGAAAGACACACTGGGTAATGATATCAAAATGAAAAAGTACAAAACGCTCCAATGTGCACTCATCTCAACCCTCCAGACCAAGTCGTGCAGAATAGAGGGAGATATTGAGACCATCCAGGTAGATCCCGATAAAGTCCTGAAGAAAGACCCTATCGGAGCACAGTCGACCTTCGAAAATATATCGGCAAGAGCTCTTGGCGATCTTGGAGCACTGAACGCTTCACAGCTGGCAAGGACGAAAACACAGATAATACCATTTCCGTCTGATACTGAAATGGTGCTTCGTTGTTCGGAATCTCTCAAACAGGCTATCCGGGGTTCAATACAATCCAACAGGAGGCTGATCATTTAACATGACTTATAAGGACCGGCAGGAAGAAAGAGCTATCCTGGTAGGGATCAACTATCCCGGCCAGGATGAACACGAAACAAATGAATTTATCGACGAACTCTCCTTTCTTGCCGAAACTGCCGGAGCAGTGCCGGTTAAAAGATTTATCCAGAAACTAAGTGTCCCAAATCCTGCAACTTTCATAGGAAAAGGCAAAGCTGAAGAGATAGCTCAGTTTGTTGCCGTTAATGAGATAGACCTTGCTATTTTCGATGATGAACTTACACCAGTACAACTCAGGAATATCGAAAATGAATTTCAATGCCGGGTAATAGACCGTACAAATCTTATCCTCGACATTTTTGCTCATCGTGCCAGAACATCCCAGGCAAGGACTCAGGTTGAACTGGCCCAGTACCAGTATATGTTGCCCAGGCTGCGAAGGATGTGGACACACCTCGAAAGGCAGAGAGGGGGTATCGGACTTAGAGGGCCGGGAGAAACTGAGATTGAAACTGACAGGAGAATAATTCGCGATAAGATCTCAACACTGAAGGAACAGCTGAAAAAGATCGATGTCCAGATGTCGACCCAGCGCAGGAACCGGGGCAAAATGGTTCGCGTTTCGCTGGTTGGCTATACTAACGTCGGGAAATCGACAATAATGAACCTCCTCAGCAAATCTGATGTTTTTGCCGAAAATAAACTCTTTGCAACTCTTGACACAACAGTCCGGAAAGTCGTTATCGGCAATCTGCCCTTCCTGCTCTCTGACACTGTCGGCTTCATACGTAAACTGCCACATGACCTCATCAAATCGTTTAAATCGACACTTGATGAAGTCCGGGAGTCGGATCTGCTGCTGCATGTGGTTGATATTTCCCATCCGGGATTTGAGGACCAGATAAATGTCGTCATTGAAACGCTTAAAGATCTGGGCGCCGCTACCAAACCGGTGATAGTGATCTTTAATAAGATCGACTCCTTTACCTATGTGGAAAAAGACAGTGATGATCTGACACCTGTCACAAAAGAGAACTATTCTCTTTCAGATCTGAAAAAAACATGGATGGCAAATGAAAGGAACCAGCCTGTTGTGTTTATATCCGCCTTAACTAGGGAGAACCTCAGTGAACTCAGGAAAGTCCTTTATGAAGAAGTGAAAAGGATACATATAACACGATATCCTTATAATGATTTTTTGTTTGAAGATACAGAGCATCTTTCTGCAGACAATCAGTAGAATTTTGATAAGAAACATTAATCAACCTCCCCGGCCAGACTATTTATCTTTCTGCACATAAAATAATTTTGTGGTCTGGCCACCCCTCCTTAAAAAAAAGGAGGGGAAACTTTTGTCCCCAAAATTCCTAAGAATGCCCCTGCCCCCGTGAATTCAGCTGCATTTATTTACGAACTCAGCCAGCACCTCCAGGGAATGTTCCTCCTCCTCCACGAAACCCATGTGTCCCGAATCAGGCAGAACACAAAGTTCTGCATTACCCGGTAATCTGACACGACCCAGCATCTGCCGGCAATTTATATAATTGTCCAGCTCCCCCAATATCCATAACAGCGGGATCCTTCCCTTTTCCATGACCGGCAACCTTGAAGGTCTTGCCATCATTCCGTTAAGGACAGAAATTATAGCCTCCCCTGGTATGGTTGCAGAAATTTCTTTTGAATGCTGAAGCTCTGCCTCGAATTTTTCGAGGTTCTTTGAAGCGAACATCTTCTGAATACTTTCGGAGAAAAACATGTTCCATTTTCCGGCTTTGATAAGCCTTATCTCCATTTTACGCCTTTTGACAACTTCTGGAGTATCAGCAAACGGATGGGAATGAAATAAACAATAACCGGTGAGCTTTTCGGGGTAAAGATCTGCAAAAGCAAGAGTAACATATCCTCCCATCGAATGTCCGGCAATGAAGATCTTGCCTGTTCCTGTATCTTCAGTAAGATCCCGGATAACTGTTGCCATGAATTCAACAGTATGAACATCGCTGTAAATATCCGATCCGCCGTGTCCGGGAAGATCAACTGAAATAACTCTGAATGATTCTGCCAGCTTCCTGGCAAAACCGGCCCATATCTCTGAGGTTTCGAGATATCCATGGACAAGTACTATCACTTTACCTTTGCCCTGGTCCCTGTAACTTATCACACCTTTTCCGTACCTGTAGATCTTCTTCATGATATTTTGTCTGGCGCAAAAATAACTGTATTTGAAATTGAATGATATTTCCGTATTGTTAATATTAATAAATAGTTATATTTTTATAAAAAGCTATTCTGATAAAGGCTTGTGTTCCGAAAAAACAAATCTATGGATAAGATCCTGTTCTCATCAGTTTCGAAAAAGTTCGTAATGGCCCTTGCGGGAATGTTTTTACTATTATTCCTGCCCGTACACCTGGTGATAAATCTTATGCTTCTGAAGAATGATCCTGAACCTTTCAATACAGCGGCCAGTTTCATGGCCTCGTTTCCTGTAATAAAAATCATCGAGATCATTCTCTTTGCCGCGCTTCTGATCCATCTGTCATACGGTATTTACCTGCAGATACAAAACTGGCTGGCCCGACCGGTAGGCTATGTTGCCGGAAACAGATCAGAAACATCATTCTTTTCCCGCTTCATGATATGGACGGGTTTATCAATACTAACCTTCCTTGTCCTTCATTTTTTCAATTTTTATTTTATCCGGCTCGGACTGGTCCCGGGTGATCCGGAAGATTTCTATTCCACAGCTCATGCACTTTTTAAAATCCCTGCATATAACTATATTTACCTTACCTGCTTTGTTTTACTGGGGCTTCATCTCTTTCATGCCTTTTCCTCGGCATTTCATACACTGGGATTGGATCACAGGATATGGACCCCTGTTGTTAAGGTCTTTGCCTGGATCTATTCTATTGTAATCCCGGCAGCTTTTGCAATTATCCCGCTGTCGATCTGGCTTTCCAGATAGAAAAATCATCAATTATGGAAAAACTTGACTCAAAAATACCTGATGGCCCTTTGTCACAAAAATGGACCAGATATAAATCTTCTGTGAAGCTTGTAAATCCTGCGAATAAAAAGAAGCTTGAGGTCATTGTTGTGGGAACCGGGTTATCAGGAGCATCAGCCGCTTCGGCGCTTGGAGAGCTCGGATACAGTATCAAAAACTTCTGTTACCAGGATTCACCAAGACGGGCACATTCAGTGGCGGCCCAGGGAGGGATAAATGCTGCAAAAAACTACCAGAATGATGGCGATTCGGTCTACCGGTTGTTTTATGACATGATAAAGGGAGGAGACTACCGTGCCCGTGAGGCAAATGTTTACAGGGCAGCCGAGGTGAGTAACCAGGTTATTGACCATTTCACAGCTCTCGGAGTTCCTTTCGCCCGCGATTACGGAGGGACACTCGATACACGATCTTTCGGGGGAGTTCAGGTTTCAAGGACTTTTTATGCAAAAGGCCAGACCGGCCAGCAATGTCTGCTTGGCTGTTACTCATCGCTAAACAGGCAGATTAAAAAGGGGAATGTGAAAATGTACCCGCGCCGTGAAATGCTCGATCTGGTTGTTATTGACGGTAAAGCAAGGGGCATTATAACACGTAATCTTATTACAGGTGAGATAGAAAGACACGGAGCACATGCAGTCGTCCTTGCAACAGGCGGTTATGGTACGATCTATTACCTGTCAACACTTGCAGTAAATTCAAATGCATCAGCTGCATGGAAAGCCCATAAAAAAGGAGCCTTTTTTGCCAATCCCGGTTTTATTCAGATTCATCCGACCTGTGTTCCTCAGCTTAATGAATTCCAGAGCAAGCTTACTCTTATGTCGGAATCGCTTCGAAATGACGGCCGGGTATGGGTTCCAAAATCAAAAGATGATAAACGGCCTGCAAATGATATCCCTGAAGAGGAAAGGGATTACTTCCTCGAAAGAAGATACCCGGCATTTGGTAATCTTGTACCAAGGGATGTTGCATCAAGAGCAGCTAAAGAGCGTTGCGATGCAGGCTATGGCGTTGGTGAAACAAAACTTGCAGTTAATCTCGATTTCAGGGATGCAATAAAAAAACAAGGCAAAAAGGCTATTGAGAATAAGTATGGAAATCTCTTCGAAATGTATAAAACAATAACAGGAAGTGATCCGTACGATGAACCAATGCACATCTATCCTGCCGGTCATTATACCATGGGTGGTTTGTGGGTTGACTATGAGCTTATGACAACAATCCCCGGATTGTATGCAATCGGTGAATCCAACTTTTCCGACCATGGAGCCAATCGTCTGGGCGCCAGTTCACTTATGCAGGCAGCAGGCGACGGTTATTTTGTTCTTCCCAATACAATAAGCAATTATCTTGCTGATGAAATAAGAACACCGAAAATAAGTACGGCCCAACCGGCATTTGAAGAAGCAGAAAAAAATGCTGTCGGTCGCCTGAACAGGCTGCTCTCAATAAAAGGCAGGCAGACTGCATCCTCCTTCCATAAACGTCTGGGTAAAATAATGTGGGATTATGCCGGGATGACCAGACATGAAGAAGGTCTGAGAAAAGCTCTTGTGCTTCTGGATGATCTTCGTGATGAATTCTGGAAAGACCTGAATGTTCCGGGAAGCATCGGTGAGGTTAACCAGGAACTTGAAAAAGCCGGAAGGGTTGCGGATTATTTTGAACTTGCCCGGCTAATAATTAATGATGCGCTTAACAGGAAAGAATCATGCGGCGCTCATTTCAGGGAAGAATATCAGACACCCGACGGTGAAGCGTTACGTAATGATAAGGAATATGCTTATGTAGCTGTTTGGGAATATGCCGGGGAAGGTGATCCACATATCCTTCATAAGGAAGAACTGAAATTCGAAGAGGTGGAGATGAAGGTGCGAAGCTACAAATAATGGCGCAACGGCGTAATGGCTCAACGGCACAACGGCAAGAAGGCACAGGGCGCAGAGCACAGGGCACAGAGTCAACAGCTTTTGCACTAAGCTCCGGGCTCTTATCTTTTGCACTGAGCTCTGAGCCCTGTGCTCTGAGTTTTATTGAACGATAATATTCCGAATAAATAAAACATGAATGACAAAATGAACCTCACACTAAAGATATGGCGCCAGAAAAATGCAAAGGCTAAAGGAACGTTTGTGACATACAAAATGGAAAATGTAGCACCGGAAATGTCCTTTCTGGAAATGCTGGATGCACTGAACAAGAAACTTGTGGAAGAAGATAAGGATCCTGTAGCCTTTGATCACGACTGCCGTGAAGGGATCTGCGGATCGTGCGGTATGTTCATTAACGGTCATCCTCATGGACCGGTGCCGGCAATAACTACCTGCCATCTTTCAATGAGATATTTCAATGATGGTGATACTATCCGGATCGAACCCTGGAGGGCAAAACCTTTCCCTGTAATAAAAGACCTGATCGTCGACCGGAGTGCATTTGACAGGATACAGGAAGCCGGCGGATATATTTCGGTAAATACGGGTGCGGCGCCTGAAGCAAACTCTACACCGGTACAGAAGAAAAAAGCCGATGATGCCTTTGATGCATCAATATGTATAGGTTGCGGGGCATGTGTCGCTGCATGCAAAAATGCTTCGGCAATGCTTTTCGTTTCGGCAAAAATATCCCAGTTCGCGCTTCTGCCCCAGGGAAGGGTTGAGGCTAAGGAAAGGGTAAGGGCAATGATCGGGAAAATGGATGAACTTGGTTTCGGAAATTGCTCAAATACAGGGGCATGCGAAGCAGAATGTCCAAAGCAGATAAAGCTTACAAATATTGCCAGGCTTAACCGTGAATTTTATAAGGCATTCTGACTACAGAAATTATACGGTGGACAGGTTATGATTCAGACAGGTATACACTTTTGATTGTATACCAATCTGCAAACACTATTTCAATGTTAATAAATTCAGGGTTATGAACCACGAATGCCCGGGATTGAGCTCAATTAATGATTATATTCGCACCGTTTGCAAACAATTCCATAACTGTTCATAATGCCATACCGCAGACTTCCTAACACAGATGCTGCCCGTATAAGGGCAATGAAAAAAGCCTATGAGGGATCACATGATCTGCCGCCCAACAGAATGGTAATTTCTGCAAAATCGCTTGTAAACCTTCAGAGATTCATCCCGGTGTTTGAACACAATATCCTCCTGCAGAGGCAGTCTCTTGCTTTTCAGAACGGCAGGAGCGGCGACTATGCTGAAATATCAAGGAAAGCAAGAGTATACCTTATTCATTTTATCAGGGTGATGAATATGGCAATAGCGAGAGGTGACCTTCCAAAGGAAACAAGAGTTCATTATGGACTGGCAGCCAATAATTCAACAGTCCCTTGTCTGAAAACAGAGAACCAGCTCATTACATGGGGACGTAAAGTGATAGAGGGCGAAGAACAAAGGCTTCGTACGGGAGGAAATCCCATCACAAACCCGACTATTGCCGTTGTTAAAGTAAGATTTGAAAATTTCCTTGAGGCAAATAATTACCACAAGCTACTTATCAAAAGGATACACGAGTACTCTGGAAAAGCAGATGCCCTCAGAAAAGAAGCAGATGAAATAATTCTTCAGGTATGGAACGAGGTTGAAGCTTCCTTTTCCGGTCTTCCTGAAGGAATTCGTAAAAAAGCTTGCGAAGATTATGGGGTTGTGTATTTTTACAGGAAGGAAGAGAAGAGAAAACAGATCATCTCCGAAAACAGGTTCCCTGTATTTCATAAGCAGGCTATCTGAGTATTTTAAACCATTCTTCAGTATCATTCGTCTTGACAATAGGTAACATAAAGCTGGGTGACTATCCCCTTTTCCTTGCCCCCATGGAGGATATAACCGATCCTTCATTCCGCTTCGTATGCAAGCGGAACGGAGCAGATTTTATGTACACTGAATTCATTTCTTCTGATGGTCTGATAAGGGATGGAGAAAAGAGTGTCAGGAAACTTGATATTTATGATTTCGAAAGACCGATAGGTATCCAGCTCTATGGTCATCTGACAGAAGCAATGGTCGAAGCTGCACTGATAGCAGAGGAAGCGAAACCTGATATTATCGATATCAACTTCGGATGTCCTGTCAAAAAAATTGCCAACAGGGGCGCGGGAGCAGGGATGTTAAGGAATATACCTCTTATGATCTCGATGACATCAGCAATAGTCAGGGCGGTGAAGCTTCCTGTAACAGTCAAAACCAGGATAGGATGGGATGATGATAACAGGAATATAGTCGAAGTAGCAGAGATGCTTCAGGACACTGGTATAAAAGCGATAACAATTCATGGCCGGACAAGAGCACAACTTTATAAAGGCACAGCCGACTGGACACTTATCGGTGCTGTAAAAAACAATCCGAGGATGAAGATCCCGGTTATAGGAAACGGGGATATTGACGGACCTCTCCGGGCAAAGGAAATGTTCGTACGTTATGGCGTTGACGGAATAATGATCGGAAGAGCATCAGTCGGCAGACCATGGATCTTCAGGGATATAAGGCATTATCTCAGCACCGGAGAACTTTTGCCTGAACCGACTGTATCAGAAAAAGCATTTCTGGCCATCAGTCATTTCGAAAAATCACTTGAGTTCAAGGAAGGGAAAAGAGCTATATTTGAGATGCGCCGTCATCTGTCAAATTATTTTAAGGGATTACCTCATTTCAAAGAAACCCGGCTCAGACTCCTTACAAGCCTTGAACCTGATGAGATAAGGAGCATTATACATGAAATCGAACAGAAATGGGGAGATTTCCGGACCGAGGAAAAAACACCCGTCTATACAATCTGATCAGCACCTTCCATCTTTGGCTCCACAGTCGAGGCAAGGAATGTCAGGCTCTTCCATTTAAATATCCTCGCAAGGATCAGAACAGTTACTATTCCCATCAGTAGCATGACCCCGAATTCAATCCATGGATGAATTGTATGCTGAATCCATACCGCCGGTGTCTGAAGAGCTGATGATTCATTTGTGACCATTATGCAAAGGAAAGCATTGTTTGCTGCATGTATGCCAATTGCAGACTCAATTCCGTCATCAAGAATCGTAATAACTCCGAAAATAAGTCCGAACAGAATATACTGCGGCATCATTGTCAGGAATCCGAATTCATCCACCTCAGGATTAAGGGAATGCATAAGTCCGAACAAAACTGAAGTCATTACCAGCGGGAACAACCTGTTCCTTAACATCACAGTGAATCCCTGCATCAGATAACCCCTGAAAAGAACCTCCTCAAATGCAGCCTGGAAAGGAATGAAAAGAACCGAGATTATTACAAGCGGAATAAGCGTTGAGGATACATTATTGAGTGAAAAATTACCGGGATCGACCTTTAAGTTAATGAACAGGTAAATTATTGAAATTACCAGCCAGACTCCTGCCGATATGAAGAACCTGTTCCATCTGAAGGTTCCTGTTCCGTTTATTACATTCATTATTGTCCTGCCATTCAAAGGCCTTACAAGAAGAACAAATGCTGCCAGTCCAATTACAAAAGGAATCAGCATAAAAATAAAGCTGATATTCGGATCAAGTCCCAGGGGGCTGAGATCTGAAGGATTTGCCGAGAGATCCGATATTGCCGAAGGATTTCTCAGCATTGCGATGATTAACGGGATAGATCCGATTGTATTTGAGACAGCCAGTACGGCAATTATCATTATAAAATATCTCCAGAAAGCATTCTTTCCGGTAAATGATGATTCGAGATGGTTCATATTCCTCTTTATTTCAGAATTCAGTTACAGCTCTTTTAGGATAATTGATCGAGTAATGAAGCCCGACACTTTCCTTCCTGCTCCTGGCAAATTTTATTATAATATAGGCGACATTGATAAGATTCCTTAATTCGCAAATCTTCTGCGAGATAAGCGACCTCTTATAAAGATTTTCAGTTTCCTGATATATTATCTCCAGTCTCACCAGAGCTCTTTCAAGGCGAAGATCTGATCTGACTATTCCCACATAGTTGCTCATGATCATCTGAAGTTCCTTAATACTTTGGGTTATGAGCACCATTTCCTCGAGATGGGTTGTTCCCTTATAATCCCAGTTGGGTATATCTTCCTCGAAGTCAAGATCTTTTAACCTGGCTCCTGAATGCAATGCTGCACGGTGAGCATATACAGCTGCTTCAATAAGTGAGTTTGATGCAAGCCTGTTGGCTCCATGAAGGCCTGTGGAGGAAACTTCTCCAAGGGCGTAAAGCCGGTCAATATTGCTCTGTCCGTCCATGTCAACTTTCACTCCCCCGCATGAATAATGTGCGGCAGGGACCACAGGGATCATATCTTTTGTAAAATCGATACCCCTGCTCAGGCAGTGTTGATGGATTGTTGGAAAGTGATCTTTAAGACCTTCGGCATCGAGATGGGTGCAATCGAGCCATACATGGTCATCACCCCACATCTTCATTTCGGTGTCGATAGCTCTTACAACAATATCACGGGGAGCAAGAGATCCACGACTATCATATCTTTCCATAAATCTTTCTCCCTTAATATTCCTGAGAACAGCGCCGTAACCTCTCAAAGCCTCAGTAATAAGGAAGGACGGCCGTGTGTTGGGATCAAAAAGTGAAGTCGGATGGAACTGAACAAATTCCATATTCTCTATCGTCCCCTTTGCCCTGTAAACCATAGCGATCCCGTCACCTGTGGCTATTTCAGGATTTGTTGTTGTCAGATATACATGGCCTATCCCACCTGTTGCCACCACAGTTATCCTTGAGAGGAAGGTGATCACTTTCTGATTGACAAGATCAGCAACATAGGCACCATAGCATCTTATTCCCGGGAAATTACGCTTAACCTCGACTCCCAGATGATGCTGGGTCAGAACTTCAATTGCAAAATGATTCTCATAGATCTCAATATCCGGATTATCTTTAATCTTTTCAATAAGTGTTTTCTCAATTGCATCCCCGGTCTTATCCTTATGATGAAGTATCCTGTATTCGGAATGCCCCCCTTCCCTGGCAAGATCATAAGTCCCGTCTTCTTTTTTATCAAAAGGCACCCCCAATTCGATAAGATCCTTTATCCTTTCCGGCGCTTCACTTACTACCATCCTTACAACAGATTCATCACACAACCCGGCACCTGCTATCAGTGTATCGCTTATATGCTTTTCAAAATTATCAGGTTCACGGAATACCGAAGCTATACCACCCTGGGCATACTTTGTATTCGTATCTTCAAGTTTTGATTTGGTAATAACCGTAACCTTACCGTATTCTGAGGCCTTAAGGGCAAATGTCAATCCTGCTATACCCGATCCGAGAACAAGAAAATCGGTACGTTTCTTCATAATTTCACTTTGAATTAAACGGCAACAAAGATAGCAATAGATTTTTTGGAAATTATCAATAAGCACTTACTCCATTCAACCCACGAACTCATCCCCCGACCTCCTTCATTCCAGACACGAACTCATCCCCCTGGCCCCCTTCTCTGCTGACGCAAAGGAGGGGGTGCAATACATTGTATATTTGTGCATTATAGTACATTTTCATTATCTACATATTTTAATATGGGGATCCGAAGCGCTCCCCCCTCTTTGCGAAGCAGAGAGGGGGATTAAGGGGGTGAGTTCATGTGGGTAGTCACCATGTTTTGTGAAACCAAACTTTTTAAATTACTTTTGCCTTCCGTAAAAATCACACAAAACAATTATGGCTCAGGAAGATGTTTTCAAAAAGCTGGTCGCTCACTGCAAGGAATATGGTTATGTATTCCCATCAAGCGAAATTTACGACGGATTAAGTGCTGTATATGATTACGGCCAGTACGGAGTTGAACTGAAGAATAACATTAAAAAATACTGGTGGGACAGCATGGTATTGCTCCATGAGAACGTTGTCGGACTCGATTCGGCAATATTCATGCATCCGACAATATGGAAGGCCTCAGGGCATGTTGATGCATTCAATGATCCGCTTATTGATAACAAAGATTCGAAGAAAAGATACCGGGCCGATGTTCTGATTGAAGAACATATGGCAAAAATCTCCGAGAAGAACGACAGGGAGATTGAAAAAGCACAGGCTCGTTTCGGCTCTGCATTTGACGAAAAGAAATTCAGGGAAACCAATCCCCGTATTATTGCCAACCAGGCGAAAATTGATGAGATCAATTCAAGATATTCAAAAGCCCTGAATGCAAACGATCTGCAGGAGCTAAGGCAGATAATCATCGATAATGAAATAGTCTGTCCCATATCCGGAACCCGCAACTGGACTGATGTCCGGCAGTTCAATCTAATGTTCGCCACTGAAATAGGGTCCACTTCCGACGGTGCAAGTACAATATATCTCAGGCCCGAAACAGCCCAGGGTATATTCGTCAATTTCCTCAATGTCCAGAAAACAGGAAGAATGAAGATCCCGTTCGGAATTGCCCAGATCGGAAAAGCTTTCCGTAATGAGATAGTTGCACGCCAGTTCATTTTCAGGATGCGGGAATTCGAACAGATGGAGATGCAGTATTTCGTCACTCCCGGTACCGAACTGGAATGGTTCAGGCACTGGAAAGAGGTAAGGATCAAATGGTTCAGGGCACTCGGATTCGGTGATGACAATTACCGTTTCCACGATCATACAAAGCTTGCACATTATGCAAATGCTGCTACCGATATTGAATTTAAATTCCCGTTCGGCTTCAAGGAAGTTGAAGGAATTCATTCGAGAACTGATTTCGATCTGAAACAGCATCAGCAATACAGTGGCAAAAAGATCCAGTACTTCGATCCTGAGAAGGGTGAATCCTATATACCTTATGTGATTGAAACCTCAATAGGTGTCGACAGGATGTTCCTCCATGTTATCTCAGCTTCTTACTTTGAGGAAGAGCTTAAGAAAGAGGATGGCACATCCGATTCAAGGGTTGTTATGAGATTGCCTGCATTCCTGGCCCCGGTAAAGCTGGCCGTGATGCCGCTTGTAAAGAAAGACGGACTTCCTGAAATAGCCGAAAAGATCATCCGTGAGCTCAGATTCGATTTCAACTGCCAGTATGATGACAAAGATTCAATAGGAAGAAGATACCGAAGACAGGATGCCATCGGCACACCATATTGCATCACCATTGATCATCAGACTATCGAAGATAATACGGTTACAATAAGGTATCGCGATTCAATGCTGCAGGAAAGGGTTCCCGTGAGACAACTTCGCGATATAATTGAGGAGAAGGTCTCATTCAAAGGCCCTCTGAAAAAACTATTGGATGAATAAAGTCTTGATAATCACCTATTACTGGCCCCCCAGCGGAGGAGCCGGAGTCCAGAGATGGCTGAAATTCTCAAAATACCTCCCCTTTTCCGGCTGGGAACCCATCATACTTACCGTAGATCCCCGGTGGGCTGTATACCCCCAGCAGGATCAAAGTCTTACCATAGAAATATCTCATTCCCTGAAAATCATCAGAACAAGATCATCTGCCGGCTTCTTTTCCCTGTATAAACTTATCACCGGCAGAAAAGAGATCCCTTATGGCGGATTTGCCAATGAAGATAACCCTGGTCTCTTACAGAAATTTTCGAGATTCATCAGGGGAAATTTTGTCCTTCCGGATGCAAGAAGAGGATGGAACAGATTTGCGTTCAGGGCTGCCATAAAAATTATTAAAGAAGAAAAGATCGGCTATGTAATTACTACCAGCCCCCCCCATTCAACACAACTTACAGGTCTTAAACTAAAAAAAAACCTTAAGATCAGATGGATAGCTGATCTGAGAGACCCCTGGACGGATATCTACTATTCAGGGACTATGTACCAGACCTGTCTGGCCGGAAAGATCAACAGCCTGATGGAGAAAAAGGTAATTGATAATGCCGACCATGTGATCACAACCTGTAATGCTGCTGCCAGGCTTTTCAGATCAAAACTGGACAGCAACCAGCCTGCCGGAAAAATAACGACCCTGACCAATGGATATGATCCTGCTGATTTTAATTTCAGCACACTCAGACCAGAGAGCTTCACTATAACATATCTTGGGACTTTTGCCGGGAATTATGAAGCGGAGGTTCTGGCCGAAGCACTTGATTATTTAGGAAGCCACAGATCCACAATAACTGATCTTGTTTTTATCGGGAAAACCGACAGTAAGGTCCAAAAGATCTTTGGCAGCAAGAAAATGGTGAACCTCAGGATTGTACCTTATATGGAACATAAAAAGGCAATGGAATATCTGACCATGTCTGTCGCCCTTTTGCTTGTTGTCCCGACAGGGGAAAATGTAAATGAACCCATTCCCGGTAAACTTTTCGAATATCTGGCTGCAAAAAGGAAAATTATAGCTCTGGCACCGAAAGATAGTGATGTGGCTGAAATCCTGGAACAGACAAAAAGCGGAAAAGTTTTCGGGCAGGATGATTCCGAACTCCTTGGTAAGTACCTTGTGGCTATCTTTGATGACTTCAGTAATGGAATTCACGAAAGCAATCCTGAAGGAATTGAAAAATTTACCCGGCAGAACCTGGCCGTCAATATCGCCGGCACACTCAATTCACTGAAATAATGGTTCGGGAGGACTGAAATAAAGGTCTTATATTTGCAGAATAATTGTAAAAATGATACCCGAGACAATAGATTTCCTGCTTCCGATGAAGGGGCATTCAGAGAGGGTTCCCGGCAAAAACATGAAGTTGTTCAAAGGAGCTCCTCTGTATCATTCCATTATGAAAGAACTGCTTAAAAGCAAATATCTGGGAAATATTTATGTCGATACTGATTCACCTTTGATCTCAGACGATGTAAAAAATCACTTCCCCCCTGTTGTAATAATCAACAGACCTGATCACCTTTGCGGCGATGACGTTTCAATGAACAGAGTAATTGAACATGATCTTTCAGTTATTGGCAGTCAGTTATTCCTTCAGACACATAGTACAAATCCACTTCTTACTTCCTCAACTATCGACAGGGCTATTGCCTTTTTCATTGCAAACAACGGTTTGTATGATTCGGTTTTCGGAGTCAACCGCCTGCAATCCAGGCTCTACTTCAGTGACGGCACAGCGATCAACCATGATCCCGGAAAGCTGATCAGGACACAGGATCTTAAACCGGTTTTTGAGGAAAACTCAACACTGTATATTTTCAGCCGTGATTCTTTTGCAAATGCAGGTAACCGCAGGATTGGCCTCAGACCTTACATGTTTGAAGTACCGGCGGCAGAAGCACACGATATTGATACACAGGCCGATTTCGATATGGCTGAATATATGTATGAATACTTCCGGAAGAAGTGAACCGGGGATGATGCAATTAAAATCTATCCGAACCAATCAGTTTCAGGGAAATGAATAAAAAAGAGTTGCTTGAGTGTATCAGAAAAGCAGATGAAGATCCTTCTGAAATTAACAATTCGGTCCTGACAGGGTTTTCCGGAGTAAAAATCATTTCCCTTCTTAAAAATCTTGCAAAGATCATTGTCAATATTGAGAAGACATACCTTGAAGTGGGCGTTTACCGTGGTCTGACCCTTCTTTCTGTTGCCGGTTCAGTTCCTTCTCATGATGTTTATGGCATTGACAATTTTGCTTTTTTTGATAAGGAAGGAAGGAACCTCGGGATAATAAATGAGCGAATGGAACTCCTTAATCTCCGAAATGCCAGGATCATAAATGAAGATTTTGAAAATGCCCTGGAAAACCTCGATCAATTCATTCCGGAAAAGAAGGCCGGGTTGTATTTCATTGACGGGCCTCATGATTACAGAAGCCAGATAATGGCATTGTTACTAATCAAACCATGGCTCTCAGAAGATGCCGTCATTGTAATTGATGACTGTAATTACAGGCATGTCAGGCAGGCCAGCAGGGACTTTCTAATAACGGATCCGGGCTATAAGCTGATCTTCCAGGCATACACAAAAGCACATCCCGATAATCTTAAAGAAGATGAAAGAAAGCAGGCTGAGACCGGCTGGTGGAACGGAATAAATGTTATTGTCAGGGATCCGGATAACAGCTATGAACCATTTTACCCTCCTGTTGAAAAAGACAAAATCCTGTATACCAATGATCATCTTATTCATACTGCAATGTATCCCTGGGCGTCAAGGAAATTTTTGCGTATAACAGGTATTTTAGCCTCATTATCCGGAAAAATGAAAGATAAAAGTCAGAAAGGAAAATACAGATCAATGAATACATATTCCGATGGCCTTAAATATGACAATTATAATCCTTCATTTTTGAACAGAACCGACTGATTCTGCAAAAGCAGTATATATTTAAGAGCCCTCGCGGATGAATCTGATCAGATGAGAAAGATCAACATTATACATAAGATTTGGGAATCACCAACATTTACGACCTGGGGAAGCTTTCTCAGTAAAAGTCTTTATGCTGTCCTCCTGCTTCCTGTGATCACAACCGTTCTTTCCCCGGAAGATATTACAATATGGTTATTGTTCAATATTCTCATCGGATTGCAGAATTTAGGCGACCTGGGCTTTGGAGTGACTTTCATAAGGGTAATGTCGTATGCAATGGGAGGAGCTGTTGATATTTCCGGGTTCACAAAAAGCGGCAGGACGGCCCGGACAAACGGACCGAATTATGAACTTCTTGAAAAGTCGGATTCTGCAACCCGGTACCTGCTTTTTTATACCAGCCTTGCCTTTATCATAATAATTGCGTTATCAGGCTATTTCACCCTGAAAAAGCCAATTAGTCTTACAATACAACAGGGTAATGCCTGGATAGCTTTCGGACTGATACTCATAACAACTTTCGTAAGATTTAACGGAAACCGCTATTCAATTTTCCTGCAGGGTGTAAACCACGTGGCAATGCTCAGGAGATGGGAAGCAATACTTTCAGTCCTGTCGATTTTCTCAGGTTTCTGTGTTGCAATTCTTACAAGGTCTCTGCTGTGGCTTATTGTTAACCAGCAGGTCTGGGCAATAATACAAATGCTTTTTAACCGGTACCTTTGCAGGAATATATTGGAAGGCAGGTTCAGACGTTTTATACACAAAGGTCTGGATAAAGATCTTGTCAGGACAATCTGGCCGGCCGCATGGAGAAGCTGGGCCGGTATTCTGATGTCATATGGCGCTGTTCAGGCAAGCGGACTTGTTGTTGCACAGATCGGAACAACTCCCACAGTATCTGCATACCTGTTCTCCCTGAAGATCCTTGATATAATAAAAAATTTCAGTAATGCTCCGTTCTACAGCAAGATCCCACTATACAACAGGTTATTTGCTGAAGGGAATATGAACGGTCTCCTGGCAAGAGTCGAGAACGGCATACGTTATTCCCTTCTTACATTTTCAGTGGCAGCCATCTTTGTGGGAATCGCGGGGCAACCTCTGCTCAACCTTATTGGCAGCAATGTTTCGCTTGTTCCGGTATGGATGTGGATAGCAATGAGCATGGCATACTTCCTTGAACGATATGGAGCTCTGCATCTTCAGCTTTACAGTATCACAAATGATATTGTCTGGCATATAGCAAATGGCGTGTCGGGCCTGATCTTTATAACTATGAGCTTTATCCTTACAACATTTGCCGGATCAGGAGTCATTTCATTCCCCCTGGCCCTGATAATCAGTAATCTGTCATTCTTTGTCTGGTATACCGCAGGAAAATCTTATAAATATTTCAAATTTGATTTCCCGGGATTTGAATACAGAACAACATTTTATCCGTTATTACTGATGACGGCATACATATTATTCCGATTATTTGTATAAGAAACATAATGATAAAAATTGTAAAAGATATAGTTAGCTTTTTCCCCCGCACCATAAATCACAGGAAATGGCTCCGGACTGAATCAGTCCGCCTGAATGCATTTCACGATGTCCATAAGGGAAAAGACTGCTTTCTGATCGGTAACGGACCTTCCCTTAACAAAATGGATCTCAGCCTTCTGAACGATTATTATACCATCGGACTGAACAAGATCTTCCTTCTCTTTGAAAGAACAGGGCTGAAAATCGACTATCATGTCTGTGTAAACAGGTTCGTTATCGAACAATGTTCACAGGATTTTCTTAAAATGGAATGCCCGTCCTTCATCTCATATAAAAACCGGACTGAAATTCTGGAGAACAATGAAAAGGTATTTTTCATAGGTGATGTACATTCCAAATGGAGATTTTTTGAAGATATAACAAGCGGAATATCCCAGGGGAGCACAGTGACCTATGCAGCATTGCAGATCGCATTTTATCTGGGCTTCAGCAGAGTATTCCTTATCGGTGTTGACCATAACTTTGCTCAGAAAGGAACTCCTCATAAGGTTGAAATAATGAAAGATGATGATCACAGTCATTTCGACCCGAACTATTTCAAGGGCATGAAATGGCAGCTTCCCGATCTTGCCGGATCGGAAAAAGCTTACAGGATGGCAAAGGAACATTTTGAAAAAAACAACCGACTCATAACCGATGCAACGGTTGACGGGAAACTTAATGTCTTCCCGAAAATGAAATTTGAAGAAGCATTAATCGTTGCTAAAAAGAAACAATTGGTAAGATGAAAAAGAAAATAGCTGTTACTGCTCCTTATTTACAGCTCGAATGGGAAAAATACAAACATCTCCTGAGTGATTATGAGATTGTTATCCCACCTGTTTTTGAAAGGTTTGAAGAACAGGATATGTTGCGTATTCTCACTCCTGATGTTGAAGGGATCATATGCGGTGACGACAGGATAACTGAAAAAGTAATTGACAATGCCGAAAAACTGAAAGTCATTGTCAAGTGGGGAACAGGAATAGATTCCATAAACAAAAAATACGCCGAATCCCGTGGATTACCAGTTCGCAATACTCCAGACGCATTCATAACTCCTGTTACTGAAAGCACTATCGGGCTTATGCTTTCAATTGTCCGGAGGATAGATGAGAACAACCGTAAAATGCACCAGGGAAAGTGGGAAAAGATCCGGGCATTTACGCTTTATGAACTGACAATAGGTATTATAGGTTACGGCCGCATAGGATCAGCAGTCGCAGCAAGACTGTCAGCTTTTACTGAAAATGTGATCTGGCATGATATTCTTACTGATGAGGAATTAAACCCTGATGGAGAATTCTTCGGAAAAAGGGTTGCCCTGCCCGAATTGTTTGAAAGAGCTGATATCATTACCATCCATTGTGACCTAAACCCAACCAGCAGACATCTCATTTCAGAAGAAAATATACTTCGTATGAAGGATGGCGTTATCATTATTAATACTGCAAGGGGGCCGGTTATTAATGAACCGGATCTTGAGAAATACCTCAAAAAAGGTAAGATAGGTTTTGCCGGACTCGATGTTTTTGAGACAGAGCCTCTGCCGGAGGATTCTTATCTGAGATCATGTGACAGGTGCATCCTCCTGAGTCATAATACAAATTCAAGTCCTTTGCACTGGGAAAGGGTGCATCTTAATTCAATAAAAATGCTGAAGGAATATTTATAAAAAATAAATGAATTACAACTTGTATTTACAATGAAAAAGCAATCAGGAAGGAAAGTAATCCTTATTACAGGATGCCTTGGGGGGATCGGAAGTGTAATGGTTGATTTCTTCAGGAGGAAGGACTGGTTTGTTATCGGTACCGATAAAAGAGAATCCTGGTCGAATGCTGACATCAAGATAACAACAGACCTCAATAACGTGGCTGAATCGACCGATCATGTTCTGGCTGTTATAAATGAGAATAAGATAACCAGGATTGATGCTCTCATCAATAATGCAGCCGTTCAGATAAAGAAGAAATATGAGGATCTGACCTATGACGACTGGATTGAGAGTTTCAATGTAAATGTTATTGCAGGCTTTATGCTTGTTAAGAAACTCCGGAAGCTTCTTCAGGGAGGCAGTGTGGTGAATATCGGAAGTATTCACTCATCACAGAGTAAAAAGGGATTCCTTGCCTATGCAACAACAAAAGGAGCCATAAGGACAATGACCCAGAATCTGTCCCTGGAGCTTGCCCCGGATATAATGGTAAATTGCATAGCTCCCGCAGCAATTGATACCCCGATGCTTAAAGCCGGCCTGTCTAAGGAAGAATACCTTCAGCTCAGGAAATATCATCCAGTCGACAGGATAGGGAGCCCGGTTGAGTTATCAAAACTCGTATACACCCTGTGCGAAAGGAACATTTTCCTTACCGGAGCCTATATAGAATATGACGGTGGCATTTCAAAGCTTTTACATGATCCTGAAGTATAATGTCCGGATTAAGCTTAATAAGATCAGTCAGAAAAACCGCAAAATGGTTCAGGAATAATCTTAGCGGAAGCGGTAAGATCAATTACAGGAACCGGGGAAAGATAAATTTCATAGATATAGGCTCTCTGGGAAATCTTCCGGAACCATGGCTGTCGAATGCAAAACATATACGAACCCTTCTCTCATTTGAACCACTCGAAGAACCAGGGAAAAGAAATAATGTTATAATTTCTTCAAATGCCCTGTGGAGTGAAAATTGCAAAAGACCTTTCTACATTTATAAGGGACTAAGATCTACGGGCTCTTCACTGTTTGAACAGAATTTTGAATATGTCAATCAGAATTTTGGTACCCTCAGAAATACAGGCCCAAAGCATCTCGCTGAAACCTGGCACAGAAGATCCGAACTATTAAGGATTACGGAATGCGAATGCAAAACACTTGACCACACCCTTGAAGAACTGGATTTGCCTTTTTCTTTTGATTTCTTAAAGATCGATGCACAGGGTGCTGAATCTGAGATTCTCCGTGGCGCTGAAGATTTTCTCAGAAATTCCTGTATCGGTCTCCATCTGGAACTTTTCAATATCCCGCTTTACAAGGGGATAAAGCTCTTACCGGATGTGGCAGAATATCTGAAAGGATTCGGATTCAACCTGATTAAGAAAATGCCGTTTCACGGGACATTCAACTCCCAGAATGATTGCATCTTCATCAGGGAAAAGATTAATAATGATAAAATCGAAATTAAACAGCTGATACTTAAAATTTACTCAGTGAATACCTCCGTTTAACCCATAGTCATCAATCTTACCGAGCAGGGGACAGAAGTTTCCCCTCCTTTTTTTTTTAAGGAGGGGTGGCCAGACCGCAAAAGCATCAAATGTGCAGAAATATAAATGGTCTGGCCGGGGTAGTTATAAATTCATCTTCTCTTCAGAAAGAGGTTGATATAGATCCTTACGAAAAACAGATAAATAAACCGGAAGCATACCCTTATTCTCTTACCCTTTGAATATTTTAAACTGATCCTAAGATAATCCCAAAGCCAGGCAAAGGAATAAAATGAGATTCCTTTCATGTCATAAACAGCGACCGGCAGATCAACATACCTGAATCTGAGCCCACTGCAATACCAGAAATAAAACGAATCGTAAACAGAGCTTACTGTATATTTTAATTTATAGGGATGGTCTTTATAATGAACAGCTTTAACAAAAGCCGACTGGTGATTAACCGGTATTCGCTTCCAGAACTCCGTGAAATTCAGGGGCTTTATCTCCTTTCCTGTATCGGGATCGATGCAATAACCGTAAATTATATCTGCATCGGTATTTCTGTTGAAAATATCTTCGATGACCTTTTCATTATAAAAATAGTCATTAGAGTTCATGAAGCTTATCCACTCACCTGTGGAAAGGGCTATCCCTTTATTCATCGCATCATAGATCCCTTTATCGGGTTCAATCCTGAGAATATCAATTTTGTCCCTGTAACGTTCGAGGATATCAACAGTTCCGTCAGTCGAACCTCCGTCTATTAAAATGAATTCGATATTGGGATAAGTTTGCCCGACAACACTCCTGATCGTCTTTTCGATAGTGCTTAAGCTATTGAAAGATATAGTAATTACTGAAATTTTAGGGAATTCACTGGAATCCATTCTTTACAAAATATAATTCTGACCTGACCTGGCCAGATTTAAAATGCAAAATAAGCAGGAAACTATTAATCAGTATTAAAATAAATAAGAATTGCATAATTTTATGCCGGTTACAGGATATTTATAATACTTTTAGTCCGCATACTCAAAGTTCTGAGAACTGTTAATTTATTTATCATGAAGTCCTTTAAACAGCTATTGCCTCATTTTCTGATCATTGCCAGTTTTCTAGTCATCTCCTATATTTACTTTTATCCGGTTCTGGAAGGGAAGGTACTGCGTGCCAACGACTCTTCAGTATCTAACTATATTTCAAAAGAGATACGTGATTACCGTGCAGTGAACGGGAAGGATCCTTTATGGACCAACTCAATATTCAGCGGAATGCCGGGATATCTTATCCTTACAAGGCATCCGGGTAATCTGATGAGACATGTTGATAATGTACTGAGGGTTTTTAAAATGCCTGTTTCCGTACTCTTCCTTGCAATGACAGGTTTTTATGTTCTTTTACTGATGCTTGGAGTTAACAGGTGGATCGCGACTGTCGGGGCAGTTGCATTCGGGTTCTCTTCATTCCTGTTCCAGATCCTTGCCGCCGGTCATAATACCCAGGCCATAGCACTTGCATACATAGCCCCGATGATAGGAGGAGTCTGGTATGCTTACCGGCATGATGCAGTAAAAGGAGCTCTTTTCACCGCTTTTATTCTTTCTCTTGAATTACTGGCAAATCACCCGCAGATAACCTATTATGCCGGCCTCTGCCTTCTTGTTTTCATTATAACTGAGTTCATCTGGTCGGTGAGGGAAAAAACAATACTTAAGTTCCTTAAAACCTCAGCAATACTCATTATCCCGGTTATTATTGCGATAGGTGTTAACTTCGGTAACCTTTACACGGTCTATGAGTACAGCAAGTATTCAATGCGCGGTAAATCGGACCTTGTAACCGAAAACAGGAATATGTCATCAGGACTTGACAGGGATTATATAGTTCACTGGAGTTACGGGATTGATGAAACGATGAACCTGCTTATCCCCAATTACAAAGGTGGTTCCAGTAAACCTTTCGACCGTGATTCCGAAACTGTAAAAGCTCTCCGGCAGAATAATATGGCTTCCGCATCAAATCAGGTTATGAAATACTGGGGAACACAACCCGGCACAGATGGTCCTCACTATATGGGTGCAATAATCATCTTTCTTTTTGTACTTGGCCTTATTGTAACTAAGGGAAGGGAAAAATGGTGGCTTCTTATTGCAACAGTACTCTCTGTAATGCTTTCCTGGGGAAAAAACTTCATGCTATTTACAAATCTGTTTATTGATTTCTTCCCGGGATACAATAAGTTCAGAGCAGTTACAATGATCCTTGTCATTGCACAATTCTGTATTCCTTTTCTCGGGATTCTTGCATTGAGGGACATTTATGAATCTTCTATATCGCGGAAAGACATCATGAAAGGCCTGAAGATTGCATTCGGGATCACCGGAGGATTACTTCTTCTTATAATCGCTATTCCCGGAATTGCCGGCGCCTTCCTTAACCAGGGAGAGGTCGGTTACCCCGACTGGCTGAAAACCGCGATGATATCTGACAGGAAGGAGCTGCTGAGAACCGATGCATTAAGGTCTTTGGTTTTTGTAACAGCAGGTGCAGCTGTATTACTGGCATTTATTAAGGACAAGTTGCGGAAAGAATACTCGATTGTCGTGATCGGAGTGCTTGTTCTTCTGGACCTGTGGACTGTTGATAAAAGATATCTGAATTCCGACAGGTTCGAAAGACCTTCTGCAATTCAGAAATCAGTAGTACCCACACCCGCTGATGCCTTTATCCTTAAGGACCAATCATATAACAGGGTGCTTAACCTGGCAGTATCAACCTTCAATGATAATACTCCCACTTCATATTTCCACAAGTCAATAGGAGGGTATCACGGTGCAAAGCTTAAAAGATACCAGGAGCTTATCGATTCAGCACTCCTGAGAGAGATAAATACTTTTATCAGCGCGGCAGGTAATGCCAGATCTGCTGAAGATCTCATACCTCCGCTGGCTGATGCCCCGGCTTTGAATATGTTAAATACTAGATATATCATTTATAATCCTGAGGCAGCACCTGTAATCAATCCTCACGCACTGGGGAATGCCTGGTTTGTGGAAAATCCGGTATTTGTCGAAAATGCCAACCAGGAAATAATGGCAATTAATTCATTAAACCCGGCTACGGATGCGGTCATTGACAAAAAATTCCGGGATCAGGTCACCGGAATATCATACCCTGCCGCACATGGGGATACGATTTACCTGACCTCCTACCAACCCAATGAGCTCATATATAAGTATTCTGCAGCCACGGAAAAACTCATAGTCTTTTCCGAGATTTATTACCCTGCCGGCTGGAAATCCTATGTTGACGGAACAGAAAAGCCTTACATGAGAGCAAATTATGTACTCAGGGCAATGGTCGCTCCGGCAGGGGATCATGAAATAAAATTCTCATTTAATCCTGAATCATTTGCTACCGGCAACAAGGTCTCACTGGCAGTCTCGATATTACTGTTCCTGCTTGCAGGAGGATTCATTGCAAATGAACTTATAAGAAAAAAGAAACAACAGTGATTTATGGTGCATCACGGCACATGCCCGGTATGTGACTCGGGTAACATATCTCATTATCTCAGATGCAGGGATCATTTCCTGACCGGCGAGGATTTTAACCTTGAAAAATGTTCAACCTGCGGATTCATTTTCACACAGGATCATCCCGATGAAGAGAATTCCGGCAAATATTATGAATCTGATGAGTATGCCTCTCATAATGACAATAAAGGGATCTCCGGAATTCTTTACAATTTATCAAGGGAAATAATGGTCAGGAAAAAGCTCAGACTGATCAGAAAAATCACCGGCCTCCAGACGGGAAGATTGCTTGATATAGGAAGCGGGAGCGGACATTTCCTTTCAGTCATGAAAAATTCAGGATGGGACCCCACAGGTATTGAGATAAATGAAAAGGCAAGGAAGCGGTCTGTTGAAAAATTCGGTTTGAAAGTCCTGGAACCAGGCCTTCTAAACGCCCTTGAACAGGAGAGCTTCGATTGTATCACCCTATGGCATGTGCTTGAACATTTTCAGGATCCTTTTAAGTATGCAAGTGAGATTAAGCGTCTTCTCAGACCTGGAGGTATCTGTATTGCCGCCATGCCCAGCAGTTCATCCTGTGATGCCCTTTACTATGGCCCTTTCTGGGCAGCTTATGATGTACCAAGGCATTTGTGGCATTTCAACAGTGATACCTTTATGAAGTTTTCAGCGAAAGCCGGACTTAAGATTACCGGAATACATTCTCTCCCGCTTGATGTATTTTATATTTCAATGCTAAGTGAAAAATATAAAGGTTCAAAGACTCACTTTATTTCAGGAATATTAAGAGGCGTATTGTTTTCATTTCTTACCCTGTTTAATAAATTTAAATCCAGCTCGCTGGTTTACTTCCTGATGAAGTAAAATGACTCTCCGGTCCTTATGCCTGACTGATCTCACCCCCCCCCTCTCACTCCGGGAGAAGGCGATCATGGGGGTGAGGCCGAAAACAACAGAGGGAGAGTTATCAATACCTGTCCAGCCAGCGGTATTTCCTTGCGCTGTCGCCAAGTTTTATCGCAAGTGTTATTTCATGGGTCCCGTAAGTTATCCTTTGTATCTCCTGAAGGGTAAAATCGAATGCATAACCGATGAAAATATTCGAATATTTGACTCCTGCATTAGCTATAATCGCACCGCTTGTCCGGTAAGCCAGTCCTGCCCAGAATCCCTTGTTATATATGTAAGTAAGACCTATATCGGCCTGAGGCCGGAATTGTTCAGACATCATGAAAAGAATTGATGGTTCAAGTTCTGTAAGTGAATTAAGTTCGAAATAGTATGATCCGAACAAATAATAATGCCTGTCCATCCTGAAATATTTGTAAGCTTCACTCCCTATCTTTGCGGTACCCTCGAAGAGCTGCTGTGAAGAAAAACCCACGCTATACTTTGAATTCAGAAGGTAAATACCGAAAGCTGCATCCGGGACAAATATTCCACGTCGCAGTTCATTATTCAGCCAAGGTTCGTCCGGATCTCCAAAATTGATCTGGGTCTCATCGATCTTATAATGGTATCCTGTAAACGAAAGCCCGAATGAGAGCTGAGTACTGTTCCTGATCCACATATGATAAGCATATGAAGCCTGTAATCCTGTTCTGGTAATAAGTCCGTTCCTGTCACTGAAAATATAACCTCCAAATCCCACCTTGCCATCCGATTTCGGCCTGAATACCTGTTTTTTTACATTTGACTGTTTCAGGATATAGCTTCTCTTAAGTAACCGTGTCTGACCACTGAAAGAAAATGTACGCGGGGCGCCCTTGTAACCTACCCATTGTTCCCTTGCCGTCAGATTCCAGCTTGTATAACCATCGCTCCCTGCAACAGCAGGATTTATCAGAAACTTGTTATACAGGTACTGGCTGTAAACAGGCAGCTGCTGACCGGATACAGAAACCCGGAGCGCAGACATTAAGAATAATATGAATAGCCGTTTCTTCAAATTTCTTTGATTTTTCCAGTTATCATCTGACAATAGTTACATTACCAACGACCGGCTTTCTTTTCGGTCCAAGCTCAATTATATAATGATACGAATCTATTGGCAAAGGAGAACCGTTACTTCTTCCGTCCCATGGATGAGGATATCCTTTTTCAGATCTCCAGACTGTACCTCCCCACCTGTTAAATATCTTTATTTCTACTTCAGGATAAAGCTCAATAAGACCAATATTCCATAAATCATTTATAAGGTCACCGTTTGGAGAAAATGCATTGGGTATTATCAGGCATGTCTCATGCTGAGGCTCAACATAAACAGAATCCATCTTGGTACAACCGTTAAGGTCGGTAACCGTCACCACAAAATTACCTTCAACGATCTCAGTAATATCCCTGTCATACGAGCCGTCTGACCACTTGTAAGAATAATCGGTCCCGGCAACCCCGCCACTTACAGTAAGATGTATTTCTCCGTCCGGTTTGTCAGGACACCATGGCCGGATAACGTCGAAGCTAAGCTTCAGGGAATCGGGGGCAGTCATCGTGAACAGTGAATCGATCCGGCATCCGTTTGCATCTTCAACATAAATACTGTAATCTCCCTGAGGAATATTGTTCCTCACTGCAGTTGTCGCTCCATCCGACCAGAGGTAAGTCACCGATCCTGCCTGGTTAACAGTTTCAATCTCAACTGATCCTGTACTGTCACCGGCACAGTTGATATCAAATCCACCTGCAATGCTGGAGGATTTCAGGATATTTATGCCAAACACTCCCGGTTCCCGTATTTCAAGAGTATCTGAAACCGTACACATATTGGCATCCGTAACTTTCAATGTATAATGCCCGCTGCTGAGACCAGTAACCGATTCTCCGCTACCGGAGAATCCACCTTCGGTTTTTCCCCATTCATATATATAAGGCGCCAGACCGCTGTTCATGTTAATATTTATCCAGCCATCGGATTTACCATTACAGGTGACATTATAGCCATTATAATCAGAGATCAATGGCATAAAGGTTATCGGATCAGGAAGATTTACTCTTACTGAATCAGTATGAGGACAGCCGTTGGCATCAGTAAAAGTGATCCTGTAATAACCTTCCGTCAGTCCGCTTATGTCTTCAGTAACTGCTCCGTTGGACCAGTTCCAATCGCCATAAGGAGCAATTCCGCCTCCCGCAGTCAGATCTATTGATCCGTTGGCAAAGCCGGCAGGCTGACAGGTGATATGGGTCGGAACCAGAGATGATGTTATCGGGAGTGGCTGTGTAAGAACAATAACAGTATCTTTTTCACAGTTATTTGCATCCTTAACATTAACATTATAAGTACCGGCCTTCAGTAAAGGCTGATCGGTTTCGCCGGGTATAATACCAGCTCCATCTGCAGTGCTCCAGGTAACAACATAAGATCCGCCGCTTCCTCCCGTGACATTCAGATCAACCCAGCCTGTACTGTCGCTGCAGTTGATATTGTGAGAACCGTCAGCGGAAGTCGAAGTTATGGCATGAAAGAATATTGCCGACGGTTCAGTCAGAGTGAATGCCGGATAAACGGAAAGCGGCGGTATCTTAAGTTCGCACCCGTTGCTGTCGGTAACCTTGCAGACATAAGTACCTGCTGTCAGGTCCTTTATGTCTTCAGTTATTGCAGAATAGGATGCAGAATCGGTCCAGAGGTAAGAATAAGGTTGTGCACCTCCCGAGATTGTCAGATCAATCGTTCCGTCATTACCTCCGTTACATGAAATATTATAAACATTATCAGGACTATGGGAAAGTTCTGAATTATAAAGTGTCATACCTTCCGGTTCCTCCATAATAATAGTATCTCTTCTTACACAACCTCTGATGTCGGTAGTTTCAAGATAATATGTGCCTGCCGGTATATTGTCAAGCCTGTCCGTATTGGCAGGTCCGGGAATATTACCTCCCTGAGTTGTCCACAGGTAACTGTACGGACCTCCGTTACCTCCTGTTACAGAAGTTACTTTGACAAAGCCATCATTATATCCCCTGCAGGTTATATTGAATCCATTATAATCGGATTCTGTGAATGTGACTGCGATAGGAGGTGGCTCTGTAATTGTGCCTGTCGGGAAACTGCGGTTATAGCAGCCATTGGCATCTCTGATTATCAGCTTATAATCACCGGCCGGAAGGTTATTCTCATATGTGTAAATGTCTTTATCTGCGATGATTCCCGTTCGGATCGTATCCTCCTCGTTAAAAACAAGCCAGTATTCAAACGGAGCCTTGGCAGTCGATGATGAAGCGGATTCCCATATCCATACCTGGCCATCATCCACACCATTGCAGGTTGTTCCGAATCCTGTTATGTCATTTATATAAAAATTGGTTCTAAATGATGTTCCAAGGACATCAAGACCTTCAATTTTGTTGGAACAACCGAAACTGTCCTTCACATCCAGATTATACTTTCCGGCATACCTGATTGGCTGAAGAACAGAATCAGCAGTTGTAGTGTATGTCGTATCGCCAAGCCATGGCCGGTCGACCCAGGTAAGTACATCTGGCTTTGAACCCTTCGCCAGATAAGCGGTTATCACTCCGTCTATTCCTCCGGCACATGTAAAAGGAGTTGTAAGTTTCAAATCCTGGAGTGGAAGAGGATGTACTTTTACTTCAGGAATCCTTATGCTGTCATAAACGCAACTTAGCATATTGTTCCTGGGAGTAATGGTATAAAATACTGATAGTACTGTATCAGAGTTATTTGTATAGATCTTATTGAAAACACTTTCAGGATAGGCTGTTCCCGGAGCGTTATCACCAGTAATATCGCCCGTCTGACCCTCAAATGCCACCGTATAATCGAAAATAATGTCTCCTTTCGTCATTGATGTCGGAGTAGTAAGTCTTATCGATATTGATTCACCGGAGCAGATTACGGGAAGGGCATTGATCGGAATAACACGAGGTGTAGGATTGACAACCACAAAAGCTGATACAGGTTCACCGACGCAGTTTGTCGGATCAGGTCCCACCGGCGTAACAAGGAAGGTTATTTTTATCGGGTTGTCGGATGTATTAATAAATATCCCCGATAACACAGAACCAATTGTATTTGCCGAACCGGTCAGCGGAATTGTTGTAGTAATCCCATCCGGATTGTCACGTGTCCAGACAAAGGTTGTCCCCGGATCCCAATAATTAAGGTCAAGGACTATATCTTCAAATGCAATATTTGAGCATTCATCAGGCTGATTTTCAGGAGTTACTTTTGCTTCCGGGATCTTCATCACCACAAGGGTTGCATTATTACTCCTGACGGAGTTCCGGTACCTGTCAGAAACAATACAGTAATAATCCCCGGCATCGCCCAGTACGGCTCCGATTATTGTAAGTGTTGCCGTTCTGGCTCCACTGTAATGAGGTCCGTTTTCAATAAGTATCCCCGGTTCCTTATACCATGTATATTTAAGCTTTTCAGCACCACTTGCAACAACCCTGAAAAAAGGATTTGTATTTTCGCAGACAATAGTATCCCGCGGATGAAAGATAATCAGTGGTCTGATCCGACCAAGCGCAAACTGTGTACCTGATGAAGAAATATCTCCTGTCAGATTGTCTCTGTGTACTACCGTGCCAACGGCATCCCTGTGAGTCCCGTCAACTGTCCAGTTTCCTCCGTCCGTACGTTTTATGACACGTGTCACATCCCTTATAGTATCGGCGAAACCTGCTGCATCGAGACTTATGCTGAAATCGGAAGATGAAAAATAGTTATTTGCAGTAAGACTCCAGAATCCGTCAGGGTATCTGTCATGGATCTCTACCGGAGGATCGGGTACAGGTAGTCCGGTATTTCCCGGATCAAGACTGAAGTATTGTGAGAGAACTGATCCGGCAACAGGGATTTCATTTGTTTTCAGATTCAGCGGATTGTAGAAGGAAGCGGTACCAAGCGGGAACAGATAAGTTGCTGCCTGGCTGATACCTCTTTCAAATTTCCCGAATATCCTGCTGTTAGTTGTGGAGGTATAGTTAAGTGCTGAAGCAAGCGGATTGGAAAGGTAAAGAAGGTATGTCCCGGCATCAATGTTTCCGAGTGACATTGTAAGAGTACCGAGGACAGTTACATTGTTTTGGACGGCGAGTCGTTTAAGTAATTGTGCGCCTGAGTTTTCGACTATCAGGTTATTAAATGTCTCACCCCCGGCCCGGGTGATAAGCTGGTCTTCCGATCCATTGAATATCACAGTGCTCGATCCAGGGACAAATATTCCTCCCGTATTGGTCCAGGATCCTCTTAGAGAATAGATCCCGTTACCACTTGTATTTCCCGTACTGATATAACTGCCGGAAAGGTTGATGTTACCGTCGTTGGATATGATTCCGGAGTTATTTACAGCATCTCCGGAATTAACAAAGGTACCTGAAATGATCTTGACAGCAGCCCCATCGTTTACGATCACCTGAGAAAACAAAGGAAGTGAACAAAGAAGGAACAAAGCAATAATGATCACCAATGGTCCCACTGTTCCGGAACTATTGTAATTAGTTACTTTTGGTAATATATCAGTACTTTCTCTGATCATACTGCTTTTTGCTCAGATATGAATGAGGATTTATTCTAATATTTTATAATACTAATTCTGAAATTTCTTGAAGGAGGATCAATTGTCCCTCCACTATTATTTATGAACCTTACAGTTACAGTATTGGCAGAGCTGACCCAGGCTTTGTAATCGGTTCCGGCCGTAACTGCAGCATTAGTTATTCCAAGCACCACAGCATCGCCATCCTCTGCTCCTGAAAGAGCTGTTGTAACATCTGTGTATGTTCCGGAAATAGTAGAACCAAAATTGAGAGACGGATTAGATGTCAAAGTTTTAGCCAGGGTGTATCGGGTTCCTCCGGTGCTGACAAAATAATTTGTCCCATCATATTCAACTGTTCCATTTTCGACAGAACTCAGGTTAGTCCCAGCACTGAATTTTAATGGAGCAGAATTTGATGATGATGTTCCTGCTCTGAGATGAAGGGTTGCAGTGGGGGATTCAACTCCTATGCCGACATTTCCTGACTGGCCTCTTAATGAGAAACGGTTTGTCCAGCCGCTTCCTCCATCATAACTCCATAAAGCAAACTGTGAATTAGCAAAATTCCTGATAACAAATTCAGCACTTCCACGTCCCGGAGAGCTTCCATAATCAGAACCTGTGATTTTAAAATATGCTCCGGATGCTTCCGTTGTTCCGCCCCAGATACCAAGAGAACCATTTGTAACATCCCTTGATATGACTTCATATCCACCGGCTGCACCTCCAAGGGTTATCCTGTTGAAGACAGACGATGTTCCGACGCCAAGTCTGTCAGTTGCATTATCCCAATATAGTTTTGTATTATCCTGAACTAAAGCACCACCAGTCCCGATAAAGGGGACTGAACCCTGAGACAACGTTGTTGAGAGAGTAATAGCAGGTGTTGTAGTGGGATTTGTAACTGTTCCTGAAAACCCGTTTCCTGATACAACTGAAGCCGAGGTTACTGTACCTCCCAAAGGTGTTGCCCAACTTAGCACTCCAGCGCCATCTGTTGTAAGAACCTGATTTGCATTTCCATCATCAGGAGGCAGGGTAAGTGTAAAACTGGCAGGGACTGCACCATTGGATGTGATTGTAGTGGTATTGGAAGATCCCGCATTATTATCATGGAGAACTATCGTACCTTGTTTTGCAACAGTTCCTGAACCGATGGTAAGGTCTCCACCCGCTATTACAGCATCACCGGATGCGGCAATATTACCTGTAACATCCAGCGCTTCAGCAGGCGCACTATTCCCTATCCCAAGCCTGTTGGTTGATTCATCGTAGGCTGAAGAACCAAATAGAATATGTCCTTTTGATGCATTAGTCGTACTTTCCAGCCTTAGATCTCCGAAAGCCGATTTCGCACCTATTACGCTCTGCCCATTACCAGTTCCTGTCGACAGATCGGCTGTAATTGTATTTATATTCCTTGTCAGGCCTGTTGAAAATGTCAATCCTGATTCCTTGGAATTAAAAATATTCCAGTCGGCGGCAGTCAGGTAACCATCAGTTGTATTTCCGGCAATACCCAATTTTGTTTTTATCGTTGTGGTTGTTTCGTCACCGGTATTGCTGCCCGCGAGGCTGGAACCTGAAGCAATTGTTGCATTATTAATTGCACTTCCCGGTATACTAATTGCTGTATTAGTCACATTTGTTATCCTGCCTTTTGCATCAACTGTTACCGTCGGTACTGATGTTGCTGTACCATAATTCCCTGCGGTAACTCCTGTAGTTACAAGTGTCGGATTCGGATAGGTTCCTGTCAAATCCCCTCCGGCGGCTCCACCAGGCGCAGTCCCGGTTATAGTAACATTTGAAGCTGCTGTCAGGCGGCCCTTACTGTCTACTGTAAAGGTTGGTACCTGGGTGCTGCTTCCGTACGATCCTGCTGTTACTAAGGTGTTTGATAAGGTAGTCGCAAAACTGCCAGTCCCGCTTCCCGTTACATCTCCGGTAAGTGATATTGTCTGATCGCCTGTATTTGTTCCTGATAAATTAGTAGCCGAGATCGCTCCTGTAAATATCTGTCCGGATATGTTTGCCTTATTGTTTATTTGTGTCTGTATTCCCGACGTTACACCATTGAGATAATCAAATTCGACGTTATCAACTGATCCTGCTGAAAGCTTTGTTGCATCTATCCCTGCCGCTGTATGAATATCTGCATTAACTATTTGTCCCCAGGACGGATTGCCTGATGCATTCCCATGTAATACTGTTGATACCGTTCCCTGGTTTTCATAGTCTGCCGATGCAAGTACTGAGGAGCTGCTTCCCGTTACGAGGCCTTTCGAATCATAGCTTATCTTCGTATTGGTCCCTGCTGCTATTGAGGGATTTGGTGCAACATAATCTGTTCCCGCAACTGCTGCCGATATCGTTGTTTCGTCAGATTTTACAATACCATTTATTGCCCTTACAACAGGATCTGTCTCTGTGGTTATTATTCCGGCTCCCGTCAGGCTCTTATTTATCCATGATGTGCCATCCCATTGTAATATGTCGTTATTCGCTTTGCCACTTATACTTACATTTGATAATCCATCGATGGTATGATTATGCGTTGATAAGGCTGCATCGGTTATGCCATAACCTGCAAGTGTCGTAGGTCTGCCTGTTGTTATCTTTGACCAGTCAAGGCCGGGGATATCACTGCTCAGTAGTGTCCTGAAGGACGGCGCTCCGGAAGTACCGTCCGGTGCCGCAAAAATTGTATTAGCATTCTGACTTGCAAGTGTTCCCGTCAGTGTCCCCGACCCTGTAACCGGGGAACCTGTTACTGTTATAAAAGCTGGCAGTGACAATCCCACTGATGTGACTGTTCCCCCTGTCCCGGTTGCAGTCAATGTCGTCCCGCTTATACTAAGTCCACTCCCCAGGCTGATCTCCTGTACCGGTGTTGTCGTACTCGAACTGCCCAATAACCTGCCAGTCGTACTGAGGTTCTGAAGCTTTTCATATGTTACTGCATTACTGGCTATTGTTGTGGCAAGACTCCCTGCTGTGGTGGTTACATCGCCTGTCAGCGCAGGAAATCTCCCTGCTGCCAATATGCCTGTTACATTTGTCCCGGAAAGATTTACCGCAGAAGCTGTCAGAACCTGGTCTGTAAGCGACAGGTAATTCTCACTCCCTGTCCCAAGTGTTACATCTCCCGTATTCGTCCCTGATAAATTAGTAGCCGAGATCGCTCCTGTAAATATCTGTCCGGATATGTTTG
>CAYPHL010000032.1:0-202 GCA_964410385.1 uncultured Rikenellaceae bacterium | reverse complement strand
TACTAAGTCCACTCCCCAGGCTGATCTCCTGTACCGGTGTTGTCGTACTCGAACTACCCAATAACCTCCCGGTTGTAGTTAAATTTTGTATCTTATTGTATAAAACCGAATTATCTTGAATTTCTAATGTTCCAATGGCATTGTCGCGCATTTCTGCATTGCCTATGGCGTTATCTGCCATTTTTGCATTGGTTATTGCATT
>CAYPHL010000031.1:36564-38346 GCA_964410385.1 uncultured Rikenellaceae bacterium | reverse complement strand
TCAGGGAAGATTTTTAAGAAATTCAGTTAAAACAGATGCTTTTTTTCTGCCGATAAGCTTTTCGAGGTCTTTTTCGGGTATCATCCGGATTTTTTCAACGGAGCCGATTTTTTTCAATAAGATCTCCTTAGTTTTAATTCCTATACCTTTTATTTCATCCAGATCAGATTTTGTCATTACGGATGATCGTTTATCCCTGTGGAAATTTATACCGAACCTGTGTGCTTCATTTCTTATCTGCTGAATTATTTTCAGGCTGATTGAATTTTTATCAAGGTATATCGGTACACTGTCTCCTGGGAAATAAATTTCCTCCAGTTTCTTTGCAATCCCTATTACAGTGATTTTCTCATGAAGATTCAGTTTTTTCAGGCTTTTCATTGCAGAAGACAGCTGTCCTTTCCCACCGTCAATTATTACCAGCTGAGGCAGATTTTCGCCCTCCTCAGACATTCTTTTATATCTTCTGTAAACGATCTCTTCCATTGATGAGAAGTCATCAGGACCGGTTACTGTTTTGACGTTAAAATGACGGTAATCCTTTTTACTGGGTTTAGCGTTTCTGAAAACAACACAGGCAGCTACAGGGTTGCTTCCCATTATATTTGAATTGTCAAAACATTCTATATGTGCCGGTATTTCGCTCATATGCAGATCGTTCCGTAACTTTTCAAGATTCTTTAAAGACCTGTCGGCCGGTAATATTATTTCTCTCCTTTTTTTCTGTTCAAGCTTGTAATACAATGCATTACGCTCAGCAAGCTGAAGAAGTCTCAGCTTATCGCCTCTAACCGGAACAGTATATCTGATCCCGTCAAATTGTATATCAGGTTTAAATGGCACTATTATTTCAGGTGAGTCGCTTAAAATACGTTGACGTATTTCGGTTATCGAGAATCCAAGGAGTGATTCTTTTTCCTCATCCACCCTGCTTTTTAGTTCCAATGTATAGGCCTGGATGATTGCGCCATTAACGACCTTCATAAAATTAACATAGGTGTTATCAGTATCCTGAGTCATGGCGAACACATCAACATTTTTAATAGTTGAGCTTACAACTGCCGACCGGCTTCTGAATCTGGACAGGATATCGATCTTTTCCTTGATTGTCTGTGCTTCTTCAAACCTCATTTCCTGTGAATATCCCATCATTACTGCCTTCAGATGGTCTATGACCGTAGATATATTTCCTTTAAGTATTTCTTTAATCTGCTGAATGTTCTCACAATAATCATCTTCCGTCTGAAGTCCGATGCAGGGTCCTTTACAATTACCCATATGATACTCCAGACAAACCCTGAACTTTCCCGATTCAATATTGGATTTTGTCAGGCTGAGGCTGCAGGTTCTGATTTTATAAAGACTTCTTATGAGCTCAATAAGAGTCTTTACCATTAAGCCGGATGTATACGGGCCGTAATAAAATGATCCGTCTTTAATTGTATTCCGTGTACTGAAGACCCTGGGGAAAGGCTCTTTTTTTATGCATATCCATGGGAATGTCTTATCGTCTTTCAGGAGAATGTTATATCTGGGCTGGTGTTTTTTAATTATGTTGTTCTCCAGTAATAATGCATCAGACTCATTATCAACAACTATATGACGTAATCCATATGCTTTTTTCAGCATTACCGATGTTTTGCCCGACTGGTTTTTTGAAAAGTAGGAACTAACTCTTTTTTTAAGGTTTTTGGCCTTTCCGGCATATATAATATTCCCGTTAATATCAAGGAATTGATATACACCCGGTTTTCCCGGCAGCAGACTTAGGATTTCGTCAGG
>CAYPHL010000031.1:34612-36464 GCA_964410385.1 uncultured Rikenellaceae bacterium | reverse complement strand
AGGCGGGCCTCCTCGCAATGACGGTAATTCTACCGCCGCATCGTGTTACCGTCATTGCGAGGAGCGAAGCGACGAAGCAATCCGTTACTGGCAACCGGATGTCTCTCCGAAACTTTCCTTTCCGCGTAACCAGACGAAGCGACGAAGCAATCCGTTACTATAATTGGTCGGCTACTCCGCAAACAGTGGCACGTGGCTGAAGGATCTCACATCAAAGAGTCCTTTGTCGCTTAGCTTGATTTCCGGGATCACCAGAAGGGCCATAAATGACAGTGTCATAAAAGGTGCCGACATGGAGCAGCCAAGTCTTATAACCATATCCGATAAATACTCATACTGTTGAGCCACTTCAGAACAAGGCATATCCGACATTATCCCTGCAACATTAAGTTGAAGGGAACAGACCTTCTGCCCGTCAGTGACTGCAAGCCCCCCTTTAAGTCTGACGATTTCGTTTACTACCTGTACGATATCCTCATCCCTGACGCCGATAGCAATGATATTATGGCTGTCGTGTGCCACTGAACTTGCAAATGCCCCGTTTTTCAGTCCGAATCCTTTAACAAAAGCAACTGCCGGACCCGCATCCCTGTATCTGTCTTTTACGATGATCTTGAGAATATCTTCAGCAGTATCAGTTTCACAAATACTGCCTTTCCCTGTTTCCCTTATTATTTCCTTTGTAAAAAGATCTCCGTCGAAAGCAGTGATTATTCTTATTTCCCTGCCTCTGTTTTTTACTGTGAGCTCATTTTTGTTTATATCTGAGCAATGAAAATTATTAACCGGAATTCCGGATTTATATTCGAACAGAACTTTCCCGTTATCATAAACTTTTTCCCCGCTGATCCATGTTTCCGTTACATTCATCTTATCGGGGCTGTCAGTAATTATGAAGTCGGCATTGTCTCCCGGACGAAGTAATCCAGCATCCAGCTTATAGTGGGTCACCGGATTTATTGTTACACTTCTGATAACGTCAAAAAGATCATATCCTTCATTTATAAGGATGGCCACAAGTTTATCGAGATGTCTTTTCTGAAGCATTTCCGGGTGTATATCATCACTGCTGAGCATTATCATGCCGGGAGCTAATCTGTAGAGATCCTTCAGTGCGTTCAGATTTCTTCCTGCACTGCCTTCACGGATTATAACTTTCATGCCCAGGGAAATTTTTTCGAGTGCTTCCTCCAGTGAATTACATTCATGATCTGTTGATATACCAGCCCTTATATATTTTCTGAGCTCCTCACCTCTCAGTCCTGGGGCATGTCCGTCAACCGGTTTGTTTAATTTCCTGGCTATATCAATTTTTCTCAATACATCCTTATTTCCATTAATCACGCCAGGAAAATTCATCATTTCCGCAAGATATTTTATTTCATCCCTGTTGAGCAGAAGTTCAATTTCCTCCGGACCCAGTTTTGCTCCTCCCGATTCAAATTCCGTAGCCGGAACACAAGAGGGTGCACCGAAATAGAATCTGAAAGGAGTTTTTCTCCCGTCATTTATCATATAGTTTACACCCTCAATTCCCAGGACATTTGCTATTTCATGTGGATCAGAGATAGTACCCACTGTTCCACGTGAAACAGCAGCAGCAGCAAATGAACCCGGAGTGATCATTGAACTCTCAATATGGATATGTGCATCAATTAGACCTGGCATTATGAACCTGTCAGGAACAAGCTCTTTCTTATATATATCTTTTATTCTCCCCTCACTTATGCATATTCCTCCTCCGAATATCTTTCTGTCATGTATGTCGACAATTTTACCTTCTATTTTCATCTCATATCTGGTTTAGGGTTCAATTCCCGAATTTATAATTCCTTTTTCGTAAGCGGCGTAA
>CAYPHL010000031.1:11695-34512 GCA_964410385.1 uncultured Rikenellaceae bacterium | reverse complement strand
CCTCCTTTCGTCTCTTCATCTCCTATTCCCTACGCTTATTCACCCTTTCTCCTCATCACCTCATCTCCTCATCGATTTGTTTCTATGGCGCACCTGCTCAACGGCTCAGAGGCGCAACGGCTATATTTCTTCTATGGTCACTTCAGAAAATTTCCAGGTATTCTCATCAAAGCCACTTAGTATAAATAGCAATTATAAAAATATTATTTAAGTAAATAAAAATGTTCCACGTGGAACATTTTATCTTCCCAGGTACATTAACAGCACATTTACATCAGACGGAGAAACTCCGCTTATCCTTCCTGCCTGTCCTATATTTTCAGGTTTTATTCTTGATAGCTTTTGTCTTCCTTCAGTAGATATTGATAATAATTCAGAATAATCTATATCTTCAGGTATCCTTATTTTTTCAAGCCGTTTTATTTTCTCTGCAATTAGTTTCTCCCTTTGTATATAACCTTCATACTTAATTTTGATTTCAGCAGATTCACATATCTCATCAAACATTCCGGAAGATCTCGCCTCAAGCAAGCTTTCTTTATCAATAATATTCAACAGTTCCTTAACAGTTATCTGAGGTCGTGTTGCTACAGTTACAGCTTTCACTTTCTGGCTTACAGAACTGGTTTCTTTCGATATTAAGAAATCATTTATTTCCGCAGGAGTTATACTTGTCTGTTCCAGGAGTCTAATTATTTCTTTTTCTGCGTTTCGCTTTTCTTTTAACCTTAATAATCTGCTGTCATCAGCCAATCCAATACTATGTCCTTTTTCAGTCAATCTTTCGTCGGCATTATCCTGTCTTAACAATATTCTGTATTCTGCCCTCGACGTAAACATCCTGTATGGCTCATCAACGCCTTTTGTCACAAGATCATCAATCAACACTCCGATATATGATTCTTCCCTTCCCAGTACCATGCTATCTTTTCCCCTTATCTTTAACACAGAATTTATTCCTGCCATTAATCCCTGAGCTGCAGCTTCTTCATATCCCGTAGTTCCATTTATCTGCCCTGCAAAAAACAGGTTCTCAATCATTTTTGTTTCAAGTGTATGCCTGAGCTGAGTCGGTTGAAAAAAATCATACTCAATTGCATACCCAGGTCTGAAAATTTCAACATTTTCGAGCCCTTCAACAAGCCTTAGTGCATTTAATTGATATTCAAGTGGCAGACTGCTCGCAAATCCATTAACGTAATATTCTATTGTATCAGTCCCTTCCGGTTCTATAAACAGCTGATGAGAATCTTTTTCACTAAAGGTAACTATTTTGTCTTCTATGCTTGGGCAGTATCTCGGCCCTCTGCCTTTAATCCTCCCTGTAAACAGCGGACTATATTTAAGTCCTTTTCTCAACTCATCATGAACCTTTCCATTTGTATGAGTAATAAAGCAACTTCTTTCTTCTTTTATAGGAAGAGCTTCTGACATAAATGAGAATTTCCGGAGATCATTGTCGCTTCTTTGTTCTGTCATCCTGGTGAAATCAATTGTTCGTCCGTCAATTCTTGCACTTGTTCCGGTTTTTAATCTTTCAACAATAAAGCCCGATTTTCTTAGCTGTTCGCTTAATCCCACAGAAGCCTGATCACCTGCTCTTCCACCTGTAATTTTATTAAACCCCACATGTATCAGACCATTCAGGAAGGTCCCATTTGTAAGTATAACAGCCTTTGATCTGAATTCAGTTCCTAAAACAGTTTCCACTCCCGCTACCCTTGGTCCATCCAGAATAAGCTTAACAGCCTGCTCCTGCCATATAAAAAGATTCTTCGTACCTTCCAGCACTTTTCTCCACTCAACAGAGAACTTCTGTCTGTCACATTGAGCTCTTGGACTCCACATTGCCGGCCCTTTTGATTTATTAAGCATCCTGAACTGGATCATGCTCCGGTCTGTCACAATTCCGCTCATTCCTCCCATCGCATCAATTTCGCGAATTATCTGTCCTTTAGCGATTCCTCCCATTGCCGGATTGCATGACATTTGTGCCAGCTTGGTCATATCCATGGTTATCAGCAGTGTTTTTGCACCCATTACTGCAGATGCATGTGCAGCTTCACAACCGGCATGCCCCCCTCCCACTACAATAATATCATATATGAACTCCGCCATTTACTATTCCTTATATTTACAAATCCAGCTATCCTCCAGAGAATGCATAAATTCCTTTTCTTTTACAGTTTTATCGCGGTATCCGCATAAATGTAAAGTTCCATGTACCATAACTCTTAACAGCTCTTCTTTAAAACTAACTTTATAGTTAATTGAATTACGTTTTACAGAATCTTTACTTATATATATCTCGCCACTCACAATTTGGCTGATACCATAATCAAATGCTATAACATCAGTAAAGTTATCATGTTTTAAGAATTCCCTGTTAATTTTCCTTATGTTGATGTCGCCTGTTAAAATAAAATTAAGGTCACCCGGAATTTTACCTTCATTCCTGATGACCTTAATCACTAATTCTTTAACTTTATTTACGTTCCTTATACGGTATTTTATATCATCGTAAAATACTTTAATTTTCAAATTATTAAATTTTAAAAGTCATTGAAACACTGTTTCCAATATTATTGAATTTTATCTCATCAGCCAGCTTTGACATAAGAAAAACACCCCTTCCTGCAAGCAATTCGATATTTTCCGGTAAAGTGGGATCAGGGATTTCTGATGGTTTAAAACCTTTACCCTCATCTGTAACAGTTACAACAAGGTTATTGTTCTCCAGAAGAAATTGTACCTCAACAAACTTTTTAATATCAGATTTATTTCCGTGAACAATTGCATTATTCACTGCTTCCAAAGTTCCAATAAGGATTTTTCCATAGCTGTCCTGACTTATTCCGGCATCATTTGTAAGCGTATCTATAGCATTCTCCACCACTCTGAGATTTTCAACTGCCGATCCTATTCTTACTTTTTTTAGCATTTCCTCAATTTAAATTCCTTATACTAAATTACACAAAATATGTTTCAGTACAATTTAAATTTTTGAAATCCATTCTTCAGGATTAAGGGCATTTTTCTGTTCAAATATCATGAACTTTAAAATACAGTTATTATCTGAACCAGGGTCGGAATAAACCTCCCCAACATCCTGTTTTGTCTCAACTTTATCTCCTTTTTTTACTCTTACATTAACAAGGTTACTATAGACAGTCAGAAATGTACCATGCCTGATAATTACTGTGATATTTGCACCGGCAATAGCAGAAATTGCTGATACTTCACCTTTAAATACACTTCTCGCATTAATCTTACCGTTACTTGTAATTTCGATCCCTTTATTTTCTTCCGTTACATATTTAAGCACGGGATGCTGATGCACTCCAAAATGTGCAGTAACTATCCCTCTTTCGACGGGCCATGGTAATCTTCCTTTGTTTTCCTGAAAATTTTCACCAATAAGTTTTTGTTCAGGAGTCATATCATTTTTTAATGCCTTTTTTCTCTCCTCTTCAATGATCTTCGTAATTTCAGCATCTATCCTCTTCGCTATTCTTTTTTTATCTTCCAGTTCTCGCCTTAACTGTTTTTCCCTGTTCCCAAGTGACTGCACCATGCTTTGTTTTCTTGCCTGCTCATTTTTCAGCAGTTCTTTCTGTTGAATTTCCTTCATCTGTAAATCAGAAATATTCTTGAGATCGCTTTCCTGCCTTTTCTTTGTATTTTCAATCTGCCCCTTAAGCTCCCGTATAATCTCAGATTCGTTTCTCCTGTATTTTGTTATTTGCTGAAGGTATTTCAGCCTTTTATATCCCTGATTAAAATCTCTCGATGATAATATGTATACCATATCAGGATTTACTTTCTTTGTCTTGTAGGAGTTAATTATAGAAAGTGAATAGTCTTTTTTTAAAACCGCCAGATCGTTTTCCATCATTTCAAGAGCAATTTTATTGATCCCAATTCTTTCATTTAAAAGTGAGATCTCTTCATTCATTCCATTGATTATCGATTCTCTGAGATTAACCTTATTCCCAATTATTCTTAAGGCCTGAACACTTTCCTTCCGCTCTTTTGCAGTACTCTTCAGCATGTTATCGACATAAGTAATCTCTTCCATTGCCTTTTGCCGCTGTGCTTCAAGCTCTGCCTTTGTCTGTGCTGCTGCATCACCAAAACAAAAGAATAGAATAATATTTAAAAGACTTAAAACTTTCATTTTAAGACAATTCTTTCATAGTTTTTTCCAGGTATAAATTCCAGCTCACGTTGATCAGCAAAATCGATTGAAATGATTTCAATGAGAATTTTTGTTTTCCCTGACACGTCTTCAAGTGATATACGTCCCGGGTATAAAGAACTGCCTTCCGATTTAAAATTGCCGAATTTCATATTTATACCAGCTGTACCATATTTCTCACTAACAGTAACAGAGGTGACTTTTGCTTTTTTGCAATCCAAGGTATACCACAGTTCCTTATTATGATGATATCCCTGAATTTCCGAAATTCCATTGATGCAATCTTTGATAATCTCTGTTTCAGTTAGTTCATCCAGATAATCACCGAACACAAGTGGCAACAAATCAGTTGAAACTCCGTATTTATTTAAAAGATAATCATTTGATCCACAATACATTTTCCTGTATATTCTGTCGTTAATTAATACTGTATCAGACGTTACCAATGCTCTTGCAGCTTCAATTCCGGAGCGGTTCCTTATAGTGACAAGATAATTTCCGTTTCTTCTGTACTTTATCGAAGCGATCAATTTTTGTTCTTCTCCATTATTTATGACTTCAACATTAGCTTTAAGAATGTTGAAATCTCTAGCTGAAAGGTTACTTCCAGTAGTTCTTTCCGTCAGGTTCAGATCATTTTGAACGTCTCTTACCGCCGGTAAAGTTACATTTGCTTTCCTGACAGCAGTACAACCTGATAAAATGACCGAAACTATTAATATTATCTCTTTCCACGACATTTCTCTATTTCATTTAAAAGTCCCGTTTTGGAGCTGTCCAGTTCAATTGCCTTTTTCCAGTTCATAACAGCCTCTGTACAGTTATTTCTCTTTCGCTTTATAAAACCCATATGTTCATAAAATTCAGCATCGCTTTTCTCACTTTTGTTTATTACTGATTGCATAATCTTTTCTGCTTCCTTAATTTTTCCTCTTTTGTAAAGTACCCAGGCATAAGTATCCAGAAATGTATAGTTATCTCGTTCTTTTTCAATGACTTTTTTTGCCATTTCTTCGGCTTCTTTAAGCCTGAGGTTTTGTTCAGCAAGGTAATATGCGTAATTATTCAGAATAGTCAGGTCGTCTTTATTACTTTTCACTGCATTTTCAAAAGTCTCAAATGCTTTGTCAAGGTCCCTCATCTTATAGTAAATATCAGCTCTTGTCGATAATACCTGCAGTATCATTTCTTCGTTATCGCCGGCCAGAATTTCGGCTTTTCTTACTTCCTCAAGAGCTGTATTATAGTTGCCGTTTTCAGTTGCACCTGCCGCATAAAGCATTTTTGCAATAAACGATCTGTTGAATTTCAACGCACATTCTGCTCCTCTCTTTTCAAGGTTTTTATAATCCTTTGCTTCAAGATACACAAGTAAAAGTTTCTCCCATGCAAAATAATTTTCAGGTCTCTTAGCAATAATCTCTTCGAGTCTTTCCCCAGCTTCCTTCAGTCTGTTCACCTTAGTTAACAGTTCGGGTCTCAACAGTTCGATAATTCCATCATTAGAATATTCAGCCTCTAAAATCATCAGTGACATTGTCAGCTCTTTTTCCTTGATTTTTACCAGATCCTGAGTCTCAAGGATTTTTGCGAACAATGAAATTTTATCTTCCCTTGTTACTTTTTCATTAATTATAACAGTATTAATAAGTTGTATGAGGTCATCATATTTTTTGTCACTTATAAGAAAATCGCATAATGATAATAAAGTTTCCGGGCTATCAGGATTTCGTTCCATCAGCATATTATAGACTTCCATTGCTTTATCGTTTTCCCCTTTCTGCCTGTATATTTCCGCCAGTAAACCATTATATAATAATTCGTCCGGGAACTCCTTATGCAGTTTCTCCACAAGAACCTGGGCCTCGCTGTATTTGCCCGATCTTATAAGATTCCTCACATTTGCCAGTGTAGAGGTCTCATTAATTCCATACTTACTATCAATCCTGTTAAAAATTATGCCTGCCTTATCATATTTCTCATTTTCAGAATACAGATTTCCGAGGGCGATCAGCAGTTCCTCCTTTTCAGGGTATTTATCAACGGCCATCTGATAATACACTATTGCACTGTCCAGATTCCTTTCCTGGTAATACAATCCCGAGAGCATCATCAGATACCATAAATTATCTGACTGGATCTCAACTGCTTTACGTGCGAATTTTTTCCCGTTCTTAAGATCGCCTCCTGAGAGTACTATCTGAGCCATCTGATAGTAAACTGCATCACTTGAGGGATTCAGTTTGGCACATTGCTCAAAGTATTTAAGAGCTTCGCCGTTGTTTCCCAAAAGTTTTTGCTTCACAGCCTCAACAAATACATAATCAAACACTGCCGAATCATACTCCTTTCCCCTGGCTATATCATTAATAGCTGGCGTAATCTTCTTATTACATGAAGTAATGGACGTAACTATGAGTATTATAAACCAAATATTTAATAACAATCTTTTTCCCATTTCTTATTTCTTTCCTGTATGACCGAATCCGCCGGAACCTCTTTCCGTTTCTCCAAGAACATCAACACTTATCCACTCAGCTCTCTCATGTTTGCTTATCACCATCTGACATATCCTGTCGCCATCTCTTATAACGAAATCTTCTTCAGATAAGTTTATCATTATTATACAAACTTCTCCACGGTAATCAGAATCTATAGTCCCAGGAGAATTTAAAATACTTATTCCCTTATTTATCGCCAATCCGCTTCGTGGCCTTATCTGGGCTTCATAGCCCACAGGGATCTCAAGAAACAAACCTGTTGGGATCAAGGCTCTCTTACCCGGACCGATTATAACATCTTCTTCAAGATTTGCCCTGATATCCATACCGGCAGATGCAATTGTAGAATATTCAGGCAGATCATGTCCGGATTTATTTACTATCCTGATCTTCATTTATAACTCTTTTTGAAAAATACTGTCAAAAAATGATCTCTGTACTGTGCGAATACTATAAAAAGAACTATTAAAATCGTATTGATTGTAATTTCAGCAATTAAAGACGGATATTTGAAAATCCTTGAAAAAATAACAATCATGCAAGCCAGTATGAAATAAGGAATAAGTTCCTTCATCCTGTATTCTATTTTAAAATGTTTTTCAGCCAGAATGAAAGAAAGTATAATCATACTACCATAAGATGCGATATGAGCCCATGCAGATGCCATATAACCATAGGCAGGAATAAAGATTACATTTATAAGAACCGTAACTGCTGCACCGGTAAATGTAATGTAAATTCCATATTTTGTCAGATCATTTAACTTATACCAGATGCTGTGATTCACATAAATTCCATACAGAAGATAGCCCAGGCTTACTATAGGGACTACAATTACTGAAGATCTGAATAATTCTCCTATGATCAGACTGAATCCTGCAATATAAAGATTAATAACGAGGTATACTACGATCATCGAAATGACAAAGAACTTCATTACAAAAGCGTATGTTTCCTTGGCTCCGGTCGATTTTGCCCTTTCAAAGAAAAACGGCTCCGCTGCAAATCTGAACATCTGTATAAAAAGTGACATCAGCACAGCAATTTTATACCCTGCTCCATATTCTCCCAGTACTTCAAGTCCATCTCCATTAACTGCCATTCTCCGCAAAATTATCTTATCCAGAGCTTCATTCACGGCGCCGCCCAGTCCAGCTATCATCAGAGGGAATGAATAACTGACCATTTTAATCCAGATATCTCTTCCGAACACAGGTTTGATATTGATAATGTAAGGAAGCAGTAACATGAGCGTTGCAGAACTGCCGATAAGATTTGCAAGAAAGACATAACCAACGCCATATTCCGGATTATAGATTTTTGCGAACCATCCGTTGCTCCTTTCGTAAATGCCCGGCGCAATGAAAAGAAGAAAAACAACAGCGATAATAGTGAAAATCACATTCAGAATTTTTATCAGACTGAATATAACCGCTTTATTATCTTTTCTTAATCGTGCGAATGGAATGGCAGTAAACGCATCTATAGCTACTATAGCAGCAAACATTTTAATATATTCAGGATTTTCACTGTATTTCAATAAAGTTGAAACAGGCTTAATAAAGACAAAAATCAGGATCACGAACAGCAATGAAGAAGTGAGCAAACTTATAATTGCAGTTGAATAAACCTTTTCATAATTCTCCTTGTTTTGTGAAAACCTGAAAAAACCTGTTTCCATTCCATATGTCAGAATTATGAGCAGAAATACCATCCATGCGTATAGTTCTGTAACAATTCCATACTCACCTTTGTCGAATATCCTCGTATACAAAAATGTGAGTATTCCATAGTTAAGGAATCGCGGAACGATAGTTCCAAAACCGTAGACCAAGGTTTGTTTTGCTAAAACTCTGACTTCGTTCACTTTATTAAAATGATTGCAAAGATAGTTCTAAGAATTTAATTTTTCGAGACAACAAATAAATCAATTTCAGCTTATTTTAAAAATCATTGTTTCAAATGATGCTTAAAGTTAGATATCTTTGCGCAGGTTATCAGGTTATAATATTTATCAAAATGTAACAATCATGAACAAACCGCGGTTAAAACCGATCCTTTTATTAATATTCCTTACTCTTGTCAGCTGTAAAACCACAGGAAGCAATGAGAATACGCTAGTCCTCATTAAGACCACCCTTGGAGATATTAAGATCAGGCTATATGACGAAACTCCGCTTCACAGGAACAATTTCATCAAGCTTGTAAATTCCGGCATTTATGACGGAGTATTATTCCATCGTGTCATTAATTCCTTCATGATACAGGCAGGTGATCCCACAACAAGGCAATCCGGGTTACCTCAGGGTTCAGATTCCCTTTCAAATTATACAATTCCAGCTGAGTTCCGGTCCGGATATTTTCATAAAAAAGGAGCGCTTGCTGCAGCACGTGAAGGAAATGAAGTCAATCCGGAAATGAGGTCTTCAGGAACACAGTTTTATATTGTTCAGGGTACAAAACTCACAGAAACCGATCTTTACCAGGCTGAGCAAAGGATTAATAATAACCTCAAACAGGCAATGTTCATAAAATTTCTAAGGGAGATTTCCGATAGTGTACGAATTTCAGGCATCCAGGTTTCTGATGGTGAAATACAGGAAAAGGCTTCGGCTAAAATGTTTGAATATCTGACAACAAATGAGAACTACAAAATTCCTGCAGATCAACGATCAGTATACACAACCCTGGGTGGTGTACCCCGTCTTGACGGAACGTATACGGTCTTTGGTGAAGTAACTGAAGGTCTTGATGTTGTTGACAGAATAGCTGCTGTCAAGACTGATAATACTGATCGCCCTCTGTCTGACATCAGGATATTGAAAATGAAAATTATTTCTAAATGAAAAAATATTAATATTAAACTTTTTATAAATGCTTTCCAGAATAAATTCTTTACTCACCGAAATTAATTCCCTTCAGATAAAAGATCCTTTGGAGCTGGAAACATTCCGTATTAAATATCTTGGAAAAAAAGGGATTATTTCAGATCTCTTTGAAGAATTCAGGAATGTTCCTCCATCCGATAAAAAGAATATTGGCCAGATTCTTAATAAATTAAAGCAAACTGCAACTGATAAATACAACGATTTAAAAAACCGGCTAAGTTTTTCATCTGCCACTTCAGGACAAAATGATCTTACAAGGCCCTGTTATCCCTGGGAATTGGGATCACGTCATCCTATTTCATTAATAAGGAATGAGATCATCAGAATATTTGAGAGGATAGGTTTTACAGTATCTGAAGGTCCTGAAATTGAAGATGATGATCATAATTTTACTTGTTTAAATTTCCCTCCCGAACATCCGGCGAGGGATATGCAGGATACATTTTATATTTCAAGGATTTCTTCAGAGGATTCAAATCCCGGGGATATATTACTTCGCACTCATACATCTTCGGTCCAGGTGAGGGTTATGCATAATCAGAAGCCTCCGATAAGGACTATTTCACCGGGCCGTGTTTTCAGGAATGAAGCAATATCCGCAAGAGCACATTGTATATTTCACCAGGTAGAAGGTTTATATATTGATGAAAATGTATCCTTTGCCGATCTCAAGCAGACTCTGCTTTTCTTTGCCAGGGAGATGTATGGTAAGAATACAAAAATAAGGCTCAGGCCATCATACTTCCCTTTTACTGAACCTTCCGGTGAAATGGATGTAAGCTGTACTATCTGCGGAGGGAAAGGATGTAATGTTTGTAAATATACAGGCTGGCTTGAGGTATTAGGTTGCGGAATGGTTCATCCTGCCGTTCTTGAAGCCTGTAATATTGACAGTGTAAAATATACAGGATTCGCTTTCGGTATGGGCATTGAAAGACCTGCAATGTTAAAATATCAGGTTAATGATCTCCGGCTTTACTTTGAAAATGATATAAGGTTTCTTGGACAATTCAGAACTTCATTTTAACTGTTTGAACTTATAATTCAGGTTATTGTTAACCAGTGTAATTATTTATGCAGATGAAGCAGCATGATGTCTCAGTTCCGGTATGTGACAAATGTTCAGCTGAAACAGGGTCTATATTCAGGCACCTTACAGCTGAAGAAGGCGATATGATCAATTTTAAAAAAGAGTTCCGCCAGTTCAGCCGTGGTGACGTTTTGTACAGGGAAGGCAGCCGGATAAGCGGATTTTACTGTATCCACAGCGGTATAATCAAGGTTTTTAAAACAGGGTTTGACGGTAAAGAACAGATCATTCGCTTTGCAAAACCAGGGGATATAATCGCCTACAGAAGTGTCCTGAGTAATGAGGTTGCCTGTACATCAGCCAAGGTGATTGAAGATTGCAAGGTTTGTTTTATTCCTTCTGAAATACTTATATCATTCGTCAGATCAAATCCCGTCTTTGCCCATGAGCTGTTAAAGCTTGCATGCCATGAGCTTGGAGAAGCAAATTCATTCATCACAGATATTGCCCAGAAAACAGTGAGGGAAAGGCTGGCAGAAATCCTCCTTGTTCTTGTAAACGATTTCGGACTTGATGATCAGAATTATCTCAGGATCTCTCTGACCCGTGAAGAACTGGCAAATATCATCGGAACAGCAACAGAATCTGTCATAAGGCTCTTATCGGAATTCAAGGCGGATAAGCTTGTTGAACTTACAGGCAGGAGGATCAGGATAATGGATACCAGGGGACTTGAAAAGATAAGTAATGTTTTTGATTGAACTTAAGCCCTGAACATTTCAGAAAAGCGTTCCCGTAAGATCATTCCTGTAAATTTTTCCAAGATGCTTATATGCATGCTCGGTTGCTTCGCGGCCTCTGGGTGTTCTTTTCAGGAATCCTTCTTTTATAAGAAACGGCTCATAGACTTCTTCAATAGTTCCGCTTTCTTCGCCCACAGCTGTTGCAATAGTATTTATACCAACAGGCCCTCCGCTGAATTTATTCACGATGACTGATAATATCCTGTTGTCCATTTCATCAAGTCCGTACTGATCAATGTTAAGTGCATTAAGGCCATACCTGGTTATTCCTATATCGATCTTTCCTGATCCTTTAACCTGTGCAAAATCCCTTATCCTCCTCAGAAGGGCATTCGCTATTCTTGGTGTTCCCCTGCTTCTTTTCGCAATTTCAACAGCTGCAATCTCATCTATTTTTATGTTCAGTATACCTGCCGATCGGTTAACTATTCCGGTAAGTATCTCATGATCATAATATTCGAGGTGAAATTTTATTCCGAATCTTGCTCTGAGGGGACTTGTCAGCAGCCCTGATCTTGTTGTTGCACCAATAAGTGTGAAATTATTGAGATTAAGCTGTACTGATCTTGCGCTTGGCCCCTTATCGATCATGATATCAATCTGGAAATCTTCCATGGCTGAATAAAGGTATTCTTCAACTACTGGTGATAGTCTGTGTATTTCGTCGATAAAAAGTACATCACCTTCTTCCAGATTTGTAAGAAGACCTGCAAGATCACCCGGTTTATCCAGAACCGGACCGGATGTTACCCGGAGATTTACCCCAAGTTCATTTGAGATTATTGCGGCAAGAGTCGTTTTTCCAAGTCCAGGAGGACCATGCAACAAGACATGGTCGAGCGATTCTCCTCTCTGCTTTGCAGCAGTGACAAAAACAACAAGATTATCAATAACCTGTTGTTGTCCTTTGAAATCGTTGAATGAAACAGGTCTGAGCTGCCTGTCTAATTCCTGGTCGTTTGTTGAATCGGATTCTTTCCTGATGTTAAAGCTTTCATCCATGAAGCAAAGTAACTATTTTATAAGCTTTGTATCGCTCTCAGGAAGATTTATTTTCACTCCGTTAATACTAACTTCAACATCATCCTTATACGTAATTGTCAGAAATGGGGCTCCGTTTTCATCAAATTTCTTCCATGTTCTTTGTCTTATACCTGTTCTGTAATACTGTTCTTCTTTTAATTTACCTGTATCATAATAATAAAGGTGCTGCCCGTCCGGATTGCCCTGCAGGTAGTTCCCTTTAAATTTTAAGGTACCATTACTGTAATAGGATTTCCATTGCCCGTCTTTCAGGCCTATAATGTAATTCCCTTCTTCTGTATAATCGCCCGTGGTTATCTTCCAGCTGCCATTCTTTTCGCCATCAGTATATTGGCCCTGTGCAATAATATCTCCTTCTGATGAATACTCGACATAGACCCCGTCTCTTTCCCCCTGGAAATATTCTTCTTCTCTCAGGACTGCACCGTTGTCATAATACCATTTCCATAATCCGTCAGGCCTGCCGTTATTATATGAACCTGTCTGTTCAAGCTTCGATGAGGCATTATAGAATTTCCATGTTCCGCTACGTCTGTTGTCAGTATAAGTCCCTTCTGACAATATCTTTCCGTCAGGATAAAAGTTCTTCCATTTTCCATTTGAATTTCCGGCCTCATCAACTATACCTTCTGATAACAGAAGACCATTATCGTTATAAATGAATGAATTTGAAACCTTACCATCTTTTGAGAATTCACGATGTGTTCCAACAGGTACATTATTCCTGTAAGGTCCGCTATAAATCAGCTTATTATCACTGTCGTACCTGTTAACAATTTCTATATCAGGTTCATCTTCAACCCTTGATTTAACAATTGCCCCGTTATCATATAACATTGTAACTGTAAGCCTTCCCCTGGTGTCGTACTCCTTATAATAACCATGAAGAAGGTCATCTTTAAATGTTCTTTCTGTTTTTATACTGCCAGAAGGATAAAAATCCTTCCATTCACCCTGTTTTAAACCTTTTGCATCGGTCCTGTTTATTCTTTCCCTGCTGATAAGAAAATCATTATTGTATTCAAGGAGGGTTATAATCTCTCCTTTTTTATCATATTCTTTGGCTAATCCTTCTTTTTTCCCTTCGTTGTAAGTTATTGTCTGCTGAATTTTTCCGTCTGGATAATAAAAATATGCAGTACCTTCTTTCCTGTCGCCTGCAAATAATTCCTTTGACCATAGATAAATACCGGTTGCAGGGTCTTTTTTATACCTGTAATAATAGCCGTTCTTTTTACCGAACAGGTAACTGATTTTTTCAGTTGTATCTCCTACCTGATCATAGAATATCCATATACTGTCAAGAAGGAAACTTGTACGTTTACCCTCGGATTTCTTCACACCAGTTACATAATAACTTTTCCAGTATCCTTCTGGCTTACCGTTTTTAATAAGTCCTTCACTTGACACTGATCCGTTAGGATATCTGAATACCTGATATCCGTCACTGAGAAGCTCATTTCCCTGAGGGTATACTGCAACTGCAGAAATAAATAAAACAAAAACTATCAAAGTCTTTTTCATCACTTACCTGTTACAAGGGTTTTTGAAATATCCAGCATCCTGATAATCGGACGTCGGGCATCAGAAATTAGTTTGCTGTCAAGGATTATTTCCGGTTCTTCATCTTTAAGGCAATTGTAAATCTTTTCAACTGTTATCATTTTCATAAAATTACATTCACTGCATCCGCAGGTTGAATCTCTGGGAGGTGCAGGAATAAATTTCTTATCAGTATTTGCCTTCTTCATCTGATGAATGATACCAGGCTCAGTTGCAATAATATATATTTCACCATTATCTCTTTTCGTAAAATCAAGAAGGCCTGCCGTTGAACCAATATAATCGGCAACCAGTCTTACCGGTAATTCACATTCAGGATGTACAATTACTTTTGATCCCGGATTATCTGATTTTAGTTTTAAGATTGCTTCAATTGAAAACTCTTCATGAACATGACATGTTCCATTCCATACAATTATATCACGCCCTGTTTCATTCATAACATAATTACCCAGGTTCCTGTCCGGTGCAAATATTATCTTTTCATTTTCAGGAAGGGATTTAATGATCTGGACCGCATTGGATGAAGTGCAGCTTATATCTGATAAGGCTTTTATCTCAGCTGTTGTATTTACATATGTTACAACAGTACGTCCGGGATTTTCATCAATGAACTTCTTAAAATCTTCTGCTTTACAGGAATCTGCAAGAGAACATCCGGCATTAATATCGGGGAGAAGGACTTTTTTCTCAGGTGCAAGAATTTTGGCTGTCTCAGCCATGAATTTCACTCCTGCAAATAAAATAATGGCAGCATTATTTGATGCTGCTTTTTGTGAAAGTGCAAGGGAATCACCAACAAAATCGGCAAGATCCTGTATGTCCTGCAGCTGATAATAATGGGCCAGGATAATTACATTCTTTTCCTTTCTGATTTTGTTTATTTCACGTATATAATCTATAACTTTCTGTTCTTTCATTTGTTTTCATGTAAAGTAACATCATATATATAACATTATTTTATAATAATTAATATTTATGATGGTTATAATATGCTGTTAATTATGTTTGAATTTTAAGAAGATTTTTATTGTTTTTTTCGCAACTATTATAAAGCAAACATCTTTTCAACAGTTCAAAAAATATACCATTTTTGATAATCAGGATGTTGCTGTTTTAATTAACAGATGTTAATAATAACATATCAGTAGCTGTAATGAAACAAATTTATATTTTTAAATGTTCATTTAAGGTTTATTTCCTGACATTATTTTATTAAAAGTTTCCTGTAAATATCTTTATTCCGTTAAAAACCGGGAAATATTTTAAAAATTAAGAATTTTACACTTTTTAACTACAGGTTTTCTACAATTTATTAACAGGATCAGCAGGTTTTTGAAATTGATGTGTAATTTGTGGATATATAATAAACGATGGTGAAAAAGAAAAAAATTGCAATTGTATCGGATCATGCCGGGTTTTATCTGAAACGTAAACTATATGATTTCCTTATTAAGCAGAAATATGAAGTTAAGGATTTCGGGACGTTTACGGAAGAGATGGTTGATTATCCTGATTTTGGTCATCAGATGGCCGCAGCGGTTGCAGCAGGTGAATATGAGCTTGGAATTTCAATATGCGGTACAGGCAATGGAATAAATATGACTGCGAACAAGCATCAGGGTATAAGAAGTGCATTATGCTGGAATGAAGAAATAAGCAGACTGGCGAGAGCACATAACGATGCCAATGTATGTGCATTACCGGGCAGATTTATTTCAGAATCGGAAGCCTATCTGATAGTCAGGGTATTTCTTGAAACTGATTTTGAAGGTGGCAGACATAAGAGAAGAATTGATAAAATACCTTTAAAACTGTACTGATATGCTGTCAAATTCATCACGTTATGGTATCAGGGCAGTAATGTATCTCGCCAGCCGGCCTGAAGGGAAAAAGATGACGGATATAATAACTATTTCAAAAGATCTGAATCTGCCTGCACCATTTCTTGGAAAGATACTTCAGCAGCTTGCGAAGCGTAAGATCCTCATCTCACTTAAAGGTCCGCATGGAGGCTTTTCGCTCTTAAAAGATCCGGGAGATATTACCCTTCTTGAAATTGTTAAAACAATAGAAGGGGATGATATTTTCAATAATTGTATAATACATAACAGCACATGCAGATCATATGTTACTTTGCATAAAAAAAAATGCGCCCTTCACGATGATTATTCTTCGATACGAAAAGATCTTGTGAATCTTTTCAGTAATAAAACAATAAATGATCTGGTGAAAAAAGCCGGCGGGTCTGATCAGATAATTATTTAGATTTATTCAGAAAATGATATGGCCTGAAAAACAGCCAGAGAAACAGAGCAGAAAATATTCCGCCTGTGTCGGCAATCATATCCAGGACCTCTCCTTTTCGGTTTCTTGTGAATTCCGATTGCATGAATTCAACAATAATGCCGAAGAAAAAAGGAATAAGAGCCATTAGCAGAAGCTTTCTGGTATCTGTAAGCGAACGTCTGTGTTCCAGTATCATTGTTCCCATAAGAAGAAAATACAGACCAAAATGAACAAATTTGTCTAAATGTGGTATATCAAAAAAACCTGACCTTACTAAAGTACTGGGGGTAGCCATGCTCAGATACAAAATGATCAGAGAAACAGTGATAGTATAGATGTTATTTTTAAGTATGTTCATTTCTTTTTGCGGCAAATTTATTAATTAGTCGTCTTAAATCATAGAAAATTCTAATCAATTGTTTTTCTTTGTGTTTGTGAAAGCATTCTAAACCAATGGCAGGAATTTATCTACATATCCCTTATTGCAGGAAACTTTGTTATTACTGCGATTTTTACCATGTAATCTCACCTGATGATAATTCATTGTTTATAAGTGCTTTAAAAAAGGAAGCCGATCTGAGGTCTGATTATCTTGCAGGGCATTCTGTTTCTACAATTTATCTGGGAGGAGGGACCCCTTCCGTATTCAGTCCAGAAGAAATCGGATTGCTGCTTGATCATCTCAGGCAACGATTCTTTGTCGAAAAGGAAAATGAGATAACTATAGAACTGAATCCTGATGATGTGACACAGGATTATGTAAAGGAACTGGCTGGCACCGGAGTTAACAGAGTCAGTCTGGGTATTCAGTCGTGGCGTGATGAAGATCTTAAAATGATGAACCGGCGACACTCGGCAGCACAGGCATATGATTCACTGATGAGACTTTCAGAAGCAGGCTTCAGGAACATTTCTGTTGATCTTATTTACGGGATTCCCGGTATGGGTACCAGTGAATGGGCATCCGGCCTTGATAAAACTCTTGCATTTGATATTCAACATCTTTCAGCATATCATCTGACAATTGAACCCGGAACTGTATTTAACAGGATGAAAGAAAAAGGAACTCTTGTTGAGATCGATGAGGATGAAAGTACGGCAGAATTTAATATCCTTCTGGAAAAAACAAGTCAGGCAGGATTTATTAATTACGAAATTTCGAATTTCGGGAAGCCTGGATATTTTTCAATTCACAATACAAATTACTGGAAACAGGTACCTTATCTGGGGCTCGGGCCATCTGCACATTCATTTAACGGTTACTCAAGGCAGTGGAATATCAGAGACATTAAAAAATACATTAAATCGACAAATTCAGGAATACCCAGTTTTGAAAGAGAAGAGCTTGATATAAAGACCAAATTCAATGAATATGTGATGACTTCTCTGAGGACAATGTGGGGTATTGATCTTGAGTATATTGAAAAGATATTTGAAAAAGAGGGTTACGATTATATAGTTAATCTCAGCGGTAAATTTATTGATTACGGACTGATGAAGCAGGATAACAAAAACCTGATCCTTACGAATCAGGGTAAAATGATATCTGATAATATTATTTCCGAATTTATAATGCCGCCATCATAATGGAGGTCATTTCTTTGCCAGCGAGAATGTTGTCCTGCCAATTTTATTATCTTCAAGATAGAGCTCAATGCTGTAGTTCCCTACAATAAAATCGCCGGTATTGGACAGGAAAATGCACATCTCGAGGTCCTGGTTCATATAATCGGCTGTACGTTTTTCGGAATAGATTATTTTATTTCCCCTGTAATCAAAAAGATTGTCAGGGCTTCCTGTAATAACCAGTGAATCAGGTCTTATAACTCTCATGAATACTTCTTTTTGTCCGGCCCCGGCAATCGCATTTTCCCTAAGGGTAAAGCATACCCTGAGTGATTCCATCAGATTTATTCTGTTTGTCTCTTTCCTTTTTTTGTTCAGGGCTGCTGCTGTAATATTTTTCGCCTGAATGACAGATGCGGTCACTACCTTTGTCGTAAGTTCTTCTTTTTCTTTTTCGAGCTGGACATTAGTATTCTGAACTTTTGCAATCTCCTGTCTGAATTGTGTATTTTCAGCCACAAGCAGTTTATTACGTGAATTAAGAGAGTCGATCTGAACAATATAGCTCTTCATGATTTCTCTCATTGTGGTGATCTCGCTCCTGTATTTCTTTATAAGCTGGGCATTTGATGCATTTATTGACAGTAGCTGGATGATCCTTTTCTTTTCCTTTTCAAGATTGGCATTGAGTGTATCGTTATTTGTCTTCATGGTATCATATGCAGCTACCATAAGCTTTAATTCATTTGCCAGCGAATCTTTTTCCTGGGTCAGGACTGTCTCCATTTCAACCATTTTGCTTTTCTGGTCGAAATACATTACAACAAGGAAGATAAGAGCGGCAGCAAGGATGATAGAAAGTGCTATCATTCCGATAGGAGTGCTCTTTTTATTTGTCTGGTCAGTCTGATAATTTGTTTCCGCCATTATATATATCTTTAATTGTGTGAATGGTTTGCAAAAATATAAAAATAATAATTACCCTCTATAATATAAAATCCGGATCAATTCTTAAATTTACAGTTGGCAACATATTACTTAACATATTAATTATCAATTGTATGAGCGGCTTTTTTGGTGTAATCTCAAAGCAGGACTGTGTTCAGGAGGTTTTTTACGGTACCGATTACCATTCTCATTTAGGAACAAAACGTGCCGGGATGGTGTTTATTGTTCCGGGCAAGGGATTCCGGAGGTCGATCCATACCCTTGAAAATTCATATTTCAGGACAAAATTTGAGGATGATCTTAAGGATTTCAAAGGCAATTCCGGAATGGGAATAATAAGTGATACTGATCCTCAGCCGATCCTGTTTACTTCACATCTGGGGCGTTTCGCTATAGTTACGGTATGCCGGATGATAAATATATCAGAGCTTGAAGAAAAGATATTAAATCAGAAGCAGCATTTCACTGAGAATTTCGGAGGAAACATTAATCCCACCGAGGTTGTTGCCAGTCTGATCTGTGATAAAGACAGTTTTACTGAAGGTATTGAAAATGTATTTGAAAATGTTAAGGGTTCCTGTTCGCTGATGATCCTGACGGAGGATGGGATCATAGCTGCAAGGGATAAACTGGGCAGAACTCCGGTTATAATTGGGAAAAAAGAAGGCGCTTATGCCATTGCGTCCGAGACCTGTTCTTTTCCGAACACAGGTTTTGAGCCGGAATATTACCTCGGACCAGGGGAAATTGTCCGGATAACGGCTGAAGGTTACACACAATTAAGGAAACCGGGAGATAAAATGCAGATATGCGCCTTTCTGTGGGTATATTATGGTTATCCACCTTCGTATTATGAAGGGATAAATGTGGATGAATGCCGTTACAGATGCGGAGCCGCTCTGGCAAAACGTGATTCGGTTCAGGCCGATTTTGTATGCGGGATACCCGATTCCGGTGTTGGACATGCAATTGGTTATGGAAATGAAAAGGGGATACCCAATAAACGTGCATATTCAAAATACACTGCAACCTGGCCCCGGAGTTTTCTTCCTGCATTCCAGGAACAGAGAGATCTTGTGGCAAGAATGAAGCTTATACCAAATAAAGCTGTTATTGAAGGTAAGAAAATGATCTTTATTGATGACAGTATTGTAAGGGGAACCCAGCTGAAGGATAATACAAATGACATGAGGAAATGCGGTGCGAAAGAACTGCATATGAGAATTGCCTGTCCGCCACTTCTTTATCCCTGTGATTTTCTGAATTTCACGCAGTCGCGGACACCCATGGAGCTTGCCGCCCGCAGAGCCGTTAAAGAACTTGGGGGAGATGACAGTGAATTAAAGGAATATTCCGATCCGGATTCGGAAAAGTATGGAAAAATGGTTGAAAAGATCGCTGAGAATCTTGCACTTGATTCACTCTTATATCAGCGGCTGGATGACCTGATCACTGCTATAGGTCTTCCTAAAGAACAACTTTGTACCCATTGCTGGGACGGGACGAGTTATTTTTGATGTACGGCGCAGGGGCGCAACGGCACAGGGGCGTAACAGCATGGAGGCACTGCGGTGCAAAGGATCTAAGGTGTTAAGGCATTGAGGTGTTACGGTGTTACGGCTTTACGGCCATAAAACCGTAATGCCGTAATGCCGTAATGCCATAATGCCTTAATCAGATATAATTAGTTCTTTTTTAACCCTCTGTGGAGCTCTGTGAACCTCTGTGTAACTCAGTGTAATTGCTTTAAATCCGGGAAGCAATAAGTTTCTTTACCTCCGGTTCCATTAGTTTTTCTTTGGTTGCCTTATATCCGATTTTGAATACTGCATCAGCCTCTTCGGGACTCAGTATGCCATAGTTTTTTAGTTCCTGTGGCGAAATAAAAATATCGAATCTTTTTGATTTCTCACTTACCTCCTTGGCCATCATAATCATGAAGGTTCTTTCAGTTATTTTAATCAGGCTTGTAAGTGATTCTTCTTTTCCCACCGGGTTAACAAAAGATCCTATTCTGAGCCGGCAAAGTTTTTCAATAGGTCTCAGCGGAAGGTTGTCGAGGACTCCCCCGTCTACATAATGGATATTATCGATAATTACCGGTTTAAAAAGCACGGGAATGCTTGCTGAAGCAATTATCGGGTCAAGCAAAGGACCATTTGAAAAATAAACCGGTTTGCCATTATTGAGATCAGTAGCCGACACATAAAGCGGCACTTTCAGATCACCGAAAGTTTTAGCGTGTAAATGATCTTCGAGGATTTTCTTTATTCCTGAAAGCAGTAACAGGCCATCGCGGGGCATTGTCGGTTTCATATAATTCAGCCGGCTGCTTCCTTTCATTATTTTCAGAGCTTCCCGGGGACTGATCCCGTCGCAGTACATTACCCCGGCAAGAGCTCCCGCGCTTGCACCGGCTATCACATCCGGATAAATACCTTCTTCATTAAGTGCCTGCAGTACTCCGAGGTGGGCAAATCCTCTTGTGCCTCCACCGCTGAGGACCAGTCCGGTATTATACATCTCCTCCGGCATAGCGATAATGTTTAATTGAAGATGATATCATAAAGTAATCTGAGGTTCAGGAAAGTGACAATTGATGCAATGATAAGCAAAAGGACCGTCATGAATTTTGTATTTGCATATTTTCCCATCACTTTCTTTGAGGAAGTAAGGTATACCTGTGCAAATACTGTAAAAGGAAGCTGTATGCTAAGGAATACCTGTGACAGTATCAGACCCCTGAAGGGATCTTTTGTGAAGAATATTGCTATAAGTGCACCTAAAAGTGAGATTATAACTCCCGTACGTGTATGGTTATCTTTAATATTATAAGGTTCCTTTACCATCCCGGAGACTATTGAACCTCCGGCCATTGCAGAGGTAATTGTAGATGCTATCCCTGAAAACAGAAGCGCTATTGCAAAAACAACAGCAGCGTTTGTCCCGAGAAGAGGCTCAAGCAGGCTTTTTGCCTGCTGAAGTTCATTTACTCCGGTATTATTTACGAAAAATGTCGCTGCAGCCAGAATGATCATAGCACTGTTTATAGCCCATCCTATCAGCATTGAAAGCAGGGTATCGGCAAATTCATATTTCAGCTGTTTCCTAATGATACTGTCTTCTTCAAGATTCCACCGGCGACTTTGAATTATCTCGGAATGAAGAAAAAGATTATGTGGCATGACTACAGCACCAAGGACACTCATAAGCAGCAGCATTGATCCCCCCGGAATGGAAGGTTTGATCCACGAAATTCCTGCCTCAGCCCAGTCAACATTTACAAGAAAAATTTCATACAGGAATGAAAGGCCTATGATAGAAACAAATGCAATTATCAATTTTTCAATTTTCCTGTAAGAATTTGTAAAGAGCATAATCATAACAAATGCCGTTACAAGCATTGATCCTATCTTTACCGGCACTTTAAAAAGCATTTCCAGAGCAATAGCTCCTCCAAGGATCTCTGCCAGTGATGTCGCAATTGATGCAAGTACAGCCAGTGAGAGAACTGTCCGTGAAACTGCAGGACGTGTATAGATCGATGTTGCTTCGGAAAGGCAGTATCCGGTAGCTATTCCAAGGTGTGCAACATTGTGCTGAAGCAGGATCAGCATTATTGTTGATAATGTGACTATCCAGAGAAGCGTATATCCGTATTCAGATCCGGACGCAATATTTGCAGCCCAGTTTCCGGGATCTGTAAATCCTACTGTAACAAGCAAACCCGGACCTATATATTTAAATATGTCAAGCGCCCCCAGAACATGTTTGTGGTCCCTGCGTCTGAGATCCCTGAAGAATCGGACAGGGTTAAGAAGTGACCTGAAATCTGACATATTAAATTTTTAAAAACCGACAGCGTAAAAATCCTTGTATGTCCGGACACAGGCAAAGATAAAAAATGATAAAGGATTTTAAGATGTTCAAATTAACAGGTATAATAAATATCTTAAATTTGTCAGGCAGTAACATCCGGCGTCCGGC
>CAYPHL010000031.1:0-11595 GCA_964410385.1 uncultured Rikenellaceae bacterium | reverse complement strand
CATCCGGTGTACGGCATTCGGCATTAAGGATAACCGCTACCCGCAGACCTCATACCGGTAGCCGGACGCCGCATACCGCACGCCGGTAACCTGTAATAGTCAGCCGGATTTATAAACCATAAAAATAAAATATGCAGTTTTTACTTATTGCTTACGATGCAACTGATGTTGAGGCACCTGATCGAAGGTTGAAAAGCAGGTCGGAGCATCTTGAAAAGATCGCACATGTTAAAAAAGCAGGTCACTTTTTATTCGGAGGCGCTATTCTTGATGATAACGGAAAAATGATCGGTTCGATGATACTTTATGAAACAACCCACAGGGAAGAACTGGATAATCTTCTTCTTGATGAACCTTATATTTATAACAAGGTATGGGAGAAAATTGAAATAAAGCCTTTCAGACTTGCACAAATTGAAATTTAAATTGATAACCATGAGAAAATTGCTTATTATGTTTATGGCATTGATTTGTATCGATGCTCTTATTGCACAATCGGTGAGTATTCCGTTCAAAATGGAAGAACTGACGTCACCTCAATTCTCCAAAGCAGTTGAACTATCCGGCGGGGTTTGTATTATTCCGCTGGGTATAATTGAAAAACACGGGCCCCACCTGCCTCTGGGAACCGATCTTTTTGAAGCCAGGGAAGCAGCTTTCAACGCTGCAAAAAAAGAATTTGCCGTCGTTTTTCCTCCTTATTATACGGGACAGATATTTGAGGCGAAACATCAGCCGGGGACAATTGCCTATAGCAATGAACTTATGTGGAAAATGCTTGAAGAGACCTGCAGTGAACTTTCCAGGAACGGATTGAAAAAGATCGTCCTTGCAAACGGTCATGGTGGAAGTACAAGCTTTCTGCAGTATTTCTGCCAGTCTCAGCTTGCCGCCCGCAAAGATTATATTGTAGTGCTTTTTCAGGGAGGAGAAGATCCGGTTTATGATCCGCAGATAAAGGCTTTGAAAAAAGCAACCCTGGATGGTCATGCAGGAGAGGAAGAAACTTCCATGATGTATTTCATCAGACCTGATCTGGTTGACCGGCAGGCCATTAAAAGCCAGTCGGGTCTCGACCAGAACAGGCTCGGCAAGTTGAAATTCGGTTATACCGGAATATGGTGGTACGCCCGGTATCCAAATCACTTTGCTTCAGATATTGCACAGCCTGATAAAAAGTTAGGAGAGCTTCTTATTGAAAGCTGGGGCGGCCAGCTTGCCGAACTGGTGAAATTTCTGAAAAACAACAATTCCGTTGAACAACTTCAGGAAGAGTTTTACAGGAAAGCAGAAAATCCTTTGAAATAATTTAAATAACTACGTATTAAAATACGTTTTAAAATACGTTTTTTAATACGTTTTTTCTGTTATATTCCAATGCGTAATCACTTGAATTCCTTTGTGCTCCTTTGTGATAACCTTTGTGTCCTTTGTGGTTAAAAACTATTTTTAATTAACCACAAAGAGCACGAAGGATTTCACGAAGGGACACAAAGGATCTTAAAGACGGAGCATGAAAATATACATCATTGCAATAAATTACCGGAAATAACAATTCTGTAAAAATATTGTTATTAGCTTTAGAATAAAAAAAAGATATGTCATATACCTTACAGATCGGACAGAAAGCTATTGATTTTACACTTCCGGCAACTGACGGAAAAAAATATAGTTTATCGGATTTCGGGAATTATAAGTACCTGGTTATATTTTTTACATGCAATCATTGTCCCTATGTAATCGGATCTGATGAGGTCACAAGGGCTACTGCAGAAAATTTTATGAAAAAAGGAGTCGGCTTTGCCGGAATAAACTCAAACAGTGAACACACCTATGCCGAAGATAGTTTCCCTAATATGGTAAAGAGGATGGAGGTTCATAATTTTCCATGGATTTATCTTTATGACAAGGATCAGTCGGTAGCAAGAGCATACGGAGCACTGCGGACACCTCATTTCTATGTTTTTGATGAGGAGAGAAAGCTTGTATATACAGGAAGAGGCGTTGACAGTCCAAGGGATACTTCAAGAATGATAATAAATGATCTTGAAAATGCACTTGAGGAGCTGACTTCAGGGAAAAAAGTGACCGTTCCTGTCACAAATCCGATCGGATGTAATATTAAATGGGAAGGAAGGGATGCAAAGTGGATGCCCCCGGAAGCATGTGATCTTGTTTGATCCTTGAACCGGCAAGCGGCGACCGGCAACCGGCAACCTTTCAAACTAACCAGCAACCAGCAACCAGTAACTATATATTACTTCATAAAAAAATAAACAACAATGAATTACAAAAAAAGCCACCAGATTTTCGCAACAGTGATAATGTTTTTGATAATTATATTCCAGGTATCATGTACGAAAAAAGATCCATCGGATCTGTCAAAGGAAAGCATAATCCCGAAACCCGTATCAGTTATTTCAACAGGTGATTATTTCACCTTGAAACCAAATACAATTATTTATGTAAAAGGAGAGTCCTCCGAGCTATTCAATATTGGGCACTATCTTGCTGACAGGCTAAGACCTGCAACAGGATTTAAGCTCAATGTAAAGACTACTTTTAATGAACCGGGGAACGGTTCCATTCTTCTGACATTATCCGGGGTTGGAGGGAATCAGAAGGACGGCAGTTATGAACTTGTTATAACAAAGAAACAGATAAGACTTTCTGCAAGAACCCATGAAGGATTATTTTATGGTGTACAGACTCTGAGGCAGCTTTTTCCGGCAGCTGTTGAGATGACCACACCTCAGGAAGGGCCATGGAAAATAGCTACGGGCACTATTACCGATTATCCCGAATATTCGTACAGGGGTTCAATGCTCGATGTTGCCCGGCATTTTTTCAGTGTTGATGATGTAAGGAGGTATATAGATTTTCTTGCTTATTATAAGATGAACATGTTGCATCTTCATTTGTCAGATGATCAGGGCTGGAGGATTGAGATCAAATCCTGGCCGAATCTTACTTTACATGGAGGCAGCACACAGGTTGGAGGGGGCAAAGGCGGATTTTATACACAGGAGCAATACTCGGCTATTGTCGATTATGCAAAAGAATGTTATATAACAATTGTTCCTGAAATAGATATGCCAGGACATACAAATGCGGCTTTATCCTCTTATCCCGAACTTAACTGCGACGGAAAAGCACGACCGCTTTATACCGGCACCGAAGTGGGATTCAGTACACTGTGCATAAGCAAAGAGATTACTTATAAATTCATAGAGGATGTTATAAGAGAGCTTGCTGCAATCACTCCCGGTCCATATATTCATATCGGAGGAGATGAATCTCATTCAACAAAAGTTTCCGATTATATTCCTTTTATGGAAAGGGTTCAGGATATAGTTGCGAAATATGGAAAACAATCCATAGGCTGGGATGAGATTGCCCTGTCGACGATGAGATCAAATACAATTGCACAGCACTGGTCAAATGTTGAAAATGCAAACAAGGCAGTCAGGCAGGGAGCAAAGCTGCTTATGTCACCTGCTAAAAAGGCATATATCGACATGCAATATGATAAAACAACTAAACTTGGACTCCACTGGGCAGCATATATTGAAGTTGATGCCGCCTATAGCTGGGATCCCGCAACACTGGTGCCGGGTATTGGGAAAGAGAATATTGTGGGGGTTGAGGCTCCTTTATGGACAGAGACTTTAACAAATATTGATGAAATTGAATATATGGTATTTCCACGGCTTCCGGGTATTGCAGAAATAGGGTGGACCCCTGTTGCATCAAGGAGCTGGGATGAATATAAGACAAGGCTTGGTAAACACGGAGCAAGGTTTGAAGCTATGGAAATAGATTATTACAGATCACCTCTTGTTGACTGGACTACACTTAAAAAATAAAATTTATTCTGTAAGCCACTTCTCCGGAAAGCAGGCATGGACTATATTCTTCACCGAAGGCTGGCCCTTGGGACCTGCAATCTGATTGGTATAGGATATATGTATTATTCCGTCGCTGCCCTGGATAATTGCAGGATAGTGTCCCCTTACCTCGCTTCCGGGTTCCCCGTTTACCAGGATTTTCCTGTAAGGCCAGGTTATACCTTCATCTTCTGACATCCATACTGAGAGACGGTGTCTTCCCTCTTCAATATCATTATGAACCAGAGCCCAGTTGCCGCTTTTCAGAACAATGATATCTGCAGCGGTACCGGGATTTGGAATATCGGAATCTTCCACCATGCTCCAGGTATTTCCTTTATCAGCAGATATGCTCATTGCAAGCCGTTTCGGTGGCGGACCATTATCCCTCATAAATGCAACAATGGAGCTGTCTTTCCGCAGGGCAAGGGAAGGCTGTATTGATCCAGCTCCCACGATGGGTTCGCTGAAATGCCATCTTTCTCCCCAGTCGTCGGTAATTGCAATAAGCGAAAAATCAAATCCGTCTGAATAAAGCGGAAGCAGCATTCTGTTTCCTGTGATCAGAGGTTTGTTACGGCTTTGCCAGCCTATTCTTCGCTGAAGAGGAAAACCAAGTTCTGTTCTTACTCTTTCACCTTTTTCATTAATATCTGTCCCGGTTGCTGTAAATCTTGTTCCTTTTGCAATGGAGAAGTACTGTTCGAGAGCTCTATCCCAGAGTTCATTTGTTACAGGCCCGTTATTATTGTTTATGAAGCCTTTAGCGATAAGGTCTTTATGAAATTCATCATATTTCCTGGTAAGTGTCTTAACAAATTCATCATTTTTTCCGATGCCATCCGGCACGCTGCCGTCGGGTTTTATATGGATCATATCCTGCCATTTCCATTCTGGAGGTCCCGATTCCTGCATATAATTTTCACTAATCCTGTATTTCAGTATGGATGACTCCCACTGGTAAGCAAGAACTGTATACCAGACAAGCCACAATCTTTGTTTACCGTCGAGAAACAATACAGGATTTATATCGGGGAAATCAGGGACATCCGCCAGGATGAACGGTTCACTCCATTTACCAGTCTTGTGATCACGTCTCGCACCTTTTATTGCGACATCATCGGCAGTTCGTTCACCGCTTCCATGGAACCATGCAACCATAAGATCCTTATTTGGCAGTTCGACTATTGATGAGCCGTGGCAATGCAATGTCTGTAACGGGAAAATGTGTTCGAGGATAAGTGTGTCGGGATCAGCTGCATTGATTTTTGCAGTCTTGTTTTCGCCGGAACTACAGCCACTTAAAAAAGGTATTAATATAATAATCAGTACAGTAAATACAGAATTTTTCATAGTCAGGAATTTTAATAAAGATAAATTAAAAAGCAGAGAGCAGAGCAGTTTTCTTCATGTAAAATATTTATTAAGAAAGCAGTATCAGATATTTATACAATTTATAAATTTAACTAATAAAAAACCTGAAAATCTGTCAGAAATTTATTTTCCGGCATATAATTAACAAAACCCCATGAAGAAAATTCTACTCTTATCAGCAGTGGCCTTATTGGCCTCATTAATCACGTATTCTCAACAGAAAGCCGTGGTTTGGTCCGAAGATTTTGAAGGAGACTGGACGGTTAACTGGCATGTTGAAACAGGAACCTGGGAGGTCGGAGCACCAACAAGTGGTCCAGGATCTGCTTTTGCAGGTCAAAAATGTGCGGCAACTGTTCTGGCAGGAAATTATTCTGCTAATGCCAATACACGTTTAATCCGTCACACCACATTAACTATACCAGGCGCCGATCAGAATCCGAGATTAAGATTCTGGCACTGGTATAGTATATATTCAGGTGATAAAGCAGTTGTCCAGATAAAAGTTGGGACTGGTGAATGGCAGACAATATCTGATCTATACGATCATAGCAGCAGCGGAGTATGGAGTTATCCTTCGATAGACTTAAAACCATATGCCGGATTAACTGTGCAGCTGGCATTTTATTTCACATCCAATAGCGACGGTTATACAGCAAACGGGTGGTACATTGATGATCTGGCAATAGTTACCGGTCCGATAGTATATAATAATCCGGAGACCTGGGAACTTGGTTTAGGAGATTGGTACGCAGACAGGGGAACGTGGGAGGTAGGAACGCCCACCAACGGACCAGGGAAAGCCTACAATGGTACAAAATGTGCAGCTACGGTACTAAGCGGTAACCATAGTGCCAATATAAGTAGTCGTTTAATAAGTCCGTCATTTACAGTACCCGCTGCCAATCAGAATCCGAGGTTAAGATTCTGGCACTGGTATAGTATATATTCAGGTGATAAAGCAGTTGTCCAGATAAAAGTTGGGACTGGTGAATGGCAGACAATATCCGACCTATACGATCATAGCAGCAGCGGGGTATGGAGTTATCCTGCAATAGATTTAAAGTTATATGCCGGATTAACAGTGCAGCTGGCATTTTATTTTACATCCAATAGCGACGGTTACACCAATCCCGGGTGGTATATTGATGATCTGGAAATAATTACAGGTCCGATTGTCTATAATAATCCGGAGACCTGGGAAACCGGATTAGGGGATTGGTATGCAGACAGGGGAACCTGGGAGGTAGGAACTCCTACCAACGGGCCGGGAAAAGCTTATAATGGAACAAAATGTGCTGCGACAGTACTGAACGGTAACCATAGTGTCAACATAAATAGTCGTTTAATAAGTCCCTTATTTACAATACCTGGTGCCGATCAGAATCCGAGGTTAAGATTCTGGCATTGGTACAGTATTTATTCTGGAGATGAAGCAGTTGTCCAGATAAAAGTTGGAACAGGAGAGTGGCAGACGATATCTGACCTATACGATCATAGCAGCAGCGGAGTATGGAGTTATCCTTCAATAGATTTAAAGTCATATGCCGGGTTAACAGTACAGTTGTCATTTTATTTCACATCCAATAGCGACGGTTACACCAATCCCGGGTGGTATATTGATGATCTTGCAATAATTACGGGTCCGATAGTCTATAATAATCCGGAAACCTGGGAAACCGGATTAGGAGATTGGTATGCAGATCGTGGAACATGGGAGGTAGGGACACCCACCAACGGGCCGGGGAAAGCCTATAATGGCACAAAATGTGCTGCGACAGTACTGACCGGGAACTATAGTACCAACATAAGCAGTCGTTTAATAAGTCCCTTACTTACAATACCGGCTGCCGATCAGAATCCAAGGCTGAGATTCTGGCATTGGTACAGTATTTATTCTGGTGATCAGGCATATGTACAAATCAAAATAGGATCTGAAGACTGGCAGACAATTTTTGGGCCATTCACTAATTCGAGTGGTAGTGTCTGGTCAAATGCTTATATAGATCTTTCACCATATGCCAATAAAAAAGCCCAATTTTCATTTTATTTTACATCAAACAGCGATGGTTATACAAGTTCAGGATGGTATATTGATGATATTAGCTTTGATAATATTACCTGGGTAAAAGAAAGTGAGGTTCAAAAAATAAATATTTATCCCAATCCCTTCTCTGAAAAAGCCACAATTCAGTTTGATGATACGGATCTGTCAGGGTACAGATTATCGGTTTATAACATTTCAGGAACAAAGGTTTTGGAAATGAAAGATATCAGATCTGACAAGATCGAACTGGAAAAAGGAAGCCTGCCGGCAGGGATTTATATTATTGAGCTTAAAGGGAATAAGATTTTTAGAAGTAAACTGATTATAAGATAATAGGATCATTGATATCATATAATATCTTTAATTCCAGCCAGGTTCGCAAAACATCAATTAGGGTTCAATTAAACTTACCGCTCCGATGGGGCTCGGAGAAATTAATTGTATTCCCAAACTACAAACATGTCGCCGCTCTGCGGCTCAGAATGCTTTTATGATTTCCATGCTACAAACATAACGCCTCTACGAGGCTTAGGAACGTTAAGAATAGAACTTAGTTTTACTTAATGGACGAGGTCTTTAGTCGTCGTGATTCTGAAATCTTATAGTCCCGTAGGGACGGCATGTTTGTAGTAAAACATCAATTCACCGCAACAAGAGCTCCGTAGGAGCGGCATGAATTAAATCCATTCAAATAAATAAATAGAATCGTATTCGATATCAAATTTTTCCAGCAACCTCAGGTATTCTTCTTTAAATGATGCTCTCTTATGATGCTCTTCCTGGGTATTAATATATTTAATGACGTCGTTTATCTGAGAATGACTGTACGAAAAGGCACCATATCCTTCCTGCCATCGGAACTTACCTGGTAACCATCTTTGTTCATTAATGAATCTGGATGAATTTGCTTTAATATCCCTGACCAGATCCGGTAAAGGCTGAGACGGCTGGTAACCGATAAAAATATGCACGTGATCAGGCATATATTTAATTGCCAGTAATTTATGTTTTTTATTTTGAATAATACCTGTTGTAAATTTTTGCAATTCTTCCTGATGATTAACAGGTATTACATTTTCCCGACCCATGGGTGAAAAGACAAGATGGAGATAAATTTTAGTATATGCGTTTGCCATAGCACTAAGGAATAAATTGATTATAAATGAATAAAAATACGAGACAAATAAGGAGGATAATAACATGTCGTTTCCCACTTAAGCGGGACAAGCTCTCCGGAGATCAAAAATACATAAAAACATAAACTGCCACAAACATTTCGCCGCTATGCGGCTTAAAATGTTTTATGACTTTAGTGCTATAAACATATCGCTGCTACGATGCTCAAAAATTATAAAGGTTTCCTTTCTAATCAATCAGACGAATCAGGATAAAATATTTCTATCTGTTTCCTTGACTTGCATTTTTGGATTTGTTAATTTTATAACAGTAAACCCGATAGATCAACTAAAAATTCTGGTTGTAGTTTTCTGTACTAAATCTTTTCTGACATGAAAAAAATTCTGCTCTTCACTTTAATGGTAGTGGTATCTGCTATTATTGCCTACTCACAGCAAAAAGCTGTTCTCTGGTCTGAAGATTTTGAAGGAGATCCTTCAGCAACTTGGAGTGCAAGCTCTGGTGTCTGGGAGATGGGATCACCAACAAGCGGCCCATCAGCTGCTCATTCAGGCATAAAATGTGCTGCAACTAATTTAAGTGGAAATTATCCAACTGTTGCAGATTCAAGATTATTCAGGTTGTCTTATTTTACTGTACCGGCAGCTGTAGATAATCCCAGGTTAAGGTTTTGGCATTGGTATAGTTTTTCCACATCAGATTATGGGAAAGTACAAATGCATGTTCAAGGAACACCAAGTACAGAATGGGTAGATTTAACAGGTCAGTTTATAAATACCGGAAGCTCAGTATGGACATATCCATCAATAGACCTTACTGCATTTGCCGGTCAAAAAATCCAGATAGGATTTTATTTTCATGCAGAAGATCCATGGCCGGGAGGCAATGTGGATGCAGGGTGGTATATTGATGATGTATCCATAATTACGGGTCCGATAACCTTCGGTAATCCTGAGACATGGGAAAACGGTATAGGGGATTGGAATGCTGAAAATGGGACATGGGAGGTGGGAAGCCCTACCAGTGGCCCGGGTAAATCGCATGGAGGTGATAAATGTGCAGCTACTGTATTGGCAGGAAATTATGCGACCGTGGTTAATTCAAGATTAATCAGCCCTGTTTACACAGTTCCAGCAGCAAATCAAAATCCCAGGTTAAGGTTTTGGCATTGGTATAGCTTTTCGACATCAGATTATGGGAAAGTCCAGATAAAAGTACAAGGTACATCAGAATGGACAGATATATCCGGGCAATATATTCATACCGGAAGTTCGGTCTGGACGTATCCCATGATTGATCTTACAGCATTTTCCGGCCAAAAAGTGCAATTTGGATTTAATTTTTATTCAGAAGATCCCTGGCCGGGAGGCAATGTGGATGCAGGTTGGTATATTGATGATTTGTCCATAGTTACCGGCCCCATTACTTTCAATAATCCTGAGACGTGGGAAAATGGGATAGGTGACTGGAATCCCGGAAATGGGACATGGGAGGTCGGAAGCCCGACAAGTGGTCCGGGTAAAGCACATGGAGGTACAAAGTGCGCAGCTACCGTACTGGCAGGCAACTATGCAACAGTTGTGGATTCAAGATTAGTTAGCCCTGTCTATACTGTTCCCTCAGAATCACAGAATCCGAGATTACGATTCTGGCACTGGTATTGTTTTTCTACTTCAGATTATGGGAAAGTTCAAATACATGTTGAGGGAACACCAACCACTGAATGGGTTGATTTAACAGGGCAGTTTATAAATACAGGGAGTTCAGTCTGGACATATCCATTAATTGATCTTTCAACTTATGCCGGACAAAAGGTACAATTTGGATTTTACTTTTATGCAGAAGATCCCTGGCCGGGAGGCAATGTTGATGCAGGCTGGTATATTGATGATATATCCATTGTTACTGGTTCAATAATCTTTAACAATCCAGAGACCTGGGAAAATGGGTTGGGAGACTGGTATATTGGAGGTATTGGCGGAACATGGGAAGTTGGAACTCCTGCAAGTGGTCCGGGTACAGCACATGGGGGAACAAAATGTGCAGCAACTGTATTATCTGGCAACTATGCAACAGTTGTTGATTCAAGATTGGTAAGTCCGGTTTATACAGTCCCTTCAGCATCCCAGAATCCCAGGCTAAGGTTCTGGCATTGGTACAGCTTTTCAACTTCAGACTATGGGAAAGTGCAGATTAAAATACAGGGAAGTTCAGAATGGACTGATATTTCCGGGCAATATATTCATACCGGAAGTTCAGTCTGGACATATCCATCGATTGATCTTTCTGCTTTTGCCGGGCAAAAAGTACAATTTGGATTTTTCTTTTATGCAGAAGATCCCTGGCCAGGAGGCAATGTTGATGCTGGCTGGTACATTGATGATATTTCAATCATAACGGGACCTTTGACCTTTACTAATCCCGAGACCTGGGAAAGTGGAATCGGAGATTGGTATGTTGGTAGTGGGACCTGGGAAGTAGGGAATCCATCAAGTGGGCCCGGAAAAGCACATTTAGGGACCAAATGTGCTGCGACAGTATTGGCAGGCAACTACGCACCTGTTGTTGAGTCAAGATTAATTAGCCCCCCGGTATTAATTCCAAATGCAACAAAAAGCCCATTTTTAAGGTTTTGGCATTGGTACAGTTTTTCAACGAATGATTATGGGAAAGTGATGGTAAAAGTTATAGGTAATGCTGACTGGGAAAATATTTCACAGAACTATATTAATACAAGCGGTAATGTTTGGACATATCCTGCACTCGATTTAGGCAGTTATTCCGATAAAATAGTCCAGTTTGCATTTTACTTTTATGCAGAGGATCCATGGCCAGGAGGTAATGTTGATGTAGGTTGGTATATTGATGATATTGAAATTCAATATGATCATACGGGTATTCAGGAAAATTTAATCCAAAAACTTAATATTTATCCCAATCCCTTCTCTGAAAAAGCCACAATTCAGTTTGATGATACGGATCTGTCGGGTTACAGGTTATCGGTTTATAACATTTCCGGAACTAAGGTTATGGAAATGAAAGATATCAGATCTGACAAGATAGAACTGGAAAAGGGAGCCCTGCCGGCAGGGATCTATATTATTGAGCTGCAAGGGAATAAAGTATACAGAAATAAGGTTATTATCAGAT
>CAYPHL010000030.1:27284-38868 GCA_964410385.1 uncultured Rikenellaceae bacterium | reverse complement strand
TTTATATCAGGAATTTAAAGTCAATGTTCCACCATGCTTCCGCCACATCAGTCACATCACTAATCATCCCTGAAAATGATCAGATAACGACCGCTGATAACCTTCAATAATCCAGAATAAAGTTAACAAATTTTCGATGGATAACAGATGCATGAATTTTACTTTGATCTGGTTATTATTTCAGGATATCAGTGATTAAAATGCTTATTTTAGTGATCGGAATCCGGACAATATAAATATCAATCAATTATCCTGCTTATGAATAAAAATCAATGGTACGAGAAACTCTTTGAAAACTACGCCAAAAACTATGATAACGAGAACTTTACAAAAGGAACCCCGGGCGAATGTGATTTTATCGAACAGGAACTGGGATTCAATAAATCATTAAAGATCATTGACATTGGTTGCGGTACCGGCAGACATTCAACAGAATTATCAAAAAGAGGATACTCTGTTACAGGAGTAGACCTCTCGCCCGCCCAGCTTAAAAAAGCTATGGAAAAAGCTGAAAATTTGGGTCTGAAAATTACTTTTTTGCAACATGATGCACGAAAGCTGCCATTTGTTAATGAGTTTGATGTTGCTATAATGCTCTGCGAGGGCGGATTCCCATTGATGGAAACAGATGAAATGAATTTTGACATCCTGAAAAATGCCATAAATTCACTTAAATCTCCGGGTAAATTAATATTCACCACTCTGAATGGATTATTTCCGCTTTATCATTCGGTGGAAAAATTCTGCAATTCATCTGCGGATGAGGGAAATGCGACTTATATGAGCAATACCTTCGACCTGATGACTTTCCGCGACCACAATATAACCGTAGCAGAAGATGATGATGGAAATAAAATGTCTCTTGATTGCAATGAACGATATTATGTCCCAAGTGAAATAACATGGCTCTTAAAATCGCTGGGCTGCAGAAATATAGGAATCTTCGGCGCCAGACTCGGTGCCTTTTCTAGAAATGATAAACTGACAACCGAAGATTTTGAAATGCTGGTTGTTGCGGAAAAGTAATCTGTTCAAGATTCAAGATTAAAGATTCAATGTTTTACCAATTTAAAATATAAAATAGTTATAATGAAAAAATCTGTACTTAAGCTTGTTGTGACGCCGCTTGTTATTATATCAGTGGTTCCTTCCGTTTATTCGCAGGATAAAAAGAAAAATATCCTCTTCATCGCGGTGGACGATATGAATAACGACCTGGGATGCTATGGTCATCCTGTTGTCAAATCACCAAATATAGACAGACTGGCGTCACAGGGGATCACATTTGCAAATGCTTATTGCCAGTTCCCGCTGAGCAGCCCAAGCAGGAGCTCCATTCTGACCGGCTACAGACCTGACAAAACAAGGGTATTTGACCTGACATACCATTTCCGGCAGGACCTTCCCGATATAACAACCCTGCCTCAGCTGTTCAGGAACCACGGGTATTATGTCGCAAGGGTCGGCAAAATGTATCATTACGGAAATCCGGGAGATATCGGTACAAATGGTCTGGATGACCGTGTATCGTGGACGGAGAGGATTAATCCTGCCGGCCGGGATAAGACAACTCTCGAATTAGATGTTATAAACTATACTCCCAAAAGGGGATTGGGATCTGCGATGGCTTACCTGTCCGATAAGGACGGGAAAGATCCCGAACACACTGATGGGAAAGTAGCCTCAGAGGCAATCGCCTTGATGGAAAGATATAAAAATGAACCTTTTTTTATTGCTGCAGGCTTTTATAAACCTCATTGTCCATGGATCACACCTTCAAAGTATTTCGATCTTTACAAACCTGAGCAGATGAAACTGCCTGAAATATCCGGAGAAACTCCGGGGCAGTATCCGAAGCTGGCGCTAGCATCAACCAATCCATGGCCGTATTTTGGAATTACTTCTGATCAGGCTCTTGAGTGTGTTCTTGCATATTATGCTGCCATATCCTTTGTGGATGCCCAGATAGGAAAATTGCTCGATGCTGTCGACTCGCTGGGACTCAGAGACAATACAATAATTGTTTTCTGGAGCGACCATGGTTATCACCTCGGCGAACATGGCCTGTGGTTCAAACAAAGCTGCTTCGAGGAGTCGGCCAGAGTGCCATTAATAATTTCTGTCCCGGATTCAAAAAAAGCGGGACAAACATGCCGCAGGACGGTTGAACTGGTTGACCTCTATCCCACCCTGGCAGAACTTACCGGCCTGACAACTCCTCCGGATCTGGAAGGTAACAGCCTTGTCCGGCTCCTGAAAAACCCGAAAGCGGGATGGAAACATCCTGCTTACACTCAGGTTCAAAGAGGTGCTGTCCCGGGACATAGTGTCCGGACGGAAAAGTGGCGCTATACCGAATGGGGATTCGGGGAAGAGGGATCCGAACTCTATGATGAGATAGCAGATCCACAAGAACTTAAAAACCTTGCAGGAGATCCATCCTATGCCGGTACTGTCAGAAAGATGAAAGCCCTGCTGAAAAAAGTCCACCCCAATCCGGTAACAGGAGGCAAAGCGGTTGCTGATACCAGAGTAAGGTTTTGTAATTGAATAAGATGCTGGTTGCTGGTTGCTGGTTCCTTGTTGCTGGTTCCTTGTTGCTGGTTGCTGGTTGCTGGGTCCAGGTTCCAAGTTACAAGTTCCGGTTTAGTTTACCAACTAGCAACCAGCAACTAGCAACCAGATATCCTGACACTAACGAACTACCCTCCCGGATGCATCACCCTTCATGAGCTGCTCAACCTCGGCCACAGTGACAAGGTTGAAATCGCCATGTATAGTATGCTTCAGGCATGAAGCGGCAACGGCGAAATTAAGGGCTTTCTGGTCGTCTCCAGTATATGTCATCAGACCATAAATTAGTCCGCCCATGAAAGAGTCGCCCCCTCCTACCCTGTCAACAATATGGGTGATCTGATATACAGGTGCAGTATAGAATTTCTCACCGTCAAACAGTATTCCCGACCATGAATTATGATCAGCACTTACCGATCCTCTGAGGGTAATAATTATCTTTTTGGCTTGCGGAAACCTGGCTTTCAGCTTTTTACATACTGACTCATATTCGGAGCTTTCAACCTTTCCGGTTGAAACATCGCCTTTATCAGGCTTTATACCAAAGACTTTCTCCGCATCCTCCTCATTGCCAAGGATCACATCGCAATGTTCTACCAGCCCGGGCATAATTTCCCCGGCTGTCTTACCCCATTTCCAGAGATTCTTCCTGAAATTAAGATCACATGATACTGTTAATCCTTTTTTCTTTGCAGCTTTAACTGCCTCAAGACATACTTCGGCTGCTCCCTGGGATATAGCGGGAGTAATACCCGTCCAGTGGAACCATGTGGCATCACTGAAAACATCTTCCCAGTTGATCATCCCCGGTTTTATTTCAGATATGGATGAGTGAGCCCGGTCATAAACTACTTTGCTGGGTCGTGACACAGCTCCTGTTTCGAGATAATAAATACCAAGCCTTTCTCCTCCAAAAATTATCTTTCCGGTACCGACACTGTGCTTTTTCAATTCCATTACCACTGCTTTTCCCAGATCGTTCGAAGGAAGTCTTGTCACATAATCTGTTTCCAGACCGTAATTGGCCAGTGATACGGCTACATTGGCTTCACCTCCTCCGTAAGAGGCACAGAATGATGTTACCTGTGAAAATCTCTGATGCTCAGGAGTAGCCAGTCTGAGCATTATCTCTCCAAATGTTATTATTTTGTTTTTCATATTTTTGAATTATTATAAAGTATTCTAAGTTTCCCCTCCTTTTGAAGGAGGGGTGGCCGGGATTGCTGATTTTGAAATGTTTACAAATCTGCTTTCCAGGCCGGGGTGGTTGAAGGCTATGCCAGGCTTCCGTCTTCGGACTTCTTCTACAACAACGAAGCCGAATCGTAATCAAGAAACAGCCAGGCAGCTGAATGATTTCTCATAATAGTAGCCGGAACGAGTGGTGAAACAGGTTCCTTGATTGTTTTCTTAACTGCATCAGCTTTACGGAGGTCGGGAACCGTGCAGATTATTGCTTTTGATTTCATTATCTGCTTTATTGACATGCTGATAGCCTGTTTTGGCACATCATCGAATGTCGGGAACCAGCCTTCCCCAAGCTGCTGGCGACGGCAGGCTTCATCCAGGTTGACAATTATATAAGGTTTTTCCGTTTCGAAATCTGCAGGCGGATCGTTAAATGCAAGATGTCCGTTCTCACCAATGCCGACAAATGCAACATCAATATTCAGTTTACTTATAAGATCACCGAGCCTTTTACATTCCTGAACAGGATCGGTCTCGCCATTAACATAAACGAACTCCTTCGGTTTAACTATATCGGCAAACCGTTCTTTCAGATATTTCCTGAAAGATGCAGGATGGGTTATCGGAAGACCGATATACTCATCGAGATGAAATGCTGTTACCACTGACCAGTTCACATCCTCTTTCACGAGGACCCTGAGCATGTCAAATTGAGAAGCACCGGTTGCTACAATGATATTAGCCTCACCTCTCTTTTTAATTGCTTCACGGATCAGATCCGCACCTTTAACAGCTGCTTCCTTACCCAGAACTTCACGACTTTTTGAAATGATTGTTTCCATTACGATTTTATTTTAATTGATTTTTTGATTGATTGATTGATTGATCGCTCGATCGTTTGTTTATCAGAACGTTCAACCGTCGAACCTTCAAACCATCGAACCGTTGAACCTTCATCTTAAAGGCTTAATTGTTACTTTAAAGTCGAACCTTTGTGGTATGACCTGGTATTCAGGAAATACTGACAAAGCAGTGCAGCCGACTCCGCTGGTGGCATAATCGAAATTGAAAGTTATACCATCAGACGGTTGAAGCTGGTATCTGTAAACCGCTTTGGTCAGATTTTCCGTGGAATAAGGCTGTGCACTGAAATTAAAAAGCTTATTTCCGGAAAATTCCAGTCCCAGTTCGTTGCTGTCTGTCATCCTGACCCACCTGTTCTCCGTTCTCAGACCATAATCCTGAGGTATCAGGTAAGGTTCATACATTCCGTCAACAGTTGTTCTGTAGACACCGATCTTATAACCGCTTTTCCTGTCAGGGTAGTTTTCCTGAGGTCCCCGTCCATACCATTCTGCGTATCCCAGCGACCTGTCAAGAATCCATTGCATTCCTGTCCGGGGCAGCCAGGCAGGCATATCTCCATCAGGGATCACAGAATGTCTGATTGTGATAACCCCCGAACCTGAAATATTATATTTATAACGATTCAGGAATGCACCCCTTCCCGAAGCGGTCAGAACGACATTTTTAATATTTATTTCAACGCCGGAGTTACCAATAACTTTGTAATCAAATTCTTCCTGAAGTGTTTTCAATGAATGTATTCCAGCAGAATACCATTCCGAAGCTGCAAATCTGCCAAAAAACTCTCCAAAGTGCTTCGTATTCGACCTGCGGTAATTCCATTCATCAAGCTCATTTGCCAGTGGCGCCCGCCATATACTAAATCTTCCTCCTGCTTTCAGTAATTCTTTACCGGATACCTGAAGCGAGGAAAGCTCTCCCGATCTCTTATCAAACATATACCTGAAATCCTTTCCCGTAATAATAAGTCTGTCATTCTCTTCATTAACCTCAATAGCGTTCTGTTCCTTTTCCTCTGCAACAGGGGCAGGACTGAACCATGGCAGTTCAAATTGCTCCCATGCAATTTCATAACCATCTTCAGCCCATATAGTGGTTCCTTTCTGACAAAAGCTCAATATAAGGCCGTATTCCGCATCCCGCAAGATCTCAGGCTTCCGGAACGGGACCTTCATTGTGGCTGATGTTTGAGGTGAAATATTCAGGTTCAACTCTCCTGTCTGAATGTTCTTTCCGTTTTCAGTCAGTATCCAGTGGCTCCTCAGCCTGTTCAGATCAGTAAAAAGATACCTGTTTGATATTTCAACCTCACCATTCTCTGCTGACAGAAGTTTAGCAGTCACCGGCTGTCCCGATTTCTTTATCTGCCACATCTCTGGCTGTGGTCTGCGGTCGGGCCAGATAGAACCGTATGTTCTTGCACCTATTCCATAACTGAAAAACTCCCCGTCGACCTTCATATCCTCAAAATCAAGCCATAATGAGGCATTCTTTTTCAATTCCGGTGAAGGTGATCTCAACGATCCTGAAGAAATGACTTCAGGAAAGATCCCGACCTGGTCGATAATGGCATCGCAGATATATACATCCGTTTCCTGTCCGTGAATTTCAGCATTTCTTCCGATATTAACCGGGAAAGGCGTGTTCGTGATATTACCGGATACTGCTTTCTTATCACTTACCCTGTTATCCACTTCTATATACATGAAATCCCCGTCGTATTTTGCAGCAACAAAATGCCAGTTATTCACCCAGTTACCCGGGAGTGCGATCTGCACCTTCTGCCGCGACCGGGTGGTTAAATAAAACTCCAGTGAATCGTTCCGTATCTGCCTGATGCCGAACTGGTAATTACCTTTGGTTATGAGGGTTCCGGCTGAACTGTTCAAAGCACGCGGAAAAACCATCAGTGTAAGGGTAAGGTTATTCCCGGATAACTCAAGAGCATCATCCCTGTAAACCTCAACCCACTGGTCGTGACCATTAAGGTCGATCCCATTGCCGGTCATGCCCGGGACCAGCTTAGCCCGGCCCATGGCATTTACCTGAATATTATTTGAGGATCCATCTTTGAGAGTTCTTATCTTTTCAGTAATTCCTGTGCTCACAAAGTCCCATATTGCACCTCCCATACTACGGGGATACCTGTAAAAAGTATCCCAGTAATCGTCGAGAGCTCCGCCCCCGTTACCTGTAACGGCAAGATATTCATCGAGGAATGATGGCCTGGGATCATCTTTTTCGGGTATCAGAAAGACATTTGTTATCAGATCATGGATCGTCGGATAGCGCGGGCCGATAATATCTTCACATTTTTGGGCAAATGCATTACCCCCGTACATCCAGTAGCGGGTTTTATCATATTTTTTCCCCTCTTCGATCACTGCACATATGTTATCCCCCTCACCACTCTCATTACCGGCACTCCAGAAAAGTATACAGGGATGATTTCTGTCGCGAAGTACCATTTTCCTGGCTCTCTCACGATACATTTCCTCCCAGGCTTTATCACGTGAAACATATTCTGTTGCATGTGCCTCGTCACCTGTTTCATCAACAACATAAATCCCGTATTCATCTGCAAGCTCCAGGTAACGGACCACCGGCGGATAATGTGAAGTCCGGACGCAATTAATATTGAACCGCTTAAAGATTTCCATGTCCTTCCTTATGGTAGCTTCGTCCATAGTATGTCCCAAAACCGGATGTTGCATATGGCTGTTAATCCCGTTAAGCTTCACCGGAACACCATTCAGGTAAAATACCCGGTTGCGGATCTCAGTCTCCTTAAACCCTATTCTACCGCTTATTACCTCAACAGTTCTTCCCGTATTATCAACTAATTCGATTGTCAGGGAATAAAGGTTGGGAAATTCAGCCGACCACTTATCAGGGTTGATAATATCTGATGCAAGCGAAATTGTTTCTTTTCCTCCCGCTGCAACATTGAACTTTTTGGAGACCATATTGCTGACAACTTTCTTCCCGCTGTTATAAAGGGTTGCCCGTAAGGTTAAGTCGCCTGCCGGTATTGAAGAAAAGTTCCTGATTTCTGTTGAAAGACTGAGTCGTGAATTGATATAATTCTCATCCAGATCGGTCACTGCATGCCAGTCGGAAATATGAGTTTTGGGTGTTGCACAGAGCCATACATCATCAAATATTCCGGAAAGTCTCCAGTAATCCTGATCTTCGAGATAATATCCATCGGAATATTTTATAACGAGAACAGCAATTGTATTTTTTCCGGGTTTCACATATTTCGTAATATTATATTCGGCAGGTTCCTGTGCACCTTCATTATACCCGACCTCTTTCCCGTTTATCCAGACGAATGATGCAGATGCGGTTTTTTCCATCCTCAGGAATATCTCCTTATTCTTCCATCCGGCCGGTATCGTAAATGATCTTCTGTATGATCCTGTCGGATTATATTCATCCGGCACGCGTGGCGGATCGGGCTTAAAAGGCGTCCTGACATTCCTGAACAGAGGATCTCCATATCCCTGCATTTCCCAGTTTGAAGGTACAGGAATAGTACTCCAGCTCTTATCGTTGAAATTTTCTTTATAGAACTCCTGAACAATGTCCCCGGGTGTATCTGAATATTTGAATTTCCATGTCCCGTTGAGTGACAGAAAACTTCCTGACACTTCCTTTTTATTGCTCAACGCCTCACTAACAGACAGATACGGAATTATTGGAGTATGACCTTCCTCCTGGTTCAGCTCAAATACTGAAGTATTTTCAATAAATGAATTAATGTTTGAAAGAAAATCCTTCTGCTGTGAGAGCAAAATAACCGGAAGAATGGTGGAAATAATTATAAAACAGATAGTTCTTCTCATACCGGCGGGGGTTGATTTTTCACTGACAATATACATAAAATAATTTGGAGGGTATTTTGTAATATATAAAAATAAAAACTTACACAGAGTTACACAGAGGTTCACAGAGTTACACAGAGATCTCTATGGAACTCTGTGTATCCTCCGGATTTCCTTTTTGTAAGTTCTTAAAAACTCAATTTATTATCTCTTCCGTCTTCAGATTAAGTTCTTCAAAAACTAAATTTATTTATTAATTTCGCAATCCGACTTTTTATTTGTGATTCTAAAATTCAAATCCTATGTATATGAATAAATTACGTTTAATTAATTTTTTAATGGTAATATTTACCCTTATGGTAGTTTCATCATGTAACAAAGTGCCTGAAGACAAACTCAGTATCAATTTTGAGAAGTATGTTATGCCTAACGGCCTGCAGGTAATCCTGCATACTGATCATTCCGATCCGATGATGTCTTATGCAATAATGTACCATGTCGGATCTGGCAGGGAAAGGCCGGGCAAGACCGGATTTGCCCATCTCTTTGAGCATCTTTTATTTACCGGCTCAGAGAATGTTCCTTCAGGTGAATTTGATATGATCCTTGAAGCTGCAGGAGGATCAAACAACGGCTTTACATCCAGGGATGCAACAACATATTTTGAAGAATTCCCGAAAAATGCCCTTGAAAAGGTCTTATGGCTGGAATCGGACAGGATGGGTTTCTTCATCAATTCAATTACACAGAGATCACTTGCAATACAGCAGAATGTAGTTCAGAACGAAAAAAGACAGGGCGTTGATAATCAGCCTTACGGATTTACAAGCTATGTTATAAACAAGAACCTTTATCCTGAAGGTCATCCCTACAACTGGGATGTAATCGGAGATATGGAGGACCTTAAAAATGCATCGCTCGATGATGTAAAGACATTCTACGGAAATTTTTACGGGCCGAACAATGCCACGCTGATCCTTTCGGGTGATTTTGAGCCTGAATCAGCTAAAAAGTTGATCGATAAATATTTCGGAGAAATAAAATCACATGGAGAGGTACAGGACAGGACTGCAATGGTCCCGGTTCTTGACAAGACTGTAAAGCTTTTTCATGAAGATAATTTTGCAAATGTACCGGAAATAAATATGGTATGGCCGGTTCCCCAGGCCTATCATAAAGATACCTATGCGCTTGATTATCTGGCAAGGATACTAGCAAGCGGCAAGAAAGCTCCCCTGTACAAGGTCCTGGTAAAAGAAAAACAGCTTACCTCAACAATCTCGGCTTTCAACAATTCGGAGGAACTCGCCGGTGAGTTTACCATAAGCATCAGAGCAAATGAAGGCAAATCTCTGAAAGAGGTTGAGAATGCTGTGTTCGAAGCATTTGACCGCTTTGAGAAAGAGGGAATAAATGACAGGGATGTCGAGAGAGTAAAAGCAACACTCGAAAAAAGATTTTACGAAAACCTCGGAAGTATTCTTAATAAGTCGATTAACCTCGGTTTTTATAACACCTTTCTGAATGATCCGGGCTATATCGAAAAAGATATTGAAAACCTAAAGGCAGTCACACGGGAAGATATTCTGAAGGTTTATGATGAGTACATAAAAGGGAGGAATCATATTGTTACAAGCTTCGTACCAAAGGGAAAAACTGACCTTATTGCGGAAAATTCTGTTCCTGCCGGGGTTAAAGAAGAAGATATATCGGAAGCGACCCAGGTAGAAATTGCCGCTATTGAAGATGAAGAAATAGTAAAAACCCCTTCTCCCATAGACAGGACAATTGAACCACCTGCAGGTCCCGAACCCCAGGTAAACACACCTGATGTCTGGAAAACAACCCTTAAAAACGGCATAAAAGTATTTGGGATCACAAACAGTGAACTTCCCCTGATCACAATGAGTCTCACAATAGACGGAGGTATACTTCAGGATGATATAAGTATGCCGGGGGTTGCTTCGATGGTTGCAGCGGTAATGCCCCAGGGAACACGTAACAAAACTCCCGAGGAGCTCGAGGAAGAAACAGAACTCCTTGGATCAGCAATAAACCTGAGTGCCGGCAGAGAGGAACTGTATTTCAATGTAAGCACCCTCTCGAGAAACTTTAATAAAACGATCGCACTCCTTAAGGAGATAATACTCGAACCCAGATGGGATTCCACTGAATTCGTACTTGCAAGAACCCGGACAAGAAACAGGATCATTCAGTCTGAAGCTGATCCTTCAAGAGTAGCTGGTCTGGAATTTTCAAAACTGATCTATGGAACCGGTCATATCTTCGGCTACAATTCGATGGGAACCAAAGAATCAATTGAAAAGATGACAATCGACGATCTTAAAAGATGGACTGATAAAAATATTTCACCATCAGTTTCCAGGATCCATATTGCAGGAAATATAACCCTGGAACAGGCTGTTGATGCTCTTAAGTCACTTGAAGAAGGATGGGCACCCAAAGAAGTAATTCTGAAGAATTATCCAGCCCCGGCGGCCCCTGAAAAATCACGGGTATATTTCAGGGATATTCCCGGATCCCAGCAATCGGTAATTTACATCGGCTATCCAGCCATCTCAAGGGACAATCCGGATTTTGTCAGAACCGAATTTGTCAATTACCGGCTTGGAGGCGCCTTCACAAGTATCCTGAACCAGATTCTGCGCGAGCAAAAAGGATTCACCTATGGTGCCAGAAGCATGTTCCAGGGATTAAAATCGATTGCTCCATTCCTTGCCACTGCAAGTGTCAGATCCGATGCAACACTTGAATCAGTTATCATTTTCAGGAATGAGATGGAAAAATACCGTGAGGGTATCCCGGAAGAAGAAGTACAGTTCATAAGAAATGCCATGATCAGGTCGAATGCTTTACGATTCGAGACAAATCAGGCACTGGCGGATATGCTTTCCACTATGAGCAAATACTCATTGAGCGACGATTATATCATGAAAGAGGAGGAGATCATCAGTAATATAACTCCCGAAGAACATAAAACTATTGTTCAGAAATATATCATTCCGGACAAAATGTATTATCTTGTTGTCGGGGATGCTGCCACACAGATGAAGCCTCTTGAATCGGTTGGGTTCGGGAAGCCTGTTCTGATAAAAGACTAACTGAGG
>CAYPHL010000030.1:24242-27184 GCA_964410385.1 uncultured Rikenellaceae bacterium | reverse complement strand
TGGCAGTTGGCAAAGGGTAAATCCTTATCTGACAAACAATATTAATAAATATGATATTTAAACGTCGTGAATTTATTAAACTAAGCGGTATAACAGCAGCAGGTTCCATGATCATTCCACCATTATTTCACTCGTGCAGGGGACCATCATTAAGCAATGATGCCCTTGGTTATCTCGATCATTTTGAGGTAACGGAAGAATTACTGAAGAAAGTGATAATGAAAGCTATGAGTAAAGGAGCAGACTATGCGGACATCTTCTTTGAACATACTGTGAATAATACTGCAATGCTGCAGGACAACAAGGTTAACAGGGCTTACTCGGACATAAAGTATGGAGCGGGGATTCGTGTTATTAAGGGCGAACAAACCGGATTTGCATATTCTGAAAACACAGCACCCGAAGCGATGCTTCAGGCTGCCGGAAGCGCTGCCAGCATTGCTGATAGTAATTTATCACTTTCAGAAATGAACCTGAGTGAGCTGATCCCTCCATCTTACTATAAAATAACTTCACCATGGGATCAGGTCTCCATCGGTGATAAAGTACCTTTCATAACAAGCCTGAACGAAAAGATTTTTGGCGGTGATAAACGTGTCACAAGAGTCAATATCACACTCGATGATCTGACTTCATATATTTTGTTCTTCAACTCCGAAGGGACTCTTACATGGGATTACAGACCACTGACATATCTCTCGGTAAGAACACTCATGGAAGAAAACGGACGACTTGAGAATGCAACTGTGGCAAAATCGTTCAGGATGGGTTACGAATTTCTGACAATGGACCTTATCGATGAACTTGCAGGTCAGTCCCTGGAAGAAACCTCACAGCTTTTTAAAGCAACGAAGCCAAAAGCCGGTGAGATGGAGGTTGTCATGGGCGGAGGACGCTCGGGGATACTTCTCCATGAAGCTATGGGACACTCATTTGAAGCTGATTTTAACCGTAAGAAAACTTCAATTTTCACTGACAGGATGGGAAAGAAGATCGCAGAGAACTTTGTTACCATAGTGGATGACGGAACACTGCCAAACAACAGGGGCTCGCTGAATATTGACGATGAGGGTGTCGTAGCTGAGAAGACAATACTTGTACAGAACGGGACACTTACCAGTTATATTCACGACCGGATCAGCGCTAAATACTATAATGTAAAACCAACAGGAAACGGACGCAGGCAGGATTTCAGGAATGTGCCCATACCCCGTATGAGATCTACATATATGGAAAACGGTCCGCACAAAAGAGACGAGATCATTGCCAGCGTCAGAAAAGGGATTTATGTTGATAATTTCAGCAACGGACAGGTAAATATCGGTCCCGGCGATTTCACCTTCTTCGTTAAGTTCGGATATCTGATCGAAGACGGAAAATTCACTTCTCCGGTCAAAGACATAAATATTATCGGGAACGGTCCGCAGGCTCTCGCAGATATTACAATGGTAGCAAATGATCTGACTTTTTCCGATTCAACATGGGTATGCGGAAAAGACGGACAGGGAGTACCGGTAACAATGGGCCTTCCTACAGTGAAGATCAAAAAACTTACTGTAGGCGGTGTGAATGCATGAAGTTAACAGATAATGAACCTATGGATACTAGTGATAAATATAAAATTGCAGACCTTGTAATCAAGACAGCGCTGGACAAAGGGGCCAGTCAGGCTGCCGTTGCTATAAACGAAACTTCCAGACGGCAAATAGAAATCCGTGAGAGAAAAATTGACAGACTACAGGAATCTATCGGGAATTCGCTGTCGGTTGACCTTTATGTTGACAGAAAATTTTCTTCACATTCCACAAACCTCATCCGGGAAAAAGATCTCCTGAAATTCATAAAGGAGGCGGTAGAAGCCACACGCTACCTGTCCGAAGACGAATTCCGCTATCTTCCCGAAAAAGATCTTTATTATTCCGGTGATGGCGACGATCTTAAGACACTGGATCCTCTTCTGAATTCTGTGGGATCAAAAGAAAAGATCGGCCTGGCACGGATCGCTGAAGAAGAAGTATATGGAACCGACAGCAGGATCATCTCGGTTACCTCCTATTACTCGGATAATGTCACCAGTATGATCCTGGCCGACAGCAATGGATTTAAAGGCGAGGCAGGCAGCAGCTTTGCCGGCATCGCAGCAGAGGTTTCCGTGAAGGATGACAAAGGCCGTCCGTCGGATTCCTGGGGGGAATACAGCATCTTTTATGACAAACTTAAAAAATCAGGCGTCGGGAAAACTGCTTTCCAAAGAGCGGTCAGTAAATCCAATCCCAAGAAAGTCAGATCGGGAAAGTATAATATAATTGTTGAAAACCTTGTCTCAGGTACTCTGCTGAACCCTTTTATTTCATCACTCCTCGGCGCATCAATTTACCAGAAGAACTCTTTCCTTGCCGGAAAGATAAATACCAGGGTAGCAAGCGCTTACCTCACCATTTTTGACGATCCACTAATGATTTCGGGCTTCGGATCGAGACATTTTGACAATGAAGGGCTCAGGTCTGTAAAAAGAGTTGTTGTGGAAGAGGGAATGCTTCGCAGTTATTATATCGATACCTATTATGGCAGGAAGCTGAACCTCTCACCAACTTCCGGCTCCGGTTCAAATATCACATTCAAAACCGGGAAAAATGGCCTTAACGGACTTATAAGCTCAGTTAACAGGGGATTACTGATCTCAGGCTTTAACGGTGGAAACTGTAACGGAGCCACCGGTGACTTTTCTTACGGAATAGAGGGATTCTATATCGAAAATGGGAAAATTGTCCATCCTGTCAGCGAACTGAACATTTCAGGAAATATGAAGGAATTCTGGAATTCGCTTGCCGAAGTCGGTAATGACCCCTATCCGTACAGCTCCAGAATGACTCCGACACTGGTGTTTGAGGATACAGACGTAAGCGGGATCTAGAGTGAGGAGAAAGGGAGATGGGGAGATG
>CAYPHL010000030.1:3752-24142 GCA_964410385.1 uncultured Rikenellaceae bacterium | reverse complement strand
GGAGATGGGGAGATGAACTCTGTGATACCTATACCTATCCAAACTCCGTGTAACACTGTGTAACACTGTGTAACACTGTGTAACTCCGTGTAACTCCGTGGTTAATAAACAACTAAACTATAATTACTTTTTTTAATATACCGGAAATGAAGAAAATCATAAGTATTTCAGCATTTGCAGTTATCTTTCTTACACTTCTTAATGGAATTGTGTTTTCTCAACCCCGTGTAAGGGAATCTTTCAATGAGAACTGGAAATTCGTTAAGTATTTTAATGCATCTGATGAGAATGCCACCACCGATAAGGAGCCGGCCGGATTGCAGGTCCCTTCGTTCGATGACAGCATGTGGAGGACTCTCGATCTGCCTCATGACTGGGCAATTGAAGGTCCTTTCAGCGATACTCTCGAAAACAATACGGGTCTGTTGCCATGGAAAGGGATCGGCTGGTACAGGAAACACTTCACGATACCGGTTTCAGATGCCGGTAAAAGGATCTATATCGATATAGACGGGGCAATGGCCTATGCCCAGGTATGGCTTAACGGGAGGTTCGTCGGGGAATGGCCCTACGGCTATACATCATTCCGGCTTGACCTGACACCTTATGTGATCAGGGGCAGGGAAAACATAATTGCAATTAGACTCGATACAAAGAAATGGGATTCAAGATGGTATCCGGGAGCAGGACTGTACAGGAATGTATGGCTTGTAAAAACATCTGATCTGCACATATCACATAACGGAGTATTCTGCACCACTCCTGAAGTAAAAAAAGACAGAGGTATTGTCAGTGTCAAAGCTGAAATTGAAAGTCATCTTAATGAACCGTCCCTGGTTACTGTCAGGGCTCAGGTATTTAAGCTTGATGAAAAGCTGGAGCCCGCCACTGCACCTGTAGCTGAGTCTGTACCTGCGACTGCTGTAATACCGGGCTATGGCAATCATAATTTCAGGCTGGATGTACCGGTTATCAACCCGGCCCTCTGGGACATAGAAGATCCGGAGCTTTACAGGATGGTCGTTTCAGTATCACAGGGGAACACTTTAACCGACAGATATGAAGTGAATTTTGGTTTCAGGACAATTTTATTCACTCCGCGTGACGGATTTTTTCTAAACGACAGGAGAGTTGAGATCAAAGGAGTATGTAATCACCATGATCTCGGAGCTCTTGGTGCTGCATTCAACATCCGTGCTGCAGAGAGACAGCTTGAGATACTCAGGGAAATGGGATGCAATGCTGTCAGGACAAGCCATAACCCTCCTGCTCCCGAGTTGCTGGATTTATGTGACAGGATGGGATTCCTTGTTCAGGATGAAGCTTTTGATGCCTGGAAAACACCAAAGAAAAGAAATGATTACAACAAATTATTCTATGCCTGGCATGAAGAGGATCTGAGGGCAATGGTCCGCCGCGACCGGAACCATCCTTCTGTAATAATCTGGAGCATTGGCAACGAAGTGGGCGATCAGAACAATCCAGCCCTGTCGGAGAGCCTGAGGACTATAGTTAAATCGGAAGATAATACCAGGCCTGTAACTGCAGGTTGCGACAGGGACGAGTCGGGAACAAACGGATTTCAGCTGACACTGGATCTGTTCGGCATAAATTATCGTCTGCACCGGTATGACGCATTCTTTGGCCATAACGAAAATAAAAATCTGCCCTTCCATTCAAGTGAATCAGCATCAACAGTCAGTTCCAGGGGCGAGTATTTCTTCCCGGTTGTTGAAGGTGATCTTGATAATAACCTGCCCGGTAAGGGAATATTCCATATCTCCTCATATGATCTTGCATATCCTGCCTGGGCATCCTCGCCCGATCAGCAGTGGGTAATGCAGGATAAATACCCGGCAGTGATCGGCGAATTTGTTTGGACCGGCTTTGACTACCTTGGTGAACCTACTCCCTATTATGGAGATCTGACAGGCCTCACCCCGAAGACAAGAAGATATGAACAGATCCTTAAAATGCTCGAAAGCCAGGGCGTTAAGGAAGTACCTTCAAGAAGCAGTTACTTTGGGATACTTGATCTGGCGGGCTTTAAGAAAGACCGTTTTTACCTTTACCAGTTAAAATGGAGACCAGAACTTCCCATGGCCCATATTTTGCCACACTGGAACTGGCCGGAAAGAAAGGGGCAGGTAACACCGGTACATATCTATACAACAGGCGATGAGGCAGAACTTTTTCTGAACGGAAATTCCCTGGGAAAAAAGTCGAAAGGTGCATCACAGTACAGACTCAGATGGGATGATGTTGTTTATCAGCCCGGGGAGTTAAAAGTCGTTGCATACAGGAACGGAAAGATCTGGGCAGAGGATATTATGAAGACAACGGGGAAAGCGGCCGGATTATCAGCATCAGCCGACCGGAATGTAATTAATTCCGATGGCAAGGATCTGGTCTTCATAACTGTAAGAATTACAGATAAAAACGGATTAACCGTTCCGCGCAGTAATAATCAGCTGAATTTTTCAATCGAAGGACCAGGGCAAATAATTGCCACCGATAATGGTGATCCTACAAATCATGAATCCTTCCAGGCAAAATCCAGAAAGGCATTCAATGGCTTATGCCTTGTTATCGTAGCTGCTGAAAATGAAGCAAGGGGAAAGATCAAAGTAAAATGTGAATCAAAAGGATTGAAAAGCACAGTTACTGAAATCAGTATTAACGAATAAAAAATACGCCCCAAATATTTGTCTGCCGGGGCATTAAATTCACTATCCATGTAATTATCGTGATGTTAATAATAGTTAAAAATTGATAATGAACCTGTTAAAAAGGCAATTTTTAATAATTTTGTGAACGGAATTTTGTTATACAGATGTTAAACATGCTGTAAATGAAAAGAACAGTAATTATAACAAGTATTATTGTCGTTGTAACACTGGTTGCCCTCATTATCTTCAATAAACTGACATCCAGGTCGAAGGAAACAGCCAGCCTTTTCACTGAAGCTATGTCAGGTCGTTTTGAGATAGCAATTACAACTACCGGCGAATTATTGGCAGAGAATTCCGTCGACATTAAAGCTCCAGAGATAATGCAGGGCAGAGATGTAAGATCGTCCAATATCAAAATCACCGATCTGATAACAGAGGGTACTGTTGTCAAGGAAGGGGATTATATTGCAACGCTTGACAGGACTGAATTTGACAACTCTCTCAAGGATTCCAAGGAGAGGCTTTTGACTTTACAATCAAATCTCGAGATGGCAATTCTTGATACCGCTGTCACAATGACAAATATCCGTGATCAGATCGCCAACCAGATTCACACTGTAGAGGAAGCTGAAATCACCCTGAGGAACTCAAAATATGAACCTCCTACCACAATACGGCAGGCTGAGATCAATCTTGAAAAACAAAAAAGGACCCTAGATCAGCTCAGAAGAAGTTATACATTGAGGAAAGCCCAGACAGCATCGACAATAAGGACCCAGAAAATGTGGGTTTCGAGAATTGAAAAGAGGATACATGATTATGAAGAGGTACTCGCAGGTTTTGTAATAAAATCTCCGTCACCGGGTATGGTTATTTACAAGAGGGACAGGTTTGGTACAAAGCGGAAGGTTGGTTCAATGATCAATCCCATGGACAGGGTCATAGCTACGATTCCCGATCTTACTTCAATGATATCAAAAGCGTATGTAAGCGAGGTAGAAGTCAGTAAAGTAGAACCAGGCCAGCCGGTTACGATTACTGTTGATGCATTCCCCGCGAAAAGCTTTACCGGCAGGGTTTTCACAGTAGGTAATATTGGTGAAAAGCTTAATAACAGTGACACAAAGGTATTTGAAGTACAGATCAAGGTTGACGGATATGATCCGGATCTGAGGCCATCGATGACAACAAACAACAAGATCCTTATAAAGATGCTTGATAACGTCACCTATATCCCTAATGATTGTGTTCATACTGGTACTGACAGCATTCCGGTTGTTTATACGAAGAACGGATTGAAGCAGGTCGTTGTACTTGGAGAATCTAATGACAAGGAAACTGTAATTGAAGAAGGTCTTAAGCCCGGGACGACGCTGTATTTGCAAATCCCATCAAATATTGATGATTTCAGACTTGCCGGAGAAGAATATATTGAAACAATAAAAGACCGGTTGAAGGAGAAGAGAGAGCAGAACCTCAGAACAGCAGAAATCAGATGATAATTTTAAAGTAAGATCATTCCTGTATTCATGATACAGGGAAATACAAGAAGGGCTCTCATTACAGGAGCCCTTCTTGTATCAAAAGGAAGTTCAACTATTACTTCTTATCATAAACCATCGTAGTTTTCCTTTCCCCGTTCGGAGTTGAGGAAGTTGAAGCGATTGTAAGCTGTGTACCGGTAAGTGTCCATACTTCCGTGGTTTTCATCTGAGTGGTCTGCCCGTCACGCTCTATTGTACGGGTTGTTACGATTGTCAGGCTTTTACCATCAGCTGACCAGGTCGCGGTTGATTTGCTTTCACCCCTTCCTGTTGCATTAACACTTTCTTTTCCGTCAAGTGTGTATTTTGTTGAGAAAGTCTGATCACCTCTCGTCCGATCAACTGTAAGCAGATTGGCTTCCTGCTTTGCAACAAAATTACCACCTCCGAAACCACCTCTCTGGCCCTGTCCCTGGGGAGGCTGGCCACCTGGAGCACCGGGTCCGCCGGGTCCCTGGCCAAACGTGCTTTTTTCAGCATTCAATGCCCATGTACCTGAGAAATTTACTTTCCCGGTCTGTCCGTTCAGGTTAACAGGCATGATTAAAAAGGTCAGAATTATCATTGCTGATAAAATGATCTGCAGATTTCTTTTGTTTTTTCGCATATTTCAAGAATTAATTGGTTGGTTACATCTGTATAGACAACAGATCAGTGCCGGATATTCCGGTTACATCCAATATTTAAACCGGATAATTCTTTTTGATTGTATCCCTTTGTGTCCGGTTTATACTGATATGTAAAAGATTATTACTATAATTGCAAACTTTATAATTAAAAAAGTAGTAATTAAAACCTGAATATTATGACAAGAAAGATTTTCTCGTTTATTATTGCAATTGTGATCCTTTCATCGTGTGGTAACCAGGGTAAAAAGGAAACCATATCCAAAGACGGCAACCCGGACGGATCCTTAAATGTACAATTTGCAGCACTTACAGAAAATCCCGATAATTATGTGGGAAAAGAGATCAGTGTCAGGGGCAAGGTAGTACATGTTTGCATGCATAGCGGCAAGAAATTATTCATAACCGGTGAAAATCCGGATATCAGACTTTATATACAGGCAGGTGAAGAAATGCCAAAATTTCCTACCGAATTACTGGGCAGTGAGGTTGAAGTACAGGGTAAGCTTATAAAAGTGGTATCAGGTTCTGAACAACCCGGAATGCACTCCGGAGAAGGTAAATTAACTTCTTCTGCCAATGCAGATTCATGCGCAACCGAGAAAGCCCTCGCAGGGCAGGCGGTACTGAGCGACCTTATGATGATATACAGCAAACATTCCGTTGTAAATTAACAAAAAATCCAATTCTGCTTTTCAAGGTCAGCAACACACTGACCTTTTTAATTTTGTAATGATGAATATATCAAAACTCAACAGGATCACCCATCGTGATGTGGGATATCTTATCGCAGGAATGACTATCATATATGCCTTATCGGGGATAGCTTTAAATCACAAACATGACTGGAATCCCAATTATATAATAGAAAATAAGGAATTCACAACAAACTTGGCGATAACAAGGGAAAGTCTTAACGAGGAACAGGTGAGACAAATACTTGAACAGGTACCGGGTAATCCTGTATATAAAACCTGGTATTTCCCTTCCGGAAATTTTCTGACGATTTTTATTGATGGCGGATCAGTGCGGATCAATACCCTGAACGGACACGGAGTCATTGAAAGGATCAGCAGGAGACCATTTTTCTATCAGATCAACTTCCTTCACTATAATCCCGGGATCTGGTGGAAGTACTTCAGCGATATCTTCTGCGTCGCCCTTATACTGGTAACCATAACCGGCCTCTTTCTGTTAAAAGGCAGGAACGGAATAACCAGAAGGGGAGCCATCCTTACAATTACCGGAATAATACTCCCCCTCCTTTTCCTGTTTATCTATTAGGTCCTGCGGTCCCCTGGTCTCTCAGTCTCCAGGTCTCTTAGTCATTTGATTAAGAACTTGTATCCTCTTTGAGCCGCTGAGCCATTGCGCCCCTGTGCCACTGAGCCGTTGAGCCGTTGCGCCATTGTGCCCTGACACCCTTACACCTTCTTTATCGCATTCAGCACTCTTTCCGGTGTCATCGGCATCCTGTACAAACGTGCTCCTGTTGCATCAAAAATCGCATTGGCGACAACCGCGCCTATTGCAATGATCACGGGTTCACCACCTCCCTTTGGAGGTTTATCGTTCCGGTCAAGTATTACACATTCTATTTCAGGTATCCAGGAGAACTTAGGTATTTCATAATTATCAAAACCGCGGGTTAAAATATTTCCTCCCTCGAAGAAGACTTCTTCAGTAAATGTATATCCCAATCCCATGTTGACACATCCCTCCATCTGGAGCAATGCCCCCTGCGGATTAACACACAATCCCATATCCTGGGCGCAGACAATTCTTACGACCTTTACCTTACCTGTACTTTTATCAACTTTAACTTCAGCGATCTCAGCTACCCAGGTACCTGCATCATGACCGCAGGCTATACCTATACCTCTTCCGCTGGGACCTTTGGCAGGTTTATAGCCAAATTTCGCTGCAGCAGCTTTAAGGCAATCAATCATCTTTTCATCCTTAAGATTCATTAACCTGAATTCAAGAGGATCGATCCCTGCTTTTGATGCCATAATGTCGATCTGCGTCTCCCTGGCAAATGTATTTGTATTATTGTTTGGTGCACGCCATGGTCCGGTACTGAAAGGATGGACAGGCGGTTCATTTTTCATCTGACTGTAACTTGTTGTTTTTGCATTCGGGACATCATAGATTGTATCTGAACCTCTTGTGCCGGAATACCATACATGATAATCCCAGAAAGTTATCTTACCTGATTTGTCAATTCCCGAGTTTATTTTGACCACCCCTGCAGAATGGAAATTATCATAGAAAAATTCTTCTTCACGGGTCCAGGCAAGCATCACAGGTTTACCGGTCATTTTTGCGAGTCTCACCGCTTCTATGCCCTGCTGGAATGCACTTTTCCCTCCGAATCCTCCTCCGACAAATGGCGTTATGACCCTTACCTTCTCACGGGGCATGCCAAAAGTACTTACAATACCGTCCTGTAATCCGAAAGGAGTCTGGGTAGCCGCCCATACAGTAACCTTATCCCCCTCAAATCTGGCGAGTGCAGTATGTGTTTCAATCGGTGCATGTGCAAGATAAGGATCAACATATTCTGTTTCAAAGATTTTATCCGCCTGCCTGTATCCGGCCTCAATATCACCTTCGGTTCTGACCACATTTGATGCAGATTTTACACTCAGCATCCGGTCAAAAACAGTTTTATCGTTGACCTTCAGCTCATCAAATGAATATTCTGCTTTGATCTTAACTAGAGCTTCATCAACCCTGTCGCGATTTTCCCCCACAACTGCAATAAAATCACCATCTCTGACAACCTTAACGCCATCAATCTTCTCTGCAGCCGACACATCGGCTGATGTAAGCTTTGCTCCATGTGACGGAGGTCTCAGAATCCTTGCATGTACCATCCCGGGAAGTTTAAGGTCTCCCGTATATTTAGCTTTCCCGGTAACTTTCTCATATGAATCGGCCTTTTTAAATGGTTTTGTGACATAGGTAAACTTTGTATGATCTTCCACCGGTGGTTTAACATCAAGATACTTTTCAAGCTTTTTACCTTTAGCAAGCTGGGCATAGCTGATTTTCTTCCTGGGATCAGATTTATTTATTATAATCCCATCTTTTACTTCGAGATTTGCAACAGGCACAGCCAGCTGAACAGCAGCCATTTCCAGCAGCACACCCCTTGCTTCGGCAAGAGCGGCTCTCATGGCAGGGCCAAAAGTCTGAGTAGTCTGTGAGCCCCATGTACCTGCATCATAAGGACAGAGTTCCGTATCGCCCATTACGATCCTGATTTTTTCTATAGGTACATTGAGCTCATCTGCCATCATCATAGGAAGAGAAGTTATTACACCCTGCCCCATTTCTATCTTGCCGGTATAACAGGTAATCATTCCATCGGTCTGGACATGGAGAAATGCGTTATAGTCTTTTGTCAGAGTCCGCCTTTCCTGAGGAAGTGCTGATAACAGATCCAGTGCATTCCACGGCCTGAAAATAATGAAGATACCCCCGCCAAGGAGTTTTACAAAGCTCCTTCTCTTAATGCCTGTTCCTTCACCGTTATTAATTGTTTCCGGAGATGTTTTTTCTTTTTCTTTCATTGTTACTTCCCTCCTTTCATTTCAGTTGCAGCTGTTTCTATTGCATCGATTATCCTGTTATGAGCCCCGCAACGGCACAAATTATCTTCCATGCCATCAATGATCTGTTGTCTTGAAGGAGATGGATTTTTTGTAAGCAGGGCTACGGCAGTCAGTATCATTCCTGGTGTACAGAATCCACATTGCAATGCTTCGTGATCGATGAATGCTTTCTGTACAGGATGAAGTTTACCTTTCTTTTCAAGGCCCTCAATTGTAACGACATTTTTTCCGGCAACATCACCGACAGGTACCTGACACGACCTGACAGGCTCATTGTCAATAAGCACTGTGCAGGCTCCGCAGAATCCGTTTCCGCAGCCGTACTTTGTTCCGGTAAGCCCGAAATGATTCCGTAAAACCCATAGCAGGGTTTGTGAAGTATCAATCAGGACTTCCGTTTTCTTACCATTTAAAGTAAAACTTAATTTCTCTTCCATATTCAGTCATTTTATTTTAGTTCATTTCTGTAATCTTCGGGAGTATCTATATCTCTTAAAACAGCCGGATCATCAGTTTCAACCTCAAGAACATCAACAGGGAATTTTTGAGCGAGGGCACGTAATCCTTCATCAGGATGAAGCCTTTCCAGTTCAAGGGAATATTTTGTATCTAAAAGTAAAGGATGTCCTCTCTTTTTCTTATAGACAGGCATAATTATCCCTTTGCCTGTTTTACGGAACGCATAAGCTACTTCTTCGATTGTTTTCGGATCAATCATAGGCTGATCTCCCAGGAATACAATAGCAGCCCGGCATGTTTCAGGCAGTGCCCTGAATCCGCATTTAACTGATGAAAGCATCCCTTCATTCCATTTTTCATTGAAGCATTGTTCAACCGGTAAACGCCTTATCAATTTTGTTATCGCTTCTTTATCCGAACCTGTAACAACTATTATCCTGTCAATACCTGCCTCCAGAACATTTTCAATCACTTTCTCAATAATTGTCATCCCCCTGAAAGGAAGAAGCATTTTCCCGGTCCCCATTCTCACCGATCCCCCGGCTGCAAGTATTATGGCATTTATCTCCGAAACCACATTTTCCCGATTACTACAAATTAACAAACAACCACCGTCATTGCGAGTCCCTGCTTAACCCTCCGGTAAAACCTACTATGTTTAACTCGGGACGAAACAATCCTTACCGGACATTCCCCCCGCTATTCCTCACCAGTACCAGTTGTGCAGCTATACTTACTGCAATCTCCTCAACCGTCTTCGATTTTATATCCAGTCCAACCGGTGCAAATATACTTTTCCACTGCTCTTCTGTTGCCCACCCCTTGCGGATAAAATCGGAATGCATTTTTGCCACCTTTGCTTTACTACCGATCATACCTATATAACCGGAATTGCTGCCGATACAGGGTTTAAGTGCAACAGCATCATCACTGTGACCTCTTGTTACTATAACTATAAAAGTGTCACTCCTTTTTTCAACGTTTTCAACTGCTGTCCCTATATCTTCAACAATAATATGATCGGCATCAGGAAGGTTATAAGGATTGGCATATTCGCTGCGGTTATCTATAACAGTAACTTCAAAACCCAGAAGCTTTCCGAGATGAGATAATGCCTTTCCTATATGACCGGCTCCCGCAATTATGAGTTCAGGCAAAGGAAAGACAGGTTCAAGGAAAATAGCAGATGAAGTTCTCTCTCCGGGTGCGTCAATGTCTATTCTCCTGTATTCATCTGACAGAGGAGCAGACAACAATTCCATAATAACAGGTTCAATTTTTTCCTTAATATCAGGCGGCAAATCAGGTTTTAGCTTCCCGGTCATCCAGTAACGGTTAACTGATAATGCCTCATTATCGTTTCCTGATACTTTTGTGATAAGAACCCCCGCTTCCCGTTCAGATATACTTTTCCCTATCATTGAATATACAGGGAGATGAGCCAGCGGATCTGAATCAATGAGAATTGTTATCCTGCCGCCACAGATAGCCTCTTCAGGATCAGTGACATTTTTGTCAAGCTGATATTGCAGATAGTGCGATTCTTTCGTTTTTGAATATTCCAGGGCTGCTTCCAGCGTGCGGCCTTCAACAACACCACCTCCGACAGTCCCGGTGATTAGCACTCCGTTCCCGAATATTGCCGAGCTGCCGGGCTTTTGTGGAGTGGAACCATCTGTGCCGGTAACAGTTGCCAGTACCGGGTTCCTTATAGCCGGTGCCATATTCAGCAATTTAAGGTAAATGTTATTCATTGTCCTGCAGTCATTTGACCGGTTAGTTTGTATCCTCCCCTGTATAAGGAAAAATAATCCGGAATAAAATACATATTAAACAAATATATTAAAATTGACGAATAAATAATAATTTTACCTTTAACGGTAACTATATCCTCAGACAAAATCATAAAATTATGAAGAAAGGTATTATAAGATCCGCCGCACAGACTGCTGCAATTCTGTTACTCCTGGCAACCTGCCAGTCGCCTGTCGGTGATACTAAAAAGGAAAATAAAAAATCCGGTTCCTGGATTGAGGAGATGACAATAAACAAGATCCGTCAGGGTTATGCTGACGGAAGATTCACAATTACTGAAGTAGTACAGACATATCTTGACAGGATAAATAAGATTGACATGTCCGGACCGGAGCTCAATTCGATCATAATTGTTAATCCGGATGCACTTGCTGTTGCACGGGCTCTTGATAATGAAATGAAAGAAGGGAAATCAAGGGGACCTATGCACGGGATCCCGGTAATACTAAAGGACAATATTGATACTGGTGACAGGATGCCCACCACTGCAGGTTCTAATGCTCTTGCTTCCTCGTTTGCAGGTACCGACAGCTATATTGCGGCAAAGCTCAGGGAAGCCGGTGCAGTTATAATCGCAAAATCCAATCTCAGTGAGTGGGCGAATTTCCGGGCTCAGACATCTTCGAGCGGCTGGAGCGGCGTGGGTGGTCAGACAAAAAATCCATATATACTCGACAGAAATCCCTGCGGCTCAAGCTCAGGATCGGGGGTTGCAGTCTCCGCAAACCTCTGCATGGTCGCTATAGGAACTGAAACCAATGGATCAATAGTCTGTCCGTCCAACAATAACGGAATAGTAGGGATCAAACCAACTGTCGGCCTGCTGAGCAGAACAGGAATAATTCCCATTGCTTTTTCTCAGGATACACCCGGTCCGATGGCCAGAACAGTTGAAGATGCAGCAATTTGTCTTGGTGCAATGACCGGCATTGATCCTTCCGATAGTAAAACAGTTGCATCCGGGGACAAATCGCTGACTGATTATTCAAAGTTTCTTAACAAGACAGGATTAAAAGGCAAAAGGATCGGATTGTTAAAGAATTCCGGGGGCTTTTTCGACCCGGTGGACACCCTTTTGATGAAAGCGGTAAAAGATATTAAGGCTGCAGGAGCGGAAGTGATTGAAGTTGAAGCACCTCCGGGAAGGGAATATGGCAGTTCATCATATCAGGTTCTGCTTTATGAGTTTAAGGACGGATTAAACAGGTATCTCTCACGTCTCGGAGATAATGCTCCGGTAAAAAGCCTGAAAGAGCTCATTGAGTTCAACATGAAAGACAGTATTGAACTTAAATATTTCGACCAGAACACACTTATCGAAGCTGAAAAAAAGGGGGACCTCAGTTCTCCGGAATATAAGTCTGCACTTGAAAAGATGCATAAGGCAACCCGCGATGATGGCATTGATAGAATGATGAATACCAATAACCTGGATGCGCTGATTGCTCCAACCGGATCGCCTGCATGGAAAACAGATCTCATACTGGGCGATCATTTTGTAGGCGGTAGTTCATCCCTGGCGGCAATAGCCGGATATCCGGCTATCACCGTACCTATGGGATTTGTAAATGAACTGCCCGTCGGAATAACATTTTTTGGCAAAGCATGGAGTGAACCTCTGCTGATAGAGATCGCCTACAGCTATGAACAGGCTACCCTGCACAGAAAGCCTCCAAGTTATATCATATCGGATTAAAAACTCAATCCGGAAACATGCTGTAATTATTCTTTTGTTTCAGTCTTGTCTTCAGCCCTCATCTTCTCAGGTTCATCCTCGACCTTTGAAGCTTTTTTGAATTCTTTCATGCCCTGTCCAAGACCTTTCATCAGTTCCGGAATCTTACGTCCGCCAAATAAAAGTACAACTACAAGCAGTATTAAAATGATCTCAGTAACACCAAAATTTCCCATTCTACAAGTTTTTTAGAACTTATAAAAGTAGTATAAGTATGTGTAAAATACAAATAAGAATACCTTCTAAACTACGTCCGGAACCACAAAAGGTTTCCTCGGAGGTCTTGTAAGGTATTTGTCAGCTTTCTTATCCTTTACGAATTTTTCGGTTGCCGGATCAAAATAAAGAGTACGGCCGGTACGGTATGCAATATTTCCAAGATGGGCAAGCGCCGATGACAGGTGCGCAGTCTCAACAGGTGCATTTAACATCTTCTTATCGTGTGCCATCACTGCATCAATGAAATTCTTATAATGATCACCGCCTTCCCTGCGTGATGGTCCCGGTTTATAATTTCTTCCCAGGAATGATTCATACCTGTCATAATTATATACAACCAGATAACCCTCAGTACCGTAAAAAATATTTCCGACAGTGGCTCCGTTTTCGGAGTTTGTCATCCAGGGACGAACTTCAAATTCAATGAATTTCTTTTCTTTCGGATACAAATAGGTTGAGCAGAGTACTTCCGGTGTTTCCTTTGCATCATCAAAAACAAATTTACCACCTCCTGCGGTTATGACTTCGGGCAATCCTACATCCAGTCCCCACATGCAAAGATCAGTTTCGTGAATTCCCTGGTTGCCTACATCACCGTTACCCCAGTTCCAGTGCCAGTGCCAGTTATAATGAACCCAGTCTTCAGAGAATGGCCTCATCTCTGCCGGTCCTGTCCATAGATCATAATCAAGTCCCTGAGGAATTGTACCCGGACCCTTTTTCCCGACATCACCGCGCCAGCGGAAGACAAGTCCCCTCGCCATATATACCCGGCCGATAAGACCGTCGCGAAGGTGTTTTATGGCTTCCTGAACTGCTACTGAACTGCGAAGCTGAACGCCATGCTGAACAATACGATCATACTTATTTGCTGCTTCAACCATTTTCCGGCCTTCATAAATATTATGGGCTCCGGGTTTCTCGACATAAACATCCTTACCGGCCTGACAGGCCCAGATCGTTGCCAGTGCATGCCAGTGGTTCGGTGTTGCAATACTTACAGCATCGATAGATTTATCAGCAAACACATTTCTCAGGTCCTGCTCCTGTTTTACCTTCTTCGAATAACGTGTCTCAAATTCCTTTGCCTTCGGCCCGAGAACATTAAGATCGCAATCGCACAGGCAGGTTACTTCGGCATTTGGGAGATTCATAAATCCCTGGATATGACTTCCGCCCCTTCCGTTAAGACCTATAACGGCGACCGATACCTTTCCGTTTGCTCCAAATACGCTTGCCGGAATAATCGCAGGCATCGAAAGAAGCGCAGCCGCACCTGCCGATTTTTTAATAAACTCCCTTCTGGTTTCCTTTTTCTTTTCTTTCATGTCAGTTGTATTGAATAGTTTTGGATAGTAAATTAACGATGGATAAATATAAATAAAATATTTACCTTATCATAAAATCAAGCACCTGTTCATCACCAAGGAATGCAACGAGTTTGTCATTTTTTCTCAGCTGGCCCACTCCCTGAGGAGTTCCGGTGAATATAAGATCACCGGTCTTCAGTGTGAAGAACCTTGAGACATACTCAATGATTTCGTCAATGCTGAAGATCATGTCTGAGGTATTTCCCATCTGGACTGTCTTCCCGTTTATTTCCAGCCTGAAGTCAATACTTTTGAGATCCCGGACAGATGTAACAGGGATGAATCTGCCAAGCGGAGCCGCACCATCGAAACCTTTGGACAATTCCCACGGAAGACCGGCAGCGGAATTGCGGTTCTGTATGTCGCGCGCAGTAATGTCGATTCCCACAGTAATTTCATCATAATACCTGTGAGCAAATTTTGCAGGGATGCTTTTGCCAAGACGGCTTATCTTCAACACTACTTCGGTTTCATACTGGATCATTGAAGAAAATCCAGGAAGAAAAAATGGTTTGTTTTTCTTTAATATTGACGAATCCGGTTTCAGGAAGACGACAGGCTCGGCCGGGAAAGGCCTGCCCATCTCAACCGCATGTTTTCTGTAATTAAGTCCTATACAGATGATCTTCATCCTAAGTCTGTTTGCTGCCGAATGCCCTGAGCTTTATCTCAGTGAGTATTTTCTTTGTATAAAGGGGGAAATCACCATTCATCATCCATGAATAATATGAAGGTTCTTCCCTGAACACTTCATCAACACGTCTTCCTTTATGCTTCCCGAAATTGAAGGTCTCAATACCGTTTTCATCGAGAATGATCCTTCCGGCAAAGTCGACATTATTATTGAATGAACTGAATTCAGCGAGCTTATCAACATCATTTTCGAGATCAGTGTAGGTATCGAGCTGTGCTTTTAAAACTTCATAAGTTGCCGCAGTATCTGCTTTTGCACTGTGGGCATCCTCAAGTTCCCTTTTGCAGTAAAACCTGACCGCGGCTTCGAGTGTACGTTGCTCCTTTTTATGAAATATCACCTGTACATCGATATACTTTCTCTTCCGGAAATTGAAATCCACGTTTGCTCTCAGGAATTCCTCCGCGAGTACGGGGATATCAAATTTCATTGCATTGAAACCAGCCAGATCACATCCTTCGAGGAAAGATGTAAGGGTTTTTGCTATCTCCCTGAATGAAGGAGCTTCGGCTACATCGGAATCAGAGATCCCGTGTATTGCTGTAACTTTCTGAGGAATGGGGATCCCGGGATTCACTAGTGTAGTCAACCACTGCTCAATCCCGTTTGGATTGACCTTCAGTGCCGAAATTTCGACTATGCGGTCGTTCGAAACATTTATTCCTGTTGTTTCGAGGTCAATAAAGACAAGCGGACGTTTAAGTTTCAGTTCCAATGATCAGGCATTTATCATCATTGGCATGAGAAGCATAAGCAGATCCTCTGATGTGTTTTCTGTCTCGGCCGGAAGAAACAGTCCTGCACGTGTCGGATCCGCGAGCTCGATCATAACATCCTGTGATGATATATTTGCAAGAATTTCCAGAAGGAAAACTGATTTAAAACCTATTTCGATTTCATCACCGTCATAAAGGCATTTTAATCTTTCGTTGGCTGAAATTGAAAAGTCAATATCCTGTGCCGAAACTGTTACCTGGTTGCCTGTCAGATGAAGCTTAACAAGATTACTTGCCTGGTTAGAAAAAACCGATACTCTCTTAAGTGTATTATAAAATTCAATCCTGTCGACAGTGACTTTCCTCGGATTGTTTTTCGGAATAACTGAATTATAGTTGGGGTAATTACCTTCTACAAGCCTGCATACTACTTTGTAATCATTAAGATTAAAGAAAGCATTCTTAGTGTCAAACTCCACTTTAAATGGTCCTGTCTCCCTCGGAAGGATATTCCTCAACAGTGATGCAGGTTTCTTTGGGAGGATGAATGATGCATTATCATCGGCCCGGGCATCTGATCTCTGATACCTTACAAGCTTGTGAGCATCGGAAGCAACAAAAGTGATCCTGTCAGTCGAAGCTTCAATAAAAATACCTCCCATTACCGGCCTGAGCTCATCATCAGCGGTTGCGAAGAGAGTTCTTGAAATTCCTGCCAGCATTACTTCGGCATCAATTGTAAAGGAAAATTTTTTGTCTTTTTTGATCACAGGAAGTGCCGGAAAATCTATTCCGTTCTGTCCCATCAGATTGAACTTCCCGTTTTCAGAGCTCAGAACAACAGCCATAGTTTCCATGTTGATCTCAAATGTTAGCGGCTGGGCTGAGAACTCCTTCAACGTATCAAGCAATATCCTTGCCGGAAGGGCTATTATCCCGTCCCCTTCGGTATTTTCAAGCTTCATCCTGGTTATAAGGGTTGACTCAAGATCAGAGGCGGTTATTTCCAGATCATTCCCCGATAAGTTAAAAAGAAAATTATCAAGGATCGGAAGTGTATTCTTTGAGCTTATCACCCTGCTTATAGCCTGCAAATGACCAAGAAGTTCAGTACTGGAGACAACAAATTTCATATTATTTCCCTTTTAAATTTATTTTAATGAACTTAGTTTTTCTATATAATTAATTATTAATGAATTGAATCATTAAACCTGCTCAATTCAGAACTATCAATATTACAAAAAAAAAATATTCATTCAAATTAATTTAAAACTAAACGGTTATTAAGTCGGAAGTCAGAAGTCAGAAGTCAGAAGTCAGAAGTTGAGGACTGAGGATCGAAACTTCCGGCTTCCGGCTTCCGGGGAAAGTTCATTATTCAGGGAAAAAATATGAAACTTTCCTTAGCAAAGGATCTATGTCGAAATACCTGATAATTAAATATTCTTTACTCCCGCTGGTTTTACCCCACAACCTGTCCGGATCTGTTTTGCCATTAACAGTCCGCTGCCATAATTCCAGGGCTGTAGTATGTCCGTCAATTCCCGTTACTGAGATCTTATATGCAGCGCTGTCACTAACGAGTCCTGCTTTCTCAGATTCACTTAAATCAGTCGCAAGGCTTTCAAACGGGACAAGTGTATAATATGATATATATCTCTTTACCCGTGACGTATCCCAGCCGCTTAAATCTTTCCCGGCATAAGATAACCGATAGGAATTTCCAGCTGCTCTGATATTGAATGATGATGAAGGTTCTGAGTTATTTACGAGGTTAATTGATAATATTTCCGATGGCAGCAGGTTGAACAAAACAAATGGTTGCCAGAAACGTTCTGCAGGATTGAATATCGAACCTATATCACCTTCAAAGCCCGGAAAGTGCACAATAAATGGCGCCGAGCTCTCCCTTATCTTCATGATGTTTCCATATCTGTTCGAGGTGGTCCTGTAAACATAAAAAGATCTGAGCAGCTTTCTCTTACCGTATACTCTGACCATGACCGGAGAAATCCCTTTCGAAGTAACTTCAGTTTCAAACAGATCAGATGAAACCGGAGATTTGATTTTGATTTCATGGAGAACCCTTAAAAGAAATGCTATGCCACTTTTCCTGGCATCAGTCATACCATTGACCTTCCATATTCCATCATCCAGTACAAGCTTAACTCTGTGATCTTCGTCTGAAATCTCAACAGATGTAATTTCCTTATCAGGCTCGGTGGCAAAATTAGTGTCCGGTTTTCCGAAAGGAGTCCGGTTCCTGATCAAAATAATCAGAATAACCAGGGCCATGAGCACTGCAGTGATCAGAATTCTACGAATAAAGATTCTGTTAAGCCTCATCGCCTGGTGTATATCTTTCTTCTGAAGAATGCATAGATCAGGCCGGCAATTATTATAATGAGGACAGGGCCAGCGACATTTATGAGCTGCCACAGGGTCCTTTCATTCTTTATTCGTGTCCGGTCAAGCAGCCGCATTTTCAATTCCCTTGATCTTAACTCCATAATACCATGATCATCAACAAGATAATTAAGACAATTTACAATGAAATCCCTGTTACCCATCATTTCACCTGTTACCCTGTCCTGCCCCAGCGGATATGGAGTACCGGTTGTGCCCAGCCTTCTCACATCATTTCTTATAATATCGCCATCGGCGATTACAATCATTTTATTTTCAACGCTTTCAGTTTTAACCTGAATAGCATTGTCGGGCAGAAGATTTTCAGTCATCCTGTTTTTAAAAGCTGATGGGAACACACCTTCGAGGAGGACGGCGACAGGCAGGCGGGATTTGTTAAATGTCTGTTCATCGGGAATCTGACCAGCTTCATTCAGCCTTATAATAAGAGGCGGAGAAAGTGTTTTTGTCTTATCTGATGTTGAAAGAAGGATTGTTTTTCTGATCTTTGGATCAAGACCGACCGTGTCGATAGTATTAACGAACTGACCTTTAATCTTGTTAATATTCCTTGTTATAGGATGATCCTGAGAGGGATAAAGCTTCGGGTAATAATACCACTGAGCCGGCACAACCTGGTTTTGCTCTCCGGCAGAAACTGACATCCGGATTACCATGCAATCAAGGTCCTGTATCACTTCGGGATTGATTCTCACTCCGTACCTGAAAAGCTGATCTTCGATGTTCAAAGGTCTGTAAAGCCCGACAGTTTCTCCCGTAACAAGACTGTCTGAATTAACCTCCACCTGCTCTGCAAGCCACAAAACTTTGCCTCCGTTCATTATGTACTGATCGAGTACAAGCTTATCGGTTTCAGAGAATTCTGTAAGAGGATCTGCAATAATAACGGCAGCATAAGTATCAAGAACTCCCGGTCGGGAATTTATGGATCCCCTGTCTATAGTGAAAAACTTTGCAAGGTTAATTGTAATATCTGCAACATCAATTTCCGGCAGTTCCTCATGACCTTCAAGAAATGCTACTTTATATATTGTATCAGATGTGACTGTTGCGATAGTCTGTATCATCTCATATTCAAGGCCTTCAATTGAATGTAGTATATTCTGCTCGTAGGAAACGGACGGATTATTTTTCAGGAAATTCACCGGTACCTCAATATTGTTGTAATTGATTATCATGCCGGGAAATATCATTTTCTGGGTTCTTCCTCCTTCACCGTCACTGACCTGGATATTGACAGGATTCAGTCCCTTATTATATAATGCAGTGAACTGAGCTTCTCTTTGCGCTGCATCTTTTGTATCTGCAGGATTAATAAATTCATAATCTATCTTCCGCCCTGAAGCGATTCTGAATTCATCAAGCATTTCCCTGACAGACCTTCTGAGCCGCTTTAAGGGAACAGGCATCTCCCCGTCGAGATATACCTGAACATAGATGTCATTTTTAATATTACCAAGCGTTTCACGTGTGGGCTCTGAAAGAGTATATCTTTTATCTCCGGTCAGATCAAGTCTGATCCTTAACAGGGAACTGACCAGTGCAATAGCTATAATAAATGCAACTGTTATCAGAAACTGAATCCAGCTCTTCAACCTGATATCTCCTTTGATCCCCCTTCGATTCATAGCTCAGTTCTTTTTTCTCCATTTGCGGGATACCAGGACCATACGTGCGGCCTCGATGAAGATCGCTGCAACGGTAATAAAATAAACCACATCCCTCAGGTCAAGGACACCCCTGCTGATAGATTTATAATGCTCATTTATTCCGAGGTTTATCACAAATTCATCCAGGTTTTTTAGCCCGGGGATATATGCAAATGAATCAAAACCCATATACAACACAAAACATATAAGAACTGCAAGAATGAATGCAATTACCTGGTTTTCGGTAAGAGATGAGGCAAATATTCCTGCAGCCGCATAAATAGCGGCAAGAAAAAACAATCCGATAAATGCGCCCCAGGTACCACCACTGTCAAGGTTCCCCAGAGTTTCTCCCAGAATATATACCGCAATATAGTATGTCAGACATGGGATCAGGGCAAGAATCACAAGGGAAACCGCTGCGAAATATTTTCCCAGAATTATTCCTCTCTCGGTTAAAGGTTTCGAATATAGCAGCTCTATTGTCCCGAGTCTCTTTTCTTCAGCCACCATTCTCATAGTTACTGCAGGTACGAGGAACAGGAAAACCCAGGGAGAAAGGAAGAAAAGCGTATCCAGACCGGCATATCCGCTGTCGAGGATATTCCACTCTCCGGGGAATATCCACATAAAGAGACTGTTAACCAGCAGGAAGACAATGATAACAATATAGCCTGTAAGACTGCTGAAAAAACCACTTATTTCTTTTCTGAAAATTGCAAACATACCGGAAAGTGACTGACAAAAATAAGAAAATTAGTTGAAAAACCACTTAAAAGTAATCTGTCACATATTCCTTTTTAACCGCAAAGGGTGCTAAGGTTGCGCAAAGGGCTCAAAGTTA
>CAYPHL010000030.1:0-3652 GCA_964410385.1 uncultured Rikenellaceae bacterium | reverse complement strand
TAAAATTGCCCTCATTTATGTTGAAAATCTTAATTGTTACACCCTTATAATAAAACCCGATTATCTTCCGGTAATCAAATCCTTTTGAGGCCATTACCATTGCCCCTTCCTGGCAGAGCCCTGCGCCGTGACCGTAGCCTCTTCCGCTGAGGATGACAGAATCACCTTTCACTTTAACCGAGAAGAACGACGATCTGAGACCAAGATCTGTCCGTATCTGATTGAATGGCATTGAGAAATTTCCTGTCTTATAGTTAACCATCCTTACCGGCTGACTGAAATTCATTATAGCCTTATCAGCCGGCACGGTTGACATTCCTGATCTTTTTAGATAGTCAATCCAGTTCCTGACAGATATGCTTTTACTCCAATGTGAATTCCGTGATGAGATACAATAAGGATCTTTCACTTTTTTCAGGTAAGAGTACCCCCTGAGCCATAGATTTTCCGAAGGGACAGTCTCTCCTCCGCAATTTGAATGGAATGCAGCAGTAATAGGAAGGGAGTCAGGTCCAACGATAACCTGGCCAGTTGTTTCAATCGTGGACTTTAAGATCAAAGTATCATCTGTAGTGCCATTATAAGCCTGACAATGGACATCATCACAAAGATCAAATCCATCAAGCGAATGCCTTTTCAGATGTCCGTACAAGTATGTCCTGGCAATAACTGCCTGGGTTTTATTATACTCCGGGTGCCTGCCCGATCCCCCCTCAGCTTTCACAACCCCGGCAATATAAGATTCCGGATCACAAATATTTATTAACAGAATGGTACCCAAATCGGATTTGCATCGAAGTTCGCCGGAATAATACCTGGTCAGCTTCCCGGAATTATCAGGGGACAGGGTAAATGAGTCATCACCTGTAATCCCGGAAATCATAAGGGAATCTGAAATTGTCAGGAAGTGATCTTTTGATGATTTGATGACGAGCTTTACTCCACTTCTTACTATTATCCCTTTTTGTCCCTTTACAAGAAGAGCTTCTCCTGACGGAAAGTACTCCAGACGGTATTGCCCTGATATAACTGTAAAAACAATTGTATCGGAATTATTAGCTGAAAATAATCGAACCTTAACCTGCCCTGATAGTATTGCGGCCTGAAGAATCAGCAAAAAAGCTGAATAAAATAACTTTCTTATCATCTATAATTAAACAGACATTAGATTACCCATCCTTGCCCCCGGCATTCGTGGAGATGGTTATTCTACGTTATCCCCACTCTCCCATTCTCCCACTCTCCCATTCTCCCATTCTCCCCATTTCCTTCTCTCCCCCTCTCCTTCTCTCCCGCTCTTCGTCACTTTGTCCCTTCGTCTCCTTTTCTCAATTCACTTACAATCGCCTTCGCAATCCTGCCCGAAGCTCCTGCCGGTCCAAGCTTTTCCATTAATATTTGATAATCTGAGAGCATTCTTTCCCTTTTCGGTCCACCTTCAATAATGAGAGAGAGTTCCTTAGCAAGGTTTTTTCTGTTGAGTTTATATCCCAGTAATTCCTTAACGATTTCAGAACCGGCTATGAGATTGACAAGTGATACGAACTTCACCTTAATAAGTATCAGTGCAATAAGCATTGAAAAAAAATCTCCTTTATAGCAGACCACCTGTGGTATGTTAAACAGTGCAGTTTCGAGGGTTGATGTACCGGATTTCACAATAGCTGCTTCTGAAACTTTAAGCAGTTCGTAGGTTTTGTCGTTCACAATTTTCACCGGGGCATTCCCGGTAATTTCTGTATATATTTTTTCAGGTATGTTCCTTACCCCGGCTATTACAAAGTGGTAACCGGGAAAGTCGCTTACGATCTTTATTATCTGTGGTAACATGGATCTGATCTCATCTTTCCTGCTCCCGGGGAGTATTCCAATAACCGGCTTACCAGTAAGCTGGAGCATATCAATTATTTCCTTCTTCTCCGGCAGCGATCCGAGCCGGCTTTCAATCTCATCAACCAGGGGATTACCTCGGTATTCAACATGTATATTGTATTTTCTGTAAAATTCTGTTTCAAAAGGGAATATTATGAACATCCTGTCGACCCATTTCTTCACTTTCATCACTCTTTTTTCGCGCCAGGCCCAGAATTTCGGTGAGATATAGTAAAATACCTTTATACCCGATTGCTTTGCGGATTTTGCAATACGTAAATTAAATGCGGGATAATCGATAAGTATAAGCACATCAGGTTTGTATTCAGCAACCTGGTTTTTACACAGGGAAATATTGATAAGTACTGCCTTCAGATTTTTCAGAATTACCAGAAATCCCATGAATGCGGTATTCCTGTAATGCATTAAAAGCTTCGCACCTGCAGCTTCCATCAGATCGCCTCCCCAGCAGACTATACCGGCATCCTTATCTTCTTCAAGAATTGATTTAATAAGATTAGAGCCGTGAAGATCTCCCGATGCCTCACCTGCCACGATGAAATACCTCATATCAGCAATTTATTACCGAAAACAATCACTGCCCATGCAATAGTAATACCGAGTACTCCCCTTGAAGCACGCAGCATATCAAAATGATTAAAAAGCAAAAATATCAGGACATTTGGGAACACACAAAGGGTAATGATCTTACTTACAATGTCGGCAGTGAGAATTTTCCCGATCCACTCTTTTAAAGACGGATCGCCCTTTGAAAAAAGGAACATAATGATGGCGATCATAAATGGCAGCAACAAGCCAGAAATCACGCCGGTTGATATTTTATCGAATTTTCCGGTAAAAGTCATTGCCTCATCCTTTTCTTAAGAGTATCTATATAGGAATGCGCCGTCATATCGACAGATACGGGGACTACCGAAACATAATTATTCTTAAGAGCCCATTCGTCGGTATCTTCAGCATCAGGTTCATGGTTATTGTAGAAACCGGTCAGCCAGTAATAGGTTTTTCCCATAGGATCTTTCCGCTTTTCAAATTCCTCTTTCCAGTTGCCTTTTGACTGCCGGCAGATAAGAAGACCTTTTACTTCTTCCCGCTTTACTGCCGGGATATTTACATTCAGACATATTCCGGGAGGAAGTGGTTCCGATGCCAGATTATTCATAACAATACGAATAAAATCCCTGCATACCGAGAAATCTGCAGCCGGAGAAAAGCTGTTTAGAGAAAATCCCACGGAGGTGATCCCGTACAGGCAACCTTCCAGGGCTGCAGCCATTGTTCCGGAATATAATACACTAACCGATGCATTCGCTCCGTGGTTAATTCCTGAGACAACAAAATCAGGTTTCCTTTCCAGCAACTGGTTTACTGCAAGCTTTACGCTGTCAGTAGGAGTACCGTTACAAGCATATATCCTGTGTTTATCATTCTCTTCCAGCAGCTTAACCCTCAAGGGAGTTTTAACGGTAAGAGCCTGTGACATTCCCGACTGGCTTTCAAGGGTAGAAACAAGGATCACCTTGCCAAATTCCTCCATTACCTCCAGAAGGGTCTTCAATCCGGCAGCATACAGACCATCGTCATTTGTCAGCAGAATGAGTCTATCCTCTTTTTCGATAATCATATTACAGACTTTGGCTGCAAAGATAAAGAAATACCGGTCTGCCTGAAATAACTGAAAAATTTAAATTTCCCCGGTTTCGAATGATTTTTAACTTCTCAACCAGAGTATGATGTTAAATAAAAATCAGAATGAGAT
>CAYPHL010000029.1:22474-39332 GCA_964410385.1 uncultured Rikenellaceae bacterium | reverse complement strand
AGGAGAAAAATTCTTACCTTAGTCTGTTTAATTCTTAAATTTACTTAATTAATTGCATTCCTTTGTGTCCCTTAGTGATAACCTTAGTGATCCTTTGTGGTTATAAAAATAATTAACCACAAAGCCGCACAAAGGATTCACAAAGGATACACAAAGGATATGAATTATAAAAGTTAGAATCATTACAATTATTTAAACTGAACTATGAAAACTGTTCTTCCGTTTTTACCGGAACGTCCGTTGAAACCACGGAATTCCGGCCTCACAATGGTAATGGATAAGGGCTTAAGCATCAGGGAAGCTGAAGATTTCATGTCGGTCGGCAGTGAATACACTGATTTTGTCAAGCTTGGATTCGGTACTTCACTTATTACCCCTGGATTTGAAAAGAAGATTGAAATCTATAAAAAACAAGGGGTTATACCCTATTTCGGGGGTACACTTTTCGAAGCCTTTATTATCCGTAATATGTTCAGAGAATTCATTGAATTTCTCGACAGTAATGATATTGAATTAGTTGAAGTATCTGACGGCTCATATGATATTGATCATTCCAGAAAGCTGGAATATATACGGACACTTGCCCGTCGCGGGAAAGTAATATCAGAGGTGGGTTCAAAGAAGAAAGAGGTTGTTTATACACCCGATCAGTGGGTTGCAATGATGAAAGCCGAGCTGGATGCCGGATCATCAAAGGTAATTGCCGAAGCCAGGGAATCAGGAACAACAGGTATCTACAACGAAGACGGATCAATAAATAATAAGATCATTGAAGCAATTTCCGAACATGTGAAGCTTGAAAACGTAATCTGGGAGGCCCCCCTGAAATCCCAACAGGCATGGTTCATAAAACATTTCGGGGCAAATGTGAATCTCGGCAATATAGCCCCAAATGAGATAATTCCTCTGGAATCACTCAGACTCGGCCTGAGGGGAGATACTTTCTTCCAGTTTCTTCCCGATGAACTGATAAACAATTGATGACGACCTGAAGGGAATCAGTAATTTCCTTATACCTTATTTATAATGAGAAAATTCGGACTTATCGGATATCCTCTCGGTCATTCTTTCTCACAAAAATACTTTGCTGAAAAATTCTCGCGGGAAAATTTAAATGACTGTTTTTATGACAATTACCCGCTCAAGCACATTGAATTGTTACCCGGACTTGTTGCAGGCAATCCGGAACTGTACGGGCTGAATGTCACAATTCCACATAAGACCGCAGTACTGAAATATGTCGATGTGACGGAACCTTCAGTCGATGAAATAGGTGCAGCCAATGTTTTAAAATTCAGGAGGACAGGGAATGATATTCAGGTTTATGGCTATAATACTGATGTAACGGGTATCAGAGACTCACTTTTACCGTACCTGAAGGGTAATATAAGAAATGTACTTATTCTGGGTACCGGAGGAAGCTCGAAGGCAGCAGCCTGGACGATGAGGCAAATTGGATTGAATGTCACTTTCGTATCACGGACGCGAAAAGGAGACATCCTGTCTTACAACGATCTGACAGAGGATCATTACAGAAATGCCGGTCTGATCATTAATACAACTCCGCTTGGCATGTATCCTGATATTTCAACAAGACCTGATATTGATTTTAAACTTTTGAATGAGAAACACATCCTTTTCGATTTTGTTTATAATCCCGAATACACATCATTTCTGAAAGCCGGAAAGGAGAGGGGGTGCACAATTATTACCGGGCTTAAAATGCTTCATTCCCAGGCTGACCGGTCTTGGGAAATCTGGAACGACCCTGAACTCTGATAAATATATCGGGGGGGTATTCAATATCCGTAAGGAATAATCCCCTGGCAGGAGCTGATTGTCCTGCCCTGCACCTGTCCTTTGCCAGAATAATGTTTTCGAATTCCTCCAGACTTATTTTTCCTGTCCCGGCATCTGTCATTGTACCAACTATTGCTCTTACCATATTCCTCAGAAAGCGGTCGGCTTTGATTGTAAAGACCAGGGAAGTGTCAGTTTCTTCCCAGATTGCCGAATGAATTGTACACAGATTCGTCTTAACGTCAGTGTGAAGCCTGCTGAAGCTTGTAAAATCAGAATATTTCATTAGGATCATACAGGCTCTGTTCATTATATTCACGTTAATATTGCCATGAATGAACCATGATGAATCTTCAAGAAAGGGATCTTTAATCCTTGTAATATAATATTTATATGTTCTTGAAACAGCGCTGAACCTCGCATGTGCTTCAGTTTTGACCTTGTAAATACCTGTTATCGAGATATCTTTCGGGAGGTATCTGTTAAGTCTGAAAATGTGGTTTTTATTTTCCGCCAGATCATGGGAATTACTGTCAAAATGTGCGCAAAAGACCAGTGCATGTACACCGGTATCAGTCCTGCCGGCACCGGTCGCAGATATTTCTTCATTAAACACTGTGCTAAGGGCATTATCAATGATTTTCTGGATAGTCACCGAATTTGGCTGAACCTGCCATCCGTGATAAGAAGTTCCTTTGAAGGAAATATATATGAAATACCTTGTCTTCAACAGATGTTTTGTGCAAAGAATTCTACAAGATTAAAAAAAATATTTAAAAAAATCTGATAATTAATTAAGCCGGTCATTTTAAAAACCGATTTAAAATGTATTTTTACTAAGCCCTGAAACGATGATAAATCCTTGAAGAATCTATTTAATAAATATGAATAAAAATCAAAAATCCTTAGACTATGAAAGTTGATATGAGTTGGATAGATTATCTGATCATGATAATCTATTTTGTTTTTGTTCTTGGCATTGGCTGGTTCCTTAGAAAATACATGAAAAATGCCAATGCATTTCTTGAAGCCGGCAGGTCCATTCCCGCATGGGTTGCAGGATTGGCATTTATTTCGACGAACCTTGGCGCTCTTGAAGTAATGGGAATGACCGGTTCGGGGATGAAATACGGGATGCTGACTACACATTTTTACTGGATAGGAGCAATCCCGGCAATGATCTTCCTTGCTCTCTTCATGATGCCGTTCTATTACGGATCAAAGGCGCGGTCTGTGCCTGAGTACCTCAAACTCAGGTACGATGAGAAAACAAGGGCATTGAATGCAATCCTTTTTGCTGTAATGACTATCCTTGCTTCCGGTATTTCAATGTACGCCCTTGCAATTTTGCTCGAAAGGGTTCTCGGATGGGACTTTAACCTGAGCCTCTGGGTATCGGCAATGATCGTTCTTGCTTATACTTACCTGGGCGGACTTTCTTCAGCTATTTATAACGAGGTGCTTCAGTTTTTCATCATTGTGATCGGATTGCTGCCACTTGTTTTTTTAAGCCTGAAAGATGTCGGCGGATGGGCAGGACTCAAAGATGGACTGGCTCCGATGGCTTCCTCGGCCGGATATGCTCCGGATACTTTTGTGACAACATGGAAATATACTGCTGAAGCCACAAACAACCCGCTGGGGGTGGAGTGGTTCGGAATACTGTTCGGACTGGGATTTGTTCTTTCCTTCGGTTACTGGTGTACAAACTTCCTTATCGTCCAGCGTGCTTTTGCAGCTGAATCGATCTCTGCCGCAAGAAAAGTGCCCCTGATCGGCGCAATACCAAAAATGTTCATCCCCTTCCTGATAATTGTTCCCGGTATCATAGCAATTGTACTTATGAATGACCCGGGCAAGGGATTTATTCTTCCCCTTGACTCAAACGGGAAACCTGTTTATGACTATACAATTATAATGCTGCTCAAACAATACCTGCCGGCCGGAGTTCTTGGTCTGGGTATTACTGCTCTGCTGGCTTCATTTATGTCGGGCATGGCCGGGAACGTTTCGGCTTTCAATACTGTATGGACCTATGATATATATCAGAGCTATATCAGGAAAAGAACCGATAATCATGATGCCGATGACAGACATTATCTTAATGTCGGCCGCATAGCAACTGTTGTCGGAGTGCTTCTGAGTATAGCTTCCGCATATATTGCCAGCAAATTCGGTAATATAATGGATTTCCTGCAAACGATCTTCTCAATGATAAACGCACCCCTCTTTGCAGTTATTTTCCTCGGTATGTTCTGGAAAAGGACCACAGGTCATGCTGCATTTACCGGCCTGCTATCGGGATTCCTGATAGCCCTTACTCATCACGGTCTTACCGCACCTGTTGGTGCAAATACACTTTTCAAAGGAGGATGGATAGGCGTTGTACATACTTATCCGGTTGAGATGGCTCAGAATTTCTGGACCGCAATAATAGCATTCGCTGTAGCAACTACAGTAACCGTGGTACTGACCCTTATGACAAAGCAGAAGAAGTCCGAAAAGGAACTGACAGGACTTGTCTATTCACTTACACCGCGTATCAGCGACGAACACCTGCCATGGCATAAACGTCCTGCAGGCCTTGCTGTTATCGTTGGCGTAATATGTGTAATTTTAAGTATAATATTCTGGTAGGAGGAAATAACAATGGTAGATATAAGATATCCAATAGGACTGATGTTCACAATACTTGGAGTATTGGTAACAATTTTCGGCTTTGCAACAATGTCGGACAGCGGTTTGTATCAGAAATCGCTGGGGATCAATGTTAATATAATAATGGGTATTATAATGCTTATCTTCGGACTCTTTATGCTGTTCATGGCAATGAGGAAGAAGAAAAAAGCATAGACAAAATAAATCAGGTTCTGACCGCAAAGTATAGCCACATTCTTTTACCTGAGGGCTCTTTGCGGTTACTTTTTTTAACATAATTTATAAATGGAAATAAAATTCGGATTTGCCAGTGATAATACTGCCGGTGTTCACCCTCTGATAATGGATGAGATCCGGGCCGCAAACAAAGGTCATGAAATCGGTTACGGATATGACAGGTTCACCGAGAAGGCGATGGAAATTTTTAAGGAACAACTCGGACCTGAAACCGAGACATTTTTTGTATTCACGGGAACTGCTGCAAATGTCTTAAGCCTTTCTGGTGTGACACGGTCGTGGAATTCCGTGATTACTGCTTCAACAGCCCACCTTGAACAGGATGAATGCGGGGCACCTGAAAAATTCACAGGATGTAAAGTACTTACAGTCGATTCGGCAGACGGAAAAATATCACCGGAATCTGTTGAAAAACATATGCACGGCTTTGATTTTGAACACCATTCACAGCCAAAGGTCATCTCCATAACACAGTCTACCGAAATGGGGACAGTATATACACCGGAAGAGATAAGAGAAATTGCAGATTTTGCTCATAAACATGGCTTATTGCTTCATATGGATGGAGCAAGGATTGCCAATGCAGCAGTTTCACTTAATCTGCCTTTCAAAGCTTTCACCACAGATGCAGGTGTTGATATTCTGTCCTTCGGAGGAACCAAGAACGGGATGATGTTCGGAGAAGCTGTCTGTTTTCTGAAAAGCGGACTATCCGGAGGTTTCAAATACATCCGGAAGCAAAGTATGCAGCTTGCTTCAAAAATGAGGTTCATTTCTGCACAGTATATAGCATATTTCAGGGATGACCTCTGGAAGAAGTGTGCCTCACATTCCAACACAATGGCGTCGGTTCTTGCTGAAAAGATAAGCAGTGTTAAGGGAATAACAATTACACAGCCTGTCCAGGCTAATGGTATTTTTGTTATAATGCCCCGGCAGGTTGCCGAAAAGGTCTGCAGGAAATATTTCTTTTACCCATGGAATGAAAAGACCTCAGAGTACAGGATAATGACAGGATGGGATACGAAGGAGGAGGATATCGGGGAACTTGTCAAAATCCTTATGCAGGAATTAAAAATCTAGAGACTAGAGACACGCCATGGCGTGTCTCTACAAATGAATTTCTGACTATTATATCTCCAAAAAAAAAGAGGCGCTTTAAAGGCGCCTCTTATATATAATCATAAAAATGATGTTATTTAAGCGTGAAGGTAATAGGTACCATGTACCATACAGGGACCGGTTTTCCACCCTGTTTACCGGGCTTAAATGCAGGAAGTGATTCAACTACCCTGATAGCTTCTTTATCAAGCTCAGGATCAACGCCTTTAAGAACACTAACCTGGTTTACACCACCTTTTGATGTTACGCAGAACCTGACGATTACCCTTCCCTGGATATTGTTTTCCTTGGCAACTTCCGGGTAGTTTGTATGTTCGGCGATATATTGCAGGAGTGCAGCATCCCCGCCGGGGAACATCGGCATTTCCTCAACAACAACGAACGGTTCGGGTTCCGGTTCTTCTTCCTGTACCTCTTCCTTGATCTCTTCTACAAACTCGACTACCTCTTCATTCTTGACTTCGACCTGAGCTTCGTCAGCTGTCATAAGCTGTGTAGCTTCTTCAGGTTTAACCGAGTCAACAACAACCGGAGGTACATATCTTGCCTGTTGAACGACATCCTGTGGAGGTGGTGGAGGAGGTGGTGGTGGTGCGACTGCTTCATTGGGAGTGTCGAGATTTTCCATCTGAATCTCAACCTGCCTTTCTGTACGCTTCTGGCTTCTCTCAGCAGCTTTCGCATTCAGGTATGGTGTGATGATCACAGTCGACATAATAGCAATGCCAATTAACAATGCTATCAGCACGTTGCGTTTATATTTCTTACGCAGTCTGTAAGCTCCGTACTCCTTGTTTCGGTTCTCGAACACTATGTCATCAAATGCCGGAGCCTTCAGTATTTCTTTTGCCATCTTCATCTTGGTTTACGGGTTAATTGGATGAAGTTGTGGATGATGCAGAAGCGCCACCCACGGCGAATTCCACCATCTTTTCTTCATACCATGCGATGTCAACAAACGTATAACGGGCAATTCCGCAGATATTCATTTCATCAAGGATATCTACAAAATTCCCGTAATTGGCTGCTTTATAAGCTTTAATAAGCACAATTGGTCCGGTATCGTCGACATTCTTCAGACTTCTGATTGCTCCCGCAAGCGAATCCTGCGAGATATCTATTTTACCTGTAATGACCTGTTGATTGAAATCAGCGATCTTTCTGAAAAGAGCTCTGTTCCTTTCAAGCAGTAATTGACGAACACCTGTGGGGCTGAAATCTGTTTCCATTAACGGAGGCAGATTATTGTATTCTTCAGGTTTTACACCGCCGGGGTACCAGAATATTTTATTCTCGGGACCGAGAATAATATTCAGTGTACGGCTGGCTGAGATCTTTGGTGCTTCCTGATTCGGATCAGTTATTTTATCCGGAAGGGTGATGTCCATAACCTTGGCTTTTGCCATCGAAGTTGTGAGCATAAAGAAGGTTATCAATAACATCATGAGGTCAACCATGGGGGTCATATCCATATGAGGAATGATCCTTTTCGCCCTTTTCTTACCTCCTCCTTTGCCTTTTTCCTGTTGAATTATTTCTGCCATGTCACTGTTGTATTTCTTCAAGGTTAATTTTGGCTGCTTCCAGACTGGTAATCAGGCTAAACCTTTTAACATTCAGTTCCTGAAGGATATCCAGTACTCTCTTTACAACGGGGAATTCAGTTTGTGTATCACCCCTGACAACAGCCTGAATATTAGGATTTACTGTACGGGCATACTGAATCCACATAGCAAGCTGGTTATCAGTTGAATCCATTGGGATTCCCACATTGAATTCTTTTCTGGCAGCAGCATCTTTCGCATCCAGAAAAGCTTTCATCTGTCCTATAGGTACTCCCATGGAGGATGGATATTTTTCAAACTCCCTTTTTTCAGCATCTGTGAACTCAATTCCGTATCTTTTTCCCATTTCATCCAGGATTTTTGGTCTGAATTTTAACAGGGTATCGGGTCCGTTATCGAAGTTCATAAATACTTTACCATCAGCGGAGAGAAGGAATGTCATCGCATTAAAATCAGGAGTTGGTTTCTCTGATATTGAATAGGGTGTACTGACAGTGACAGGTTCAGGTGAACTCATTGTTGCTGTTAACATAAGAAAAATCAATATAACAGCAAATGTGTCAACCATCGGCGTCATGTCAATCCTGGGCGACTTTGTTGGTAATTTGATCTTTGGCATCTTTTCTTATTTTATTTATTTAACCAAAAGATTCAATACTACTTGCTTTTCAGTGAAGCAGCAAAGTTCTGTGTCAGACTGAAACCTGCTTCGTCAATTTTGAAATTGTAACCGTCGATTGTTGATGAGAAATAGTTGAAAGCAAGAATTGAAAGGGTTGAACCCGTAATACCGAAAGCAGTATTTACAAGTGCTTCGGAAATACCCTGTGAAAGAGCAAGTGCATCGGGAGCTCCGGATTGTGCAAGAGCAGCGAACGCCCTGATCATTCCGAGAACAGTTCCGATCAGCCCTATAAGCACTGATACTGATGCAAGTGTGGAGAAGATAACCATGTTTCTTGAAAGCATCGGAAGCTCAAGAGCTGTAGCTTCTTCAAATGATTTCTGGATTGACAGGATCTTCTGGTCTTTTTCAAGTTCTTTATCTGCCTGTAGATCGCGGTAACGCGCCAGACCTGCTCTCATTACATTGGCAAGAGATCCTTTCTGTTTGTCACATGCTTCAATTGCTTCTTCAATCTTATCCTGCTCAAGCAGAGTCTGAATTTGTTTGATGAATGTATTCAACCTGCCTTTTCCTTTTGCCCTTGAAAGGGTGATTATTCTTTCAATAACGAAAATAATAAGTGTAAGCACACAGGTCATAAGAATCGGAACAATGAAACCACCTTTGTAAATAATTCCAAGATAGTTTCCCTCAAGAGCATGTCCTTTCGGATTACCTCCTTCAAAATTAACCGGATTACCCATTACATTGACGAACAACAAATAGGATACCACAAAAGCTATTAAAATAGCACTTACTGCAAAAATGTTTTGCAACGCATCTTTGAACGAACTTCCTTGTTTACTCATTTTTATCGATTTGTTTAGGTTTAAGATTTAATGATTCGCAAATATATAAATTTTCAATTTTGTTTTTATTAGGAAAAAGAATATTATTAAACTTTTAGCAGTTTATTAATATTCTTTATCAAAAACATATATTAAGTCACAAAAAATAATTTCTAAGTTCCCGAAACTTTCTTTTTTGTCTTCAGAGTATTATTTTTCCAGAGAAACATTATATACCCTCGATTTTGTAATAGGTACTTCCTTGGTTGAATATCCTTTGGCGCTAATAAGCAGAAATTCAGACCCCTGGGGAATTTCAAATTTGAATTCACCTCTGGTATTTGACATCATTTCAGCAGCAGTATCTTTTACCCTGATAGAAGCATAGGCTATCGGCTGCTTTGAAGCAGCATCCCTTATAACTCCTTTTATTTCATTGGGATTGATACCTTTTCTTACCGAAGCTTCAAATTCACGTATATAGCTGATCTGATTCTTTGCCGATGCGTTATTCGCATCTAAGGCAAGTATCTGTTCATAAGCTGAAGCAGATCTTGAAAGGAAAGGCAGACGTGCCTCATTGACTTTTTCAGAACCTGCCAGTCGTAACTCAATCAGTCCGATTCCGTTATAACCGGCAATCTTGTTATCTTTGTTTGAAGGATTCAGGTTGATAAGCCTGTTGTAGTAATCTCTTGATACATTGTATTCATCCTTCGACATATAGTAATAACCCAGATATTTCAATGCTTCGACCATACTGTCTTCATTCTTCAGTGAATCTGATTTTGCCACATCAAGAAGCTTCTCAAACTTTGGTTTTGCAAGACCCATTTTGGAATCAGGATCCATCCTTGAATATGTACGGGCAATATATGTATATGCCGGGAGATATTTCGGATCCTTCTGGATAACCAGACTGAAAACTGAGTCGGCTGATTTGTATTTTTCTCCGATATAGTATGCACGTCCGATCTGCATATAGTCCTCAACTTTTTCATTTGCCGGGTCAATAAGCTTAGCCCAGGTCTTTGCAGCTTTATCGTACCGTTTAAAGTTATAATAGTTTGATGCCATCTCGCTGAGAAGACCTTTATCCTGGGGTTTCATTTCAAGTACCTTTTCATATTCACTGAATCCCCTGTCGATTTCCAGGTTTGCTTTGTCGACATTGGTTTTGGCAGCTTCAACCTTTGCTGTCAGCTCATCCAGAGCCGGCTTCAGTTTCGGCTTTGTTGCAGCCGGAGCTGATGTATATTTACTCTGTTCTTTTTCGAGCTGTCCCTGAAGGCTGGCAAGCTCATCGGCAAGCTTGGTGAAGTTCTGGTTTTTTCTCATAAGGATCCTTGCCATATAATGATGGTCTTTCCAGAGGATCCTGTCAGCAGGCAGTGCTTTGAAAAGCTCTTCCATATAGGTGAAGGCTTTGTCGTAATCGGCATTTTTCTTTTCAAAGCTCGAGTAACCGGCAAGACGGTTCATATATGCCCTGGATTTATCTACAGCAAGTATCTCTTCAACATTCCTGATGACTTCATCATAGTCACCCGCATAAAATAATGCATTCACATAACGTGTCTGGGCAGGTATATTACCTTCGTTAAGTTCAAGATACTTCTTGTAATTCGATTTTGACTGTTCCAGCCTCTGGGCCATCCAGTAAAGCTGCCCGAGTTCCCTGTATGCCGGTGCATAATTGGGATCAAGGCTTATAGCTTCTTCAAAATAGGGGATAGCAGCATTCAGACTTTTACCTCTGACATAAATACTTCCTATTTTCATGTTGGCTGTGGGTGATTTCGGATCTGCAAACTGGGCAAGATTATAGTTTTTTATTGCATTTGATCCGTCATTAGCCAGAATATAGATATCACCCGCTATGAGGTAAATCTCCGGATTTTTGGAATCAATTTTAACAGCCTGTCTTATAAGTGGTAAGGCGGAAGCAGTGTCAACCGTCTTTTCCTTTATATAAGTCTCAGCTATCTTTGCCAGCGCAAATGCATAATCCTTTGCAGGGGGACTAATCTTTTTCAGGTTTTTGTAAGGAAGAAGAAAACTCTTTGCTTTAGCACGCATTTCTGAAGCTGTCTTTTCATCTCCCTGATAAACGGCAACCTTGGCAAGCCCTATGTAGTTCAGAGGATCATTCGGATTAGCATTTACACCTTTCTGAAAAGTTTCCTTTGCTGTATTTGTTGCAAGACTGAATGAATTGGAAATTGTATCTGCATAATAATCCAGCAGAAAATTTTCACCAAGGTAATAAAAGTTCTTGGCATTTGAAGGTTCTTTCTGGATCAGTTGCTGGAGCATCTCGCCGGCTTTGTCATATTGTTCGCTTTTGGTCAGTCGCAACGCAGTCGCAAGGTCCTGTGCCCGGATGTTGCTGAAAATTAATCCTGCCAGTAACCCTGCCAGAAATAAACCTTTGGTAAAAATAGAACGTCTCATAGCTGTTTTTTTATTTGAGGTCAATATTACTAATTTTTCTTTTTACTCTTTTCTTAAACTTATTTATTTAATATTTTTTGTCAATTTGTTTAATACCCTTAATTCTTTTCACCACCTGCACCTACTCACCCACCACTCAATATTTACTCCAAACTCCAAACTCCAAACTCCAAACTCCAAACTACTCATTCCTGATCTGCACCAGCCTTATAGGCATTGTAGCAGGAACAAGTCCTGATTTCAGAACTATTCTCTGGCCTTGTTCAGCTGTTGCCCATTGAATAAATCCTGCTCCAAGTCCTTTAAATGTCTCCCTTGTTATAAGATAAACTTCTCTCACAAAGGGATAGGATTTATCATAAATCCATCCCTGGTCGGGACGGTAATATGATCCGTCATCAAGAATGGGGCGGGATATGCCCAGGATATTTATTCTTTTCCGGTTAGCCAGACTTGCCGGGTCATCTTTGTCGCTCATCCAGTTCACGCTTACAATTCCCAGGGCATCAGGATTCCTTGAGACAAAATCAATTACCTCCGGATTGGTATTAACTGCATAAAAATTACCTGGTAATGCTTCAGTTATTTCAAAAAGCTCCTTGAAGAACCTGATATTACCTGATTTTGTGTTGTCAAATATTACACGGATATCTCCAAGCTTCGATTTTGGATCAAGATCTTTCCACGAGACGGCTTTTCCCAGGAATATGTCACGTACCTGTTCGTATTTGAGCAGGGTATCTTTATTTTCCTTATTTGTAACCAGGGCCAGTCCATCGAAAGCGAAAGTTATGGTACGGGCAACAATCAGACTATCCCTGAGATATCTGATCTGATCTTCAGTAAGTTTTTTGCTTGTGACTATAACTTTTACAGAATCGTTCATGAAATCATTTATCACATCAACCTCGGGTTTATACCGTGGCGTGATCTTTGCATTTGTATAAAGCTGTGTAAATGTGGATATTTCTGTATCAATCACCGGCTGGAATGACTCGTCGGCTATAATTTTAATACTACCTCTGGTTGGGGTTTCATCAGTCGCAGTACCTCCGCTTACACATGAGTTGAATGTGATCATTGATATTATAGTAGCTGCAATCATTAAGGAACTGAGAATTCCGTTCCATCCGGTAAGTTTTCCGAAGAATGACCCTGATATTCTCCGGGCGAAAATACTTATGTATTTGTTGTTTAATTTCAGAATGCTCATATCAACTTAAAATTTAGTCTTTGCCACTACACATTACAACAAAGTGTATGCCAAGACAAATGCAGGTGAACTGAAATCAGGACGAAGATTTAATCTTCATCCTTGTTTTTTGTGATAAAGGCGTCGACCAGCTGTTTATAGCAAACAAAAATCCTGTAAATTCCGTAAAGCAAAAAGGCTCCTCCCATTATATTCAATAAAGCTTTATTCAAATTGAAGAACCTGTCAGCAAAAAACAGGAAGAAAATGCCGCCACCTAAATAGAACATCACCATGAAGACCCCGAAAATGGCATAAATCTGTTGAAGAATCCTGTTATTGTCCATATTGATTAGTTAATGACAAATAAAAGAAAAATCAGATTAATTTCAAAAGTTTTAAAAATGTTATTGATAAATGAACTAAAATAATAGGTGAATGTTTATTTAATTAATATTGAACTATCTCCATAACTAAGAAATCTGTAGTCGTTGGCAAGGGCAAAATCGTATATTTTTTTCCAGTTGTCTCCAACCCATGCTGATACCAGCAGAAGGAGGGTACTTCCAGGCTGATGGAAATTTGTGATCATTCCCCGGATCATCCTGAACCTGTATCCGGGAATTATCATGACTTCAGTTGATGCATGAATTATATCAGTCCCCTGTGCCTTCATTCTTATCAGCAAAGAATCCAGTGCATCCTGTACCTGTATTTCTGATTGAGTGTGATATGGCTCCCATTGTCCGGTTAACAGATCAAGTTCTTCAGATAAAGGAGAATGAAGTGACTTTGTCCCGAGCCAGAAGATGCTTTCAAGCGTCCTGACACTTGTAGTTCCTACCGCAATTATCCTGTCATGGAACGATAGAAGCATTTCAAGCGTATCGCGGCTTACCGAAAAATGTTCGCGGTGCATGACATGATCCCTGATATCCTTTGATTTTAAGGGTTTGAAAGTTCCGGCCCCGACATGAAGTGTAATTTCTGTCGTTCTTATACCTTTGTTTAATATATCCGCAAAAACATTTTCTGTAAAATGCAGTCCGGCAGTAGGTGCAGCAACAGATCCGTCAATTTTTCCGAAAACAGTCTGGTATCGTATATAATCAGTATCTTCATCTTTTCTGTTTACGTATGGTGGAAGGGGAATATGACCGGCACATCCTATTACTTCAGCAAAACTGATATCAGACGGATGCCATCTGAATCTTACCAGCCAGGCTTCACCTGCCTGGCCTTCTCTTGATGCAGTCATTTTATACTCCCTGCCATTTGTCAAAAAGGTCATCGACAGGTCTCCTTTCTTCCACTTCTTCAGATTGCCGATTATGCATTTCCATTCCACATTATTATGTGATGCAAATATCTCCTCATAGTCTGCTGGTGCTGAGGGTTCAAGAAGCAATATTTCGATATTGGATCCCGTGTTCTTTGTAAAGAGGAGCCTTGCCCTGATTACTCTCGTATTGTTGAAAACCAGGAGGGAATGAGGGGGCAGATATTCGCTGAGATTTCTGAAGGTGTCACTTCTGATGTTGCCATTCCTGTAAACAAGCAGTTTTGATGCATCCCTTACAGCTACAGGGTACTGGGCGATTCTGTCTCCGGGAAGGACATAATCGTAATCATCAATGTTTATAATGCCTTTTTTAATTTCCATTGTCATAAAGCCCGGCAAAAATAACCAAATAAATTTTTATGCGCACAATTGTAATATTTAGTAATTTTGCATTGCAGCAGGCTGTTCCGTCGTCCCGCTTCATGCGGGAAGGAAAGTCCGGGCAACGCAGAGCACCATGCTACCTAACGGGTAGATATCCGCGAGGGTATAGAAGTGTAACAGAGAATTACTTCCGGGTAAAGCCATCGAAGGTCCGCCTTCGTCAGGTTTTGTCCGGTAAAGGTGAAAAGGTGAGGTAAGAGCTTACCGGTTCCCATGGTGACATGGGAAGCCGTACGCCTCATGGGTTGAAAGATCATGTATACCGGCATTAAGGGCTGCTCGTCCGACGCCGGGGGGTAGATCGTATGATCATGCCAGCAATGGCATGACAAGATAAATGACGGGAAACGGTTTAAATTTCTTTCGCAGATACCTGAACCGTACAGAACCCGGCTTACAGGCCGGCTGCATTGTGGAGGCGCCCAATCTGGGCGCCTCTTTACAGGAGACGCCCTAATTGGGCGTCTCTACATATGATCCCTAATTGGGCGTCTCTACATATGATCCCTAATTGGGTGTCTCTACATATGATCCCTAATTGGGCGTCTTTACGAATCTTACTTCAATTTGAAAATGCTGTCATCCATAGGAATGTCAACTTCGACATTTGTAAAATTGATGACCATTTCCATACCGCTGACAGACGTGGTGGTTTTCATCGGCATGATCAAACCGTTTATTTCCTTGTAATCTGAAGGATATGTTTCAATGGTTACAGGCATTCCGCCCTGTGTTACATCCATTGTCTGCTTTACAAGAAGCCAGCTTGCTTTATCAATATACATGTTGCTTACTGTACCGGGTTCAATTGTGGCTTTGATCTTTACAGTTTGTTTGCCGTTAACTGCTTCTTCCCCGGCTACTTCAAGCTGACCATTCTTCAGGTATTTGTCAAGCATATTCTCGAAATTATTATTCCGCAGAAGCTGTTTTACTTCATCGGGACCCATTTCAACCGGTTGTGAAGATCCGGTCATAGGATTGACAGAATATCCTTTTTCACCATCATATACCTGGATGATCTCCTGGCCATTCATATTCATTACCGACTTGATCTTGTTGGGATTTTTCATCCATATTTCCATCGGCATTTCCATACCCATCATGGACATCTTTGCAGTGATTTTTATACTCTTTTTATTTGCGACCTGGTCAAGCTTGTTGGCTGTAGTATAATTCTTTACAATGTCATTCAGCGACTGGGCGTTTATCATCAGAGATGAAATCAGACATGCTAAAATCAAATAAATCTTTTTCATTTTAATCAAATTAAGTTTATAGTAATTGTAAAAATAATGCTTTTGTGGTGACATTATGAAATAAAAATTACTTTTTGTCATAATCATAAAATCCTTTCCAGTAAGCAGACAGCTTTTTTCTCATCTCATCTTCTCTGGGATTGGTCCCGGGGTCATAAAACTTTGTTCCTTTTATTTCCCCGGGAAGGAAGTCATCAGGAACGAAATTGCCTTCATAGCTGTGGGCGTATTTATAATCCTTATGATACCCGAGATCTTTCATAAGCTTTGTAGGTGCATTTCTTATATGAAGGGGTACAGGGAGATCGCCTTTTTCCCTCACAGCTTCAATAGCAGCCTCAATAGCCATATATGATGAATTGCTTTTTGGCGATGTTGCCAGATAAACGGCTGCTTCCGAAAGGATTATCCTGGATTCCGGCCATCCGATGACATTGATTGCCTCGAAACACGACTGAGCAAGAAGCAGTGCATTGGGATTGGCCATTCCTATATCTTCTGCTGCAAGTATCACCATTCTGCGGGCAATGAACTTCGGATCCTCGCCTCCTTCAACCATCCGGGCAAGCCAGTAGACTGCAGCATTCGGATCGCTTCCGCGCATGGATTTGATAAATGCGGATATAATATCATAATGCTGTTCTCCTTTCTTGTCATACATGGCAAGGTTCTTCTGGACATGCAAAAGCACCTTTTCATCGGTAATTATGATTCTTTCCTCACTCTCTTCTGTTGATTCGGAAGATATAACCAGTTCAAGGGCGTTGAAAAGCTTACGTGCATCTCCTCCCGAGACTCTTAATAACGCCTCGTATTCAGCTATTTCAATGTTGAACCCGGCAAGGTAGGGATCTTTCTTAATGGCCCGGTCCAGTAATCCGGTCAGTTCTTCCTTGCCGAGAGGGTTCATTACAAAGACCTGGCAGCGTGAAAGGAGAGGGGAGATAACTTCAAATGAAGGATTCTCTGTGGTGGCACCAATGAGTGTGATAATCCCCTGTTCAACAGCACTGAGAAGCGAGTCCTGCTGAGATTTGCTGAACCGGTGTATTTCATCAATGAAAAGGATAGGATTAGGCTGATTGAAGAATTGCTGCTTGCGGGCCTTTTCGATTGTCTCTCTTACATCTTTTACCCCCGAATGCACGGCGCTAAGATGGTAAAAAGGCCTTTTAAGGGTGTTTGCAATGATCCACGCAAGGGTTGTTTTTCCAACACCAGGCGGGCCCCATAATATAAAAGAAGGTATATTTCCTGATTCGATAAGCTTTCTTAGAACCGAATTTTTTCCTACAAGGTGTTCCTGTCCGCAAAACTCATCAAGATCCCTGGGCCTTAACCTTTCTGCAAGAGGTTGGTTGGGCAACATATTAATTAAGTTTACGTAAAA
>CAYPHL010000029.1:20211-22374 GCA_964410385.1 uncultured Rikenellaceae bacterium | reverse complement strand
CGGTTACTAACATTGTTAATTAAATATTTTTCACTAAATTGCTTTAAATATGACAACTTATAAAAAAATTTAATACTTTTAACTGCTGAATTTGTGATAGTAAAAGGACTTACAATAGTTTACTGTTTTTGAATTTCTTTCAGACCGTATTTCAGTTATGAAAAAACCATTGCTAATTGTATTAATAATACTGGCAGTATTACTTATTCTGCCTGTTATCAACCTGCTTCAATGGACATTCATGGAAAAGAAACCCATGGATATCATAATTGTCGATAAGACAGTTCCATCAATCAACCGTGAAAAGCATAAGTCATTTAACTGGATACTTACAAATGACAGATTTGTTAAGAAGGATAAGAAGAATAGCTTTTCATACCGGAAAGATTATTACGGATTTATCCCCACGCGTCCCCTGAAGAAGAAACTGTGGGACAGAAATGAATACAGGCTTGCTGATCTGAAAGAACTACCTGAAAAAGCTGATGCAATATATATAGCAGATACATATGGTGTGTTTTTTAATGAATGGTATCAGGCCTTTTCACAAACCAGGAGAACAAGGAAGATCTATGGAGGACTGAATAATAATGACAACCTGCTTATAAAAGAGATGAAAGACAGGAATAAGCTGGTTGTAATGGAGTACAACTCATTCGATTATCCCACCGCTGAATATGAATCATTCAGAGCCCAGGAACGACTTGGCCTGAAATTTACAGGGTGGACAGGAAAGTACTTCAGTTCGCTTGATTCGACCAGCAATGATTTTCCTGTATGGCTGACTACCATGTACAGGAAACAGTATCAGAAACCCTGGTCCTTTACGAAAGCGGGTATTGTTCTGCTCCAGGAAAGGTCTGTTATTGTCCTTGAAGAAGGTACTCATCTTATTAAACCCATGCCGGACATTATTACCGAACCATCCTTTTCAGCGGGATGGAATCTGCCTGAAATGGTTGTATTCGACCAGTGGTTCGATATTATTGACCCAATGGAAAACAATGTTATTTCAAAATTCAGGATTTCCACAAACAGTGTTGGCGATACATTACTTTCTCAAAACTCCCTTGATAATGAATTTCCTGCTGTAATTCAGGAACCTCTGAATAAAAGAACTTATTATTTCTCAGGAGATTTTACCAGCAAGGATATTGCTTACTGTACCGCACGACTCAAAGGCTTCGAAAAGCTGAAGGGATTACTGTATTCCAGCAGACCGGATGACCCAAGAAGGTTTTTCTGGCTATATTATAAACCTCTGATTAAAGGCATATTCAATGACTATTATAGTTCAATGAAATCGCAACAATAGCCTGAAGGCCCTGAATATATTGAGTACAGGTAAAATGAAGCCTGTACTTTTTTTTTTTCACAATCGTTTTGTTATGAAATTGTCAATCTTACAACCTGATACAGTATGGGAAGATAAAACTTCAAATTTCGCTATCCTTGAAAAGATGATATCGGAACTTGACAGCAATACCGACCTCATTATCCTTCCTGAGATGTTCAGTACAGGTTTTACAATGAATACCGCTGAGAATGGAGAATTGTCAGACGGTGAAACCTACGGGTGGCTGAAAAGCATCTCGGAGAAAAGATTGTGCGGTATCTGTGGCAGCTATATTGTAAGATCGGGCCGGAAATTTTACAACCGATGGGTTTTTGTGGCACATGACAGCAGATCAAAATACTATGATAAACGACACCTTTTCAGCATGGGAGGTGAACACTTGAATTTCTGTCCCGGTAAAAAACGTATTACATTTTCTTTCAGGGGGGTAAGGATATTTCCGGAAGTATGTTACGATTTAAGGTTCCCTGTCTGGAGCAGTAATACAAATAATTATGATCTGCTTATTAATTCAGCAAACTGGCCTCAGCCACGAAGAGATGTCTGGATGACCCTTCTTAAAGCCCGTGCTCTCGAAAATCAATGCTATGTTGCCGGGGCAAACAGGATAGGGAAGGACGGAATGGGCATCTCATATTCAGGAGATTCTCTTATCATTAGTCCCCGCGGCGAAATAATGGCATCCGCAGGAAAAAATACAGCTTGTACAATCACTGCAGAAATTTCAATCCCCGAGCTTAAAAAATTCCGTAAAAACTTCCCTGTTCTCAAAGACATCGACAAATTCAGTCTCAGTATCTGATCCT
>CAYPHL010000029.1:0-20111 GCA_964410385.1 uncultured Rikenellaceae bacterium | reverse complement strand
CCCTGTACAGTATCTCTGCCGGATGCATCGCGATCCTACCTGTACCATCTTTAATATGGTGTCTGCAGCTTGTACCGGGAGCTGCTATAATCACATCGCTTCCCGCTGCCCTTACTTCAGGAAACAGCACCATTTCACCGATACTTGTTGCGAGTTCGTAATGTTCTTTTTCATACCCGAAGGATCCTGCCATACCACAACATCCCGAAGGTATTTCCCTGACCTTAAAGTTCTTTGGAATGGAAAGCATTTCAATTGTAAATGAAGAAGATGATACGGCTTTCTGCTGACAGTGGGCATGCAAAAGCACCTCCGATCCTGTTTCAGCGAATGCGGCGCTTGTAATCCGGCCAGCCCTGTATTCGCGGGAAATGAACTCGTCAACCATGAAGCTGTTGGTCGCGATCCTCATGGCATCATCTTTTATCTCAGCATCCGCAAGCTCCGGATATTCATCCCTGAACCCCAGTATCGCTGATGGTTCGATTCCTATCAGAGGCATATCCTTGCTTATGATACCGGATAGTTTCTTTATGTTGTCGCAGGCAATCTTCTTTGCAGACCTTATAAAACCTTTGGAAAGATATGTTCTTGCACTTTCCCCGTGTCTTTCAATTGATACACGATATCCCAGCTTTGTAAGCAGAAGTACCGTCGATATTCCTATGGCCGTATCATTGAAGTTGGTGAATTCATCGACAAACAGGCAGACCTTTCCTTTAGGATCATAAGGATTAATCAGCTTCAGATTTTTTCCGGCCCAGTTCCTGAAGGTGAACTTATATAGTGCCGGAATGGATCTCTGATCTGCTATTCTTAAAATTTTCTTGAACAACCCGGATGTTACCTTATTCCTCACGAAAAAATTAAATACCGGAGGTGCAAGCGATCCTATCCTGTTTACCGTAGTTATATATGCAACAAGAATTGTGCGCAGTGGAATTCTGTGCTTATCATACCAGTGCTGAAGGAATTCGGCCTTTAGTTTGGCAATATCCACCCCTGACGGGCACTCAGATTTACAGCCTTTACAGGAAAGGCAAAGTTCAAGGATTTCGTATATCTCCCTGTGATCCCATGGATTTGATTCATCCTTATCCAGAAATTCCCTGAGAATATTGGCTCTGGCCCTTGTGCAGTCCTTTTCTTCACCGGTCGCCATAAAGGAGGGGCACATGGTTCCGCCAATGACTTTTGTCTTGCGGCAATCACCTGAACCATTGCATTTTTCAGCAGCCCTGAGTATTCCTCCGGTTGATGAGAAATCAAAAATTGTTTGTATTTCCGGGATCTTTTTTCCGGGAATATATCTCAGGGATGTATTCATCGGGGGCGTATCGGTAATTTTCCCCGGGTTCAGGATATTCTCAGGATCCCATATCTTTTTAATTTCTTTAAGGAGATTATAATTATGTTCTCCAATTACGAGCGGAATGAATTCTCCTCTCAGTCGTCCGTCCCCGTGTTCACCGCTCATCGATCCACTGTATCTCTTCACAAGCTTTGCAGTTTCAAAACCCAGGGTCCGGAATAATTCAACATCGGCAGGATCTTTCAGATTGAGAACAGGTCTGATGTGTAATTCTCCTGTACCAATGTGGGCATGATAGACGACATCCTTTCCATAGGCAGAAAGCATCTTCTCGAAATCTGCAATATAATCCGGCAGATGTTCAACGTTTACAGCAGTATCTTCAATAAGTGATACGGGCTTTGGATCACCTTTCATATTTGCAAGTACTCCAAGCCCGGCTTTTCTCAGCGCCCATACTTTTGATATGTCCCTGCCTCTCACAACAGGATATGCATAACCGTAAGGTATTGACTTAAGCTCATTTATCATATCCGATATGGCCTTCTCAAGGTCATCGGATGTCTCCTTTTCAAATTCTACAATGACTATTGATCCCGGCTTACCTTCAAGAAAAAACCGGTTTCCCCTCTGGCTGATATTATTTTCCGTGAGGTCAAGTATCCTGTCATCCATCATTTCAACTGCCGATGGTGAGTATTTAAGGGCAATAAGGTTTGTAAGAAAAGCATCATTCCTTTCTTTAAGGTGAATGCAAACCAGTGCTTTATTGCGTGGGGGCAGTTGTACCAGGTTAAGTTTTATTTCCGTAACTATTGCAAGAGTTCCTTCTGATCCTGCAACAAGTTCACAGAAGTTAAAAGGTTTACGGGACTCTTTGTTGAAAACATTGCTGTCAAGGAGAAGGTCGAGAGCATAGCCGGTATTCCTCCTCGGTATCTTCGGATCGGGATATCCGTCAATTATTTCTTTCCTGTTTACAGGATCTTCAAGCACTTTTTTTATTCCGTTGTACAGCGAACCTTCAAGGCCCGGAGCCAGACATTTCTTTTCAAAGGATTCCTTGTCAAGCGGCCCGAAAACGGCAGAACTGCCGTCGCTGAGGACTGTTTTCAGCTCTATTGTATGATCTCTGGTGGAACCGTAGACAAGTGAATGAGAACCACATGCATTATTCCCCACCATACCTCCAAGGTTACAACGGTTTGATGTAGAAGTTTCCGGACCAAAGAAAAGACCTTTCTCCTTAAGGACCATATTCAGTTCATCAAGGACGACACCCGGTTCAACCCTTACCCACATTTCCTCTTCATTTATCTCAATGATACGTTTCATATACCTCGAGATATCGACGATTATTCCTGAACTCACTACCTGTCCCGCAAGGGATGTCCCGGCAGCTCTCATCGTAAGAGCAATCTTTTCGCGCGAGGCAAAAGCCACTATTTTCCTGATGTCAGATTCGTTCCTGGGCCATGCAACAGCAAGAGGCACTTCCCTGTAAACAGATGCATCAGTCGAATAGATCGTCCTGGTTATTATATCATGTTTCAAATCGCCTTCGAGACTGCTCCCGAGTAAATCAAGCCCTGATAATAATGTATCGTTTTCCATATTTATTTTTAGCGCTGCTAATTTAGAAAAATGATTTGAGCAACTTTTTTTAAACAGACTTTATAATGAGATTTTTTTAAAATGTTAAAAGTCTGACAATAATCATATATTCCAGAATTGCAAATTCAGACTTTTTTTCCGTACATTTAAGACCTTGTTTTTGAGTAAATTAATTTATTGATATACAATGGAGTTATTGGATAGTATCAAAGAAAATGCCAGGAAACATAACAAAAGGATAGTGCTTCCTGAAGGATATGAAGAAAGAACCATCAAAGCTGCTGATATTGCAATAGGTGAAGGACTCGCCAGGATCATCCTGATAGGTGATCCTCAGGAAATGACAGCACATGCTGAGAAGCTCGGACTGAAGAACATATCAAAGGCAACGATGGTTAATCCCATGTCACATCCCATGAAAGATCATTATTCAGATATGATGGTCGAGATCCGGAAGAATAAAGGTATGACAAAGGAGGAGGCAAACAGGCTTATTGAAGATCCGCTTTACCTGGGTGTTCTGATGATTAAGAACGGGGATGCTGATGGAGAGGTCTCGGGAGCCGATCATGCGACTGGTGATGTTCTGCGCCCGGCATTTCAGTATGTTAAAACTGCACCTGGAATCTCTGTGGTATCAGGTGCTTTTATTATGATACTGCCTGATAAGAGCTTTGGTGAAAACGGTGTTCTTATCTTTGCCGACGGTGCCGTTCATCCCAATCCTACAGATAAGGAACTTGCTGAGATTGCCATTGCATCGGCTAAAACTGCAAGGGCCCTTGGAGGCTTTGAGCCCCGGGTGGCCCTTCTGAGCTTTTCAACAAAAGGAAGTGCTAAACACGAACTTGTTGATAAAGTGATAAGTGCTACTACAATTGCACAACAGATGGCACCCGATCTGATTCTGGACGGAGAATTGCAGGGTGATGCAGCACTGGTGGAAGCAATAGGTCTGAAAAAAGCTCCCGGAAGCAAAATTGCCGGAAAGGCAAATGTTCTTGTCTTCCCTGATCTGAACTGTGGAAATATTGCATATAAACTTGTGCAGCGGCTTGCTCACGCCGAAGCCATAGGACCAATTCTTCAGGGTATGGCTGCACCTATCAACGATCTTTCGCGCGGATGCTCAGTCAGCGATATTGTCAGTATGATAGCAATTACAGCTAACCAGGCTGCAGGAAAATAATTACAGAACTTAATTACCGGATAAACAATGATCATCCTAGTTTTAAATTGCGGCAGTTCATCAATAAAGTACCAGCTTTTTAAAATGTCTTCTGGTACCGAAATGCTCGCCAAAGGGCTTCTTGAAAGAATAGGCCTGAATGAAAGTATACTGACCCACACCCCCACTGGCAGGGATCCGTATAAGGTAATTACGGATATTCCTGACCATACAACCGGAATAAATATGGTGATGGAAGTTCTTTGTCATCCACGGCATGGTGTAATCAAAAATATAAATGAGATCAAAGCTGTAGGACACAGGGTAGTTAACGGAGGGGAAAGCTATAAGGAAAGCGTACTTGTAGACAATGATGTCAAAAAGAACATCGAAGCCTGTATAGAACTCGCTCCACTCCATAATCCTGCCAACCTCAAAGGGATACTGTCAGTGGAGAAACTCATTCCGGGTGTACCCCAGGTTGCAGTATTTGATACATCCTTCCATCAGACCATGCCCGATTATGCATATATGTATGCAATACCATATGAATATTATGAGAAATACAGAATAAGAAAATACGGTTATCACGGTACAAGTCATAAGTTCGTTGCACAGAAAGCTGCAAGGATCCTGGGAAAGGATTATTTCAGAACCAAGATAATTACCTGCCATCTTGGCAATGGCGCTTCGATAACTGCCGTTAATAAAGGGCAATCAATCGATACATCAATGGGATTCACACCTGTCGATGGTCTTATTATGGGTACAAGAACCGGTGAAGTAGATCCGGGCGTTCTTGTTTATATTGCTGATAAAGAACATCTTAATGTTACCGGTGTGAGCAATATGATCAATAAAAAAAGCGGTGTCTTCGGGATATCACAGATTTCTTCTGATATGAGAGACCTTGCAACTGCAGCTGATGCAGGCAATAAAAAAGCAATACTCGCCCTTCAAATGTATGCCTATAAAGTGAAGAAGTTCATCGGTTCATATATTGCGGCAATGAACGGCGTTGATATTCTTGTTTTTACAGGCGGAATAGGTGAGAATAGTTACAGGATGAGGAAAATGATCTGCTCCGACCTGGAGAACCTTGGTATACTCTTCGATGATGACGTAAACAATGGTACCAGTGGGAAAGATATTGTAATATCAAAACCTGAATCAAAAGTTACAGTAATTGCAGTTACTACCGATGAGGAGCTAGTTATTGCATCCGATACAAGGACTATTGTTGAGCATCAGACTGTCTGATCCGTTAAACCAATCTTCTGAATAATGGTACTAAAGAGCCTGAATGACCTGAGAACTATTGTGGCCGGACAGCCTATTAAAAAGCTTGTGGTTGCAGCCGCTCAGGACCAGCATTCCATGGGAGCTGTAGTCAAAGCCTGGAAAGATAATGTTATAGAACCAATCCTCGTTGGCGATAAGGAGAGTATCCTGAATATTTCAGCTGAAAATAACTATGATATTAGCGGAGTCAGTATTGTACATGAACCGGACATTGAAATAGCCACCCAGCTTTCAGTAAAGATGGTGAATAACCATCAGGGCGACATCCTTATGAAAGGCAAGGTCGGGACTTCCACTCTGCTTAAATGTGTTCTGAACAAGGAATGGGGCTTACGGACCGGGAAATTATTATCGCACTTTGCTCTTTTTGAAGTAGATACATATCCAAAGGTAATTGCCGTGACCGATGTTGCGATGAATATTTCCCCGAACCTTCAGGATAAGATCGCCATTATTAACAATTCGGTAGGCTGTCTGATGAAGCTTGGATATCAGATGCCCAAAGTTGCCATACTCGGAGCTGTGGAAATGGTTAATGAGAATATGGAAGCCACGCTCGATGCAGCATTGCTTTCAAAAATGAATCAGCGTGATCAGATCAGAAACTGTATCATCGACGGCCCGCTTGCATTTGATAATGCTGTGAGCCTTGAAAGTGCCAAACATAAAGGCATCCGCAGCGAGGTGGCCGGAGATACGGACCTTCTTCTGATGCCTGATATAGAGGTCGGCAATGTTCTGTACAAATCACTTGTTTTCTTTGCCAAAGCCCGTGTCGCCGCAGTTATTCTCGGAGCAAGAGTGCCGATTGTCCTGACATCACGATCAGACTCCGAACAGGCGAAATTTGACAGTATACTTCTTTCAGCAGCAGCAAGCAGATAATTAATATATCATCCATGATCACTTCTCTCGGTCAGATGGCAGAAAAAGTGCTTTCAACCAGGAAGCGGCACCGTATAGCTGTTGCATGGGCACAGGATGTAAATACTATCAGCGCTATTGACCAATCCGTTAAAAATGGAATTGCTGATGCAATAATGATCGGTCAACCTGAAAAGATTTCTAAAATCTGCCATCATAATGGTATCGATCCGGGAAAATTCCTCATAATAAACTCTGAAAATGAAAGCCTTGCCGCAGAAACTGCCATTGGGATGGTCCGGTCGGGTAAAGCGGATATTGTTATGAAAGGACTTGTAAGCACAGATTTCTTCCTGAAAGCGGTAATGGATAAAGACCATGGACTGATGAAGCCGGATGCAGTTCTGAGCTATGTGGCAGTTATTGAAATACCTGATTATCACAAGCTGCTTTTTGTTACTGATACTGCAGTAATCCCTTACCCCGGATTGAACCAGAAGGTGGCAATGACAGCTTATGCGATTGAAATGGCAGGGAAATTCGGTATAGCGAATCCGAAAATCGCACTTATAGGAGCATCTGAGAAGGGCAGCCGGCACTTTCAGTATTCCTCCGATTATTCCGAAATGAAAAAAATGGGCACAGCCGGTAAATTCGGGAATTGCATTATCGATGGACCGCTTGACCTTTACCTGGCCTGTGACAGGAAAAGTGTTGAAATAAAGGGAGTAAGCACTCCGGTGGCCGGTGATGCCGACATCCTGGTATTCCCCTCACTTGAATCCTGTAATCCTTTCTATAAATCCCTGATGCTGTTTGGCCATGGTGAAATGGCGGGACTATTAAGCGGAACCCTTAAACCGGTGGTGCTTATGTCGAGAAGCGAAAGTGAAATATCCAAATATTATTGCATAGCACTTGCCTGCCTGATGGCCTGAAAAGTCAATGTTTTTGTTAAACATAAATTCTTAATGCATGGGAAAACGACTGATCCTTGCAATCAATCCTGGCTCCACTTCGACAAAGTTCGCTCTATATGAGGAAGCAGATATTGTTTTTGAGAAAAATCTGGCTCATCCATTGGAGGATCTGGCAGCCTTCAGGGAAATCACTGACCAGCTCGATTTCAGGAAAGAACTGATAATGAATGAATTGAAAGATCGCGTTGTAGATCTGACGGAGATATCTGCAATTGTGGGGCGAGGAGGCCTTGTCAGGCCAATAGAATCGGGTATTTATGAAGTAAATGAAAAAATGATATCGGACCTCAGGAAGGGGCTTCTCGGGCAACATGCAAGCAACCTGGGCGGACTGATAGCTAATGCGCTGGCTGTTTATATGCCGAATGCCAGAGCCTATATAGTTGATCCGGTGGTTGTTGATGAACTTCAGCCTGTAGCAAGGATATCCGGCCACCCGGAAATACAAAGGATCTCAATATTTCATGCTTTGAACCAGAAGGCTGTTGCAAGGATGTTCGCAGCTTCTGAAGGCAAACCTTACGATGCCATGAACCTGATTATTGCTCATATGGGCGGTGGTATAAGTGTCGGGGCACACCGGAAGGGAAAGGTGGTTGATGTGAATAATGCATTGAACGGGGATGGTCCGCTTTCTCCCGAACGTTCGGGAGGTCTTCCGGCCGGACAGCTGACAGATCTTTGTTTTTCAGGCAAATTCACCCATGATGAAATTAAGGCAATGATCACCGGAAAAGGTGGAATGGTGGCATACCTGGGTACTAACAGCTTTGTGGAAGTCTGTAAAAGAGCTTCTGAAGGAGACAGGGAAGCAATTCTTATACGTGATGCGGCAGCATATCAGACTGCAAAAGAGATCGGAGCTGCTTCAGCCGTTCTCGAAGGGGAAATAGATGCAATAATCCTAACAGGAGGGATGGCAAGGCAGACTGACCATGTGGAAAGGATCAAAAACATGGTAAGCTTTATTGCAAGGATTGTCGTTTATCCGGGTGAAGATGAATTGAAATCACTTGCATTCAATGGATTACTTGCACTCGACGGTCAGATTGAGATCAGGGATTACTGAATGCCACGGGAATTATCTTCCCGTTAAAGAACCTGCTTCCTTTCAGGGCAAAATCTCCGATAAACTCAGCCATTTCCCCTGCGCTTACGGGAGCCTTGTATCCCGGAAAAGCTTCCTCAAGCATCTCGGTTTGCACCGATCCAAGGGCAAGACAATTTATAATGATACCGTTATCACGAAATTCTTCGGCAAGACATTCTGACAGGCAGGAAAGAGCAGCTTTGGATGCACTGTAATAAGACATACCACTGTATTTTGAACTTCCCTGGAAGCCACCCATACTCGTAATATTCACAATATGAGATCCTTTCTTCATGAAGGGCAACAAGGCCCTGATGACCGATGCCGGACCAAAGAAATTTGTTTCCATCATTTTTCTGACTTCCTCTGAAGTGAAATAATTGAAGCTCTTTGAGATCAGTAATCCGGCACTGTTTATAAGGACATCAACTGATCCTAAGCCCGAGGATACAGCTGCGGTAAATGCAGCTTCCTGCTCGTTAAATTCAGAAATATCAAGCTGACAGGTTATAATCCTGCCCTGGTCCCTGGTTAAATTCAATTTTTTCAGGCCATCCTTATTCCTGCCTGTAACAAGTACAGTATTTTCTTTTTTCCTTGCCAGAAAAAGGGCAGTCTCTTTGCCAATACCCCTTGTTCCGCCATTTACAACTATGTTCATTTTACCGGATCGTATATTATAAAGTGTTTTTTTTCGTTTATTTGCATGTTGACATCAAAGTTACAAAAATGTAATCATGACTATTAAATATTCATCAGTAAAACATAGCATTATAACGGCAGCATTCTTATGTTCATTGTTGCTGTTATCTCCGGAAGTTCTTCATTCCCAAAAAGTAAACAGGGATACTCCGCCTCTCAGGGAAAGGATTTTCTTCGGCGGGGATTTTGGGCTTCAGTTCGGAACTTATACAGATATTGAAATAGCACCGGTTGTTGGTTTATGGGTACTGCCACGTGTAGCTGTTGCTGCAGGTCCGGAATACAGATATTATGCAATTAAAAACTATGGAAGTACCAGTATCTACGGTGGAAGAGTATATAGCCAGCTGGTTCTTATCCAGGATATCAATAATATTATACCCGCCGGAATTCATTTAGGTCTTTTTATTCACGCGGAGGATGAAATTCAAAGCTTCGAATCTGATTTCTGGGACAATACCCAGGCCGGATCGGAGCGTTTTAATGTAAATGCCCTTCTGGTTGGAGGAGGTATAAGCCAGCCTATGGGAAGGCGGGGATCACTCAATATTATAGCGCTCTGGGCCCTGGATGATCCTTACGGAATTTATAATTCCCCTGAAATACGTATTAGTTTCACATTCTGATTTTTTTCAGTCCCTGATTTACGGACATTCTGACAGAATATTTCCCTCAGTATATCAATTGATTTGATGGTTTTTAATCGTAGCTTTTAACAAATCAACCTCGTCAGAATTGAAAATTTACCTCTTTAAAGAGGGGAACAAGTGAAAATTCTCCTTTTGAGAAGTTAAGATCCATTCTGCTTACCACTAAAATCAATTCGGACCCCTTCCCGTACCCTTAGCCGTAAATCGTTTCAAACCTTATCCCCGGCCCGGCCCTTCCCCTTAAGGCAAAGGGGAAAGGTGTCCACTGAAGTAGCATCTCTGGTTAGATTCTGAGGAAAGAACCTGTTCCGCGGAGGAGGGAGGGAAGGAGGAAGGGTCATGTGACGGGCCGATTCTGGCAAAAATGCATGAAGTTACAGATGTAAATAATAGAAAATAGGTATAAATTCACTATTGTAATCCATAAAATTAGTATTCCTTAATTACAAATGTAATTTTCCAGACAATTTAATTTTAATCGGTTATAATATATATTAAATCAATATATTATGATGCCTTATATATCTGACTAATCATAAAAAACCGGTAAAAATCCTTCAAAATGATTCAATAATATTTAGAAATCCCTTATAAATATTTATATACCAGTATTTTAATGTTCTAATCTACAGTGTTGCATTAGAATCTGATGATAATTAATTACTTGAATTACAATTGTATATGTAAAATACTACAGGGTGTGCTTTGGATAGATAAATATGTGGTTACATGTGTAAATCAATAAAATTACATAAGTAAATTATTTATTAATTACATTTGTAAAACTGATATATTTTCAATGAGAGACAGAATTATTGAATTTCTAAAAGCAGAAAATAAAACTTCAGCTCAGTTTGCTGAGGATATAGGAGTTCAGCCATCAGGTATATCACACATACTGTCAGGCCGGAACAAACCAAGTCTGGATTTCATACTCAAAATGCTTGAAAAATATAAATTTCTTTCAACAGAATGGCTTCTTTTCGGCAAAGGCAATATGTACAGGGATCAGGTTATTCCCGATCTGTTCAGTCAGCCACCGGTCGAAACCGGTGAGGTGTTAACAGGACGGATCGATAAGCCTGCTGACGTAAAACCATCTGTAAATGAGTCATTAAGGCAGGCAGAGGAATCACACGATCAGTTCGCAGTTGAAAAGATAGTCTGGTTTTATAATAATAACACTTTCAGGGAATACTTCCCGGAAAAAGAGTAGTATATTTGTCCGAAAGCACTGCCTGGATGACAAAAAGGATAGAATCTCTCAGAGTAGTTGAAAACAAGAAACTCAGTAATAATATTTTCGTACTTGAACTGACTGCTTCAGGACGGATACCCGAAATGAGACCGGGGCAGTTTGTCCAGATTAAAATTGACGGAAGCCCGGACACTTTTCTCAGACGGCCTTTTTCAGTTCATGATGTGAATTATTCACAGAATACCTTCAGGCTTCTGATACAGATTGCCGGAAAAGGAACAGAGACACTTTCAGGATTAAGGACAGGTGATAATGTCAACCTTATTTATCCGCTGGGCAATTCTTTTTCCCTGCCTGCAAAAGGTGAGCGTATCCTTCTTACCGGAGGAGGATGTGGAGTTGCCCCCTTACTTTTTCTCGGAAAGTACTTAAGATTAAATGGTTTTGTACCGGATATCCTTCTGGGCTTCCGGAGCCGTGAACGTGTAATAGAGTATGATGAATATTCTGCACTTGGTAAGGTTTATCTGACAACGGAGGACGGATCGCTTGGTACAAAGGGCTTTATAACTGATCACCCGGTTCTTCTGTCAAACAGGTATGATATAGTTTATTGCTGTGGACCTGACCTGATGATGAAAGCTGTCGCAAGATACTGCAAAGAGCAGAATATAAGATGTGAAGTTTCACTTGAGAACCTTATGGGTTGCGGCATCGGTGTCTGTCTTTGCTGTATTGTGGATACTGTTAAAGGGAATGTCTGTACCTGTACCGAAGGACCTGTCTTCAATATAACTGATCTGAAATGGTAAAGCTTGATTTTAACATAGGAGATCTGAATTTCAGGAACCCGGTTCTGACTGCATCGGGGACTTTTGGATATGGGTCTGAATTTGAAGATTTTATGGATGTATCCCGCCTTGGAGGCATTATTGTCAAGGGTACAACAATGGAACCAAGGGAGGGAAATCCATATCCGCGTATGGCTGAAACCCCATCGGGTATGCTTAATTCGGTGGGACTGCAGAATAAAGGAATAGATTATTTTGAAGAAAAAATATATCCGGTCCTCTCGGACTATAAGACAAATGTAATAATTAACATTAACGGCAGCTATGTTGATGATTATGTTTCACTTACTGAAAGAGTGAACCGGCTTTCACGAATACCTGCCGTCGAGTTGAATATTTCCTGCCCGAATGTCAAAATGGGAGGAATGGCCTTTGGCACCAATCCGAAATCAGCCCGGGAAGTCATCAGAGAGGTCAGAAAGGTCTGCTCAAAAAAGCTTATAGTCAAGCTTTCCCCGAATGTTACGGATATCACCAGCTTTGCAGCTATCGCTGAAGAGGAGGGAGCTGATGCCATATCTCTCATTAATACCCTGTTGGGTATGGCTGTAGATATTTACAAGATGAGACCGTCTCTTGCTACTACTACAGGTGGACTTTCCGGTCCGGCTGTCAAACCGGTTGCTTTACGGATGGTATGGCAAACAGCAAAAACGGTAAATATACCTGTCATCGGTATCGGCGGAATAATGAATGCCAGTGACGCAATCGAATTTTTACTTGCAGGGGCTTCTGCAATTCAGGTAGGCACTGCATCATTTATCGATCCCCGGTCGGCTGTAAATATCCTGGAGGGAATTGAAAATTATCTTATTGCCAAAGGTTTTACGGATATACGTGAGATCATAGGATATATTAACAAACCTTAACATTTTTCCAGCCTGTCTTTTCCCGGCTCTTACAACTTTCAGGGTAAAATTCATTGTTTATGAAAATTATTATTGTTATCTTTTGATTGAACTTTTTTAGTATATACGTGACTTTTTTATAATACGTTAACTTAAACCTATAGTAATGACTGAAAATCTACAAATTGATGATCTTGACAGGAAAATACTGGATATTATAACCAAGAATGCAAGGATACCGTATCTTGAAGTAGCAAGGGAATGCGGTGTTTCTGGTGCCGCAATCCACCAGAGAGTTCAGAGGCTTATCCGGATTGGTGTAATAAAAGGATCAGAATTCAAAGTTGATCCTGTTCTGGTTGGATTTAAAACATGTGCATACATCGGCATTTTTCTCGAGCATCCCGGTCATTTCCGTGATGTGATAAAGAAATTCAGGGAAATTCCCGAAATAATCGAATGTCATTATACAACAGGGAACTACTCACTCTTTGTGAAAGTATACACCCGTGATAATGAACATCTCCGTGATATTCTGACAGATAAAATACAGAATATTCCCGGGGTCATCAGGACTGAAACCCTCATTTCGCTAGAGGAATCGATAAACAGGCAAATTCCGGTACTTTCGGAGTGATATTTAATTAATTCCGGCCATGAATGATCCGGAAACTCTTTGCGCTCACTCTTACACAACGTTTCTGGAATCTCAAATAACTATTGAGGTCCTGAACATTAATTATCAGATAAATAAATAAGGGAACAGATACTGATATCTACGTATTATAATACGTTTTTTAAAACGTATTATAATACGTAGATTCTTTTTAGTACGGAAAACAGAAAAGAATATAATGAACATTTTCCCGTATTACGGGTTTCTTGTTTGATTAAGACATATGATGTACAGATAGATGTAATTTTTGTAATTCGGCTACTTTTCCTGCCGTTATTTTTTAAGAGTAATATTGTATAAAAAATTTCAGCAGTTAAATTGATTGATTTATTTTTGTTTAAACCATTAAGGCAAAATGCGATCTTATGAAAACATTTTGTAGAAAAATATTATTCAGCCTTCTTTTCCTGTTCAGCTTTTTTCAATTATCGGCTCAGACTGATATTTATGTAAAACAACTGATCAATGCACTTAAAAGCAATAATCGTTATGAATCTGTTATTAAAGCCCGGAAAGTAGATTCTGTTAATTATACTGACGAGTCTGACCTGAGTCTCCTTATGTATGCCGCTGAAAGGGGATATGGAAGAGTATGCAGAATTCTTTTAGACCGTGGTGCTGACCCTGATCAGAGGGCGGTAGAAGGAACGACTGCAATAATGTTTGCTGCATATAACGGGCATGAAACTATTGTAAATCATTTACTTAAGAGGGGAGCTAAGCCCGATCTGCAGGCTACTGACGGGTTCACATCACTCATGGTGGCTGCTCAGAATGGTCACACCGGAGTTGTGAGATCGCTCTTAAAAAACGGAGCGGACCCTAATATTAAGGCTGTCGATGGTTTTACAGCGCTTATGCTGGCATCCCAGAATGGCTTCTATGAAATTGCAGAGATTCTTCTTGAGGAAGGAGCGGAAGCTGAATTCCGGGATAAGCCTTACAGTACCACAGCGCTTACACAGGCTGCACTGGGTGGACATATTGATATTGTTACCCTTTTGCTAAACAAGGGAGCAGATCCGAACCTGCAGGATTCTGACGGATCAACTGCCCTTTTTATGGCATCATTAAAAGGTTTTACCGATATTGTAAGACTTTTGCTGGACAGAGGATCCGAGCCTGATCTGAAATGCAAAGATGGCGCTGATGCATTGTTAATTGCATCACTAAACGGACATACCGATGTGGTTAAGCTTCTTCTTGATAGAGGTGCTGAACTGACGGACAATGACGGAACTGATGCGATCGTTATAAATGCACAGGATGGAATGACTGCAACTGTAAGAGCCGTACTTTATGAAGGCAGTATACCCGACCTTGAAAGTCTGGGCCGCCTGACTGCTGTTATTTCTTCTTCACAAAACGGGAGGCTCGAAGTTGTTAAATTATTGATCAAGCCCGGATTCAATACTATTACTGACCCGAATATTTCCAAAAGGACCGCCTTTATTCGTGCAGCTGTAAGCGGACATATTGATCCGGTGAAGGTTATGATCAGGAATGATGCTCAGTTTGATGCAAAAAGTACTTACAGGTTTACTCCCCTGATGGTAGCGGCAATGAACGGGCATACGGAAATTGTTAAAACTCTTCTTGCCACAGGGGTGGATATCAATTCGTTAAGTACCGATGGTGCAACTGCCCTGATCCTTGCCACTCAGAACGGTCAGACGGATATTGTGAAATTACTACTTGACAGTGGCGCCGATATGAGTTTAAAAACAAAAGACGGTGCTGATGCACTGATCTGGGCTTCATTAAAAGGTCGGATTGATGTTATAAGACTTCTGCTTGACAGGGGAGCGGATATTAACATACAAAGCAATGACGGATCAACGGCTCTTATCTGTGCATCCCAGAACGGTCATAAGGAAGTGATGAAACTTTTGCTTGAAAACGGAGCGGATATGGGTAAGAACAGGACCGATGGAATGAATTCTCTTATAATAGCTGCACAGAATGGGTTCACTGAAGCCGTACGATTTCTTCTGGATAAGGGGTTGGATCCCAATATACAGGAAAAATTCTATCAGACTACTGCATTGATGCAGGCCTCAATTAACGGGCACCCTGAGACAGTAAGATTATTACTTGAAAGAGGTGCCGATCCGGCAATCCAGAATAAAGTAGGAGCGACAGCTCTGCTCCTTGCCACACAGAAAGGTTATCAGGAGGTAGCAGGGCTTTTGCTTGAGAAAGAAAAAAACCACGATTTAACCGATTCTGAAGGCAACACTCCGCTCATAATGGCTTCACAAAGCGGAAATATGCAAATTGCCAGACAGCTTCTTGTACGAGGAGCCCGGATCAATATACTTAATAATGAAGGAATAAGTCCTCTTATGCAGGCATCAATTAACGGTCATCCCGAAACGGTAAGGCTTCTTCTCGAAAATGGTGCACAGGTCGACTTCCGGCAATCCGACGGCTTCAGTGCTCTGATCCTGGCTTCCCTGAACGGGCATTCTGAAATTGTAAAACTGCTTCTCGACAAAGGTGCTAAGATAGATCTCAGACAATCAGATGGGGCAACAGCCCTTATCGTTGCAGCTCGTAACGGCCATGAAGAAACGATTAAGATATTACTTGAAAGAGGAGCAAACCGTGAAATGAAGGATAATTCAGGTAAAAGTTTCCTGGATTATTCAGGGAAATCCTCTGTAAAGTGATAAAGCAAGGTTACTGAAATTACACATCATCCCAGTATGTTTTGTTCATAGTTTAGAATAGATATCTTATTAGGAGCATTTTAATTACCTTATCATGAAGAATCCTGTAACTTTATTTCTGGTAACAGTTTTACTGTTGGCAAACGACTGTAAACCAAAGGATAAATCCCTGATTATTAAATTTGAAGGATCATCTTCCGAACAAAAATGGGCTATATCCGATCTGAATCCTGATTTTCCGTCCGACTGGTCAGATTATGGTTTTCTTACTTTCGACATGAATGCATCATCGACCCAGAGGTTTTTCATTAATCTTTATGACAAGGAGGGCATGAGGCGTCTGAGAGTATTACCATTCCGGGGAGCCTGGGTCAGGGCATCAATTCCTCTCGCAAATTTCCAGAAAAGAAATGTCGTTGGTCAGGATATGGCAGCGATCGGTCAGAAAGGAATGCCTGGATATGGACTCGGATTCACCGGTTCTGTGGGGTCCATAAAGAATATTGATTCCCTGGGTATACTTATGGAAAATCCTATGGGTTCTCCTGTTCTTGAGGTACGTAACATGCGGCTGACAATGAATCCTGAAGATTCAATTCTCAGCCCGGTTCCGCTTGTTGATGAATTCGGTCAGTGGATCCCTGATGAGTGGCCCGGGAAAGCACGGAATATTGAAGATCTCCGGGCTGCATGGAACGAAGAGGATAAAGCCTTGCAGACAAACAGGTTCAAAGTCTCAAAGTATGGAGGTTTTCTTGAAACCAAATCCAGGGCCTCAGGATATTTCCGGGTGGAGAAAATTGATGGTAAATGGTGGTTCATAGATCCGGAAGGTCACTATTTTATTTCGACCGGTAGTACGGGTATTAATCCCGGCGGTTCATTTGCAAGGATTGAGGGAAGGGAATATATCTATGCTTCACTTGTTCCTGATGAACTTATTAAATCTCAATCAGATAAGAGGCTTGGCAAGGCGTCATTCTTTACCTGGAATTTGTATCGCAGGTTTGGTGAAGACTATTATCAGAAATGGATGGATTTTACGGTGAGAAGAATGGATGACTGGGGATTGAACACTATTGCAAACTGGTCCGATCCCGGTTTTGGCCGTAGTCAGCGAAAACCCTATGTGGCTACTCTTTCAGGCTGGGGATTTAATCCGCGGACAATGGGAATGCCTGATGTGTATGCTCCGGAATACGCTACGGAGGTAGACAAAGCGGCTGAGAGGCAATGCTCCCCCCTGAAGAATGATCCTTATCTGCTGGGTTACTTCGTGGGAAATGAACCCCCATGGCCCGGAAGGGAGATGGAACTTATAAATGTGATTCTTGAAGGGGAAGATACACCCATGAAAGCAGCTTTGCAGAAATTTCTTTCCGGAGGCGATACTCCTGAGCGACGCAGACAATTTGTATATGACACCTATACGGTCTTTATAAAAATGGTGAATGGGGCTATAAAAAAATATGATCCCAATCATCTGAATCTGGGATTACGTTTCGGGGGACATCCGCCTGAAGATCTTGTTATGGCTTCAGCATCAGTAGGTTTTGATGTTTTTAGTCTGAATATTTATAATTATAGCGCGGAACACGGATTACTTAAAAGAATTGATGAAATGACAGGATTACCCATCATTATCGGTGAATTTCACTTTGGCACTGCTGAAAGGGGGCTTTCACCAGGGTTGAGGCAGACGATAAGTCAGGATGAGAGGGGTGTTGCATATCGTTATTATGTTGAAAATGCTGTAGCTCATCCGTCTCTCATCGGAACGCACTGGTTCCAGTGGTGGGATCAGCCGTCAACCGGCAGGGGCGACGGGGAAAACTATAATATTGGTTTTATTGATGTGACCGACCGCCCTTACAAAGAGCTGGTTAATGCTGCACGTGAAACACACTCCAGACTCTTTGAGATACATTCGGGTAAAATTCCTCCTGTCAGCAGGCAGGCTGTCACTCAGTGATATTTCTATCCGGCGGCGATATCGAGCATCCTTTTTACTGCCGGATTCGGTTTCAGGATATCATCAGCGTTCCTTATGGTGATTGTAGGTATTGCACCATGTTCCAGGTGGATCTGCATCCTCAACTCTTCATCTTTATTTCTGCCGCCCAGACTTGAATAACCCATTGTCCGGCATAATTTCCCGAAAAGGAAATCATTCAGATCACATCCTCCGGCTCTTTCGAGACCTTCAATGGATGTCTGCCAGCTTTTGAAAAGGTGAGCCTGGGCAAATGATTGCCCCTGGGCATTTATTTCATTTAGTCCTTCTCCACCCACAACGAGTCCTTTGCCCAGCCTGGCCACCTGTCTGATCAGGCAGTTCATTCCTTCTGTGGTAGCCATGGATTCAACGATACAGTTATCAATATTCCACATGCAAAGGGTAACATCAATAAAGACAGTATCAAGGGAAAGATCTTTTGCAGCTTTCAGAATATTCTCTCCAAGGATGGACCGCCACATGCTCAATCCGGGATGGATCTTTACCATCACTTTCTTATCCCTGTTATTCAGCCGGTTCAGATTGGATTCGGGAACCCCGATACCTCTGCTCTTGTACCAGCTCCATCCCTGTAACTGTTTTGTTTCAACATCCCTGTACTGAAAATCCCTTATTTGTGTATAGGCAGGGTGAGAGGGATCCATATCTATTGAGTTGAAATGCGGCATTACATGGAATCCCATTTTCTGACATTTTTTAATAAAAGCCACGGCATTTTCGCTTGCGATATAATCCGGATAGTTTTCATCGTATGCATCTGTCCGCCAGTTAGAAAAATGGAGCAGTACTTTTTTTGGTGATACCTTACCGGCGAGCGCTTCCAGTATATCAGGATTTCCGGGACACCATGAGACTGCCAGACTGACATCATGGATCCAGGGTTGGCGAAGTCTCTCTTCAGACTCAAGGTTATATGCTTTCCAGTACCACTGCCTGTATTTCTCTGCAGGTACATGCCAGTCGCCGGTATAAGTGTTTATTCTCCAGCAGATACCTCCTGCACTCAGGTTATTGCCAACAGGTCCGTATGCTTCACTGTCCAGGCCGATAATGAAAGGATCTGATTCCGTCCCGGTCTGGATGGCTTTGAACCGGTAACGGTCATCCCGGGTATGTATCCAGAAACCTCCGCCTTTCGACTGAAGAATTGCTAAGCCTGCTTCCCAGTACTGGGGCCATTTCCACCGGAAATTCTTTAGCAGAGAATCATCCAGTTTCATTCTGATTCCCTGAAAGAAAGGAGCAACCAGCTCAAGTGATTGTTTAAGTCCTGTTATATTCCACCGGCATGCCAGTACTCCAGGTCGTGACGAGTAGCCCGAAGGTTCAATCAGCATGTCACCGGTTTCAGGATCGGCTGATATTGAAAGCACACCGTCACCGTCCCAGCTGTGAAATCTGACTTCGGCTTTATTATCAGATATCTGCAAAGTTTCAGTCTTTCCAAACTTTTCTTCATTTATCTGGATGATCTCATTCCTGATATAAAGCAATTGTAATGCACGAAAGTTGTTTACGTCAGGTTTGTCGATGAATTCTTCGCCGGAAATTTTGCTTTTAAGAGAAGTAATGATGCCTTTCTCCACAAAAGCAGACAAAGTGGGAGTTTCAATCAGCACCATATTTTCTCTTGCCACCACAGATACCTGTTTATCTGCTGATCTGACATGGTTTCCGGGATCCGGTATAACTGATTTATTTTCTGTCAGATGGTTAGGAATACAGGCTGCTGCTGCAGAATAACCTGCTGTCTGGATAAATTTTCGTCTTTCCATTAGGATATTTTTGAGTGTTTGAGCGGATATTAAATTAAAAAAAATCCAGTAAATTGTAACTCAATAACCAACTTAATTCTTAAAACCATGAAAATTTTACGAGGAACAATTTTTGGAGGTATTTCCTACTTTCTTTCAGGCTGGCTTGTATACGGGATAATTCTGATGGGATATATGTCAGCCAATATGAATCAGTGTGCTGCCCGGACTGATGGTTCTATGGTTTGGTGGGCAATAATTGTGTCGAATTTTTCGGCTGCACTGTTACTGACACTTATTTTAAAATGGTTTGGTGCGAAAGGTATTCAGGATGGTTTGAAGATTGGAGCATTATTCGGATTCCTGTTTGCTTTGATCGTAAGTCTGTCTTCATGGTCCATGACTACACAGTA
>CAYPHL010000028.1:33462-40346 GCA_964410385.1 uncultured Rikenellaceae bacterium | reverse complement strand
CCCAGCATCACCTGCCCTCCCGTTACCGGGACAGCCTGACCGGTCTCATACTCCTGGTCCACAATATATAATAATGCCCTGACAAGATCTTCAAGTCTGCATCCGCGCTTGAGAGGAACCTGGTCTTCATAGAACTTCCTGACGTCATCGATAGTTTTTGCACCCGGTACCTTACCGGCCTTAAGATACTGTACAAAGAGGCCGTTTACAGGATCCGACCAGAGCGGGCCTTCATAAAAGTTCCCCGGGCAGATTGCATTAACCTTGATCCTGTATGGCGCCAGTTCCAGGGCAAAAGATTGTGTAAGACCAATACCACCGAATTTTGCTCCTGCATATGCGAAATTCCGGTTACTTCCCCTGAGGCCCGATTTTGAGTTGATCTGGATTATATCGGTAAAATATCCGGGCTTTTCAATATTCTGGATCTTCATTATCTCAGATGCATATTTTGCACAATAAAAGAATCCGTTGTAGTTGATTTCTGTTGTCCTGGAAAAAACTTCGGGTTCAATTTCATCAAGACCTCCGGCTTTAAGGATCCCTGCATTGCTTATCATCAGATCGAGTCCGCCGAACTCGCTTACAGTGTGGCTCACAAGCTCTTTTACAGAAACGGGATCTGACACATCTGTTTTCCTGAAAATTATCCTGCCGGAAGTTTTTTTCTGTGCTAACCTGGTAGTAAATGCAATACCTGTGGTTTCATTCAGGTCGGCGACAACCACATTCATATTCAAGCCGGCCAGCGATTCAGCAATGCCTGCCCCAAATCCCTGGGCCCCTCCTGTGACTATTGCTGTCCGGTTTGCAAGCTTGTTTTCAGATGATCCGGATAAGGCAACTTTTCTCCTGTAATTTTCAACCTCCCATTGATCAATAAATGCAATTTGCTCAGGAGAAAGGAATTTCGTTCCTCCCGATTGTGATGCATAATTACATATGCGCAAAAGATCTTCGTAAACATCCAGTACTGCTTCAGCTGCAGAATAACTGTCATCAGCGGCAAACACGCCCATATTTTTTATTACAATCACTTTCGGCAGATACCCGTATTCATTCCTGAAGCGTGGGAGTTGACTTTTAAATGAATCAATAATTCTTTCTGCAGATGTTGAATGTTCTATGTAAAGGTATCTTGTCTTGCAATAAACTATCATATCCGGAGTAAGTGGCAGGGATACTTTATTGAATTCCTGCTGGGATGCATAATACCTGGCTATGAGTGAATTATGTCTGTAACGGATTATTTTTGGTTTGTCTCCTGAAAGTATCATCCTTATAACCGGCAATACCTTGTTCATTACTGGATTGTAAGGAAGAGGCTCAATATTTGTCAGCCGGGGAATAATGCTTCCGATAGTATCGGTAAGATGAGTGTAGATTTTTCTGATCTCATCAATAGTATCAGCTCCTACAAATACTCCGTGGTTTTCAAGAAATATGATCTGCGGATCGGAGGTATGGCTCTTACGGTAGATGGTGATTTCATCCTCGAGTTTCCTGAAGAGTGTATAGCCCGGATCAGTATAGGGGACGAACAACACCTCATTCCCGAAAAGCTTTTTTGTAATACTTGCGGCATTTCTGCTGCAAAGTATTCCGTTGATAGGGGTAGGATGGAGGTGAACGACGTACCTGTAGCGGATCATCTCATGAAGCGATGTTTCCACTGATGGCCGCCTGCCTCCGGCCGGATCGATTATACTGTTGAAAAGATCCTTCTTTACCTGATCTTCTCTTTTAACCGGATCTTCCGGATATTTTTTGCGTGATATTTCACGGAGTTTTTCCCTGCTGAGGGTCACGAGGCCATTTTCACTCAGATCTGCAAGAGGCTGTCCGCTTGCTTTTACAATAATTATATTATCGTCCTTAAAGGAAGTATTTCCCCCTCCGGCGATAACATATTCCTTATCAGCTCCGTAGAAATGAGAAATATCAATTAGGTCTTTTATTTCCTGATTCATATTTTTTCCTGTTTAAAAAGTACTCAATGACCAGACCGCCCAGATGGGTCAGGTCTTTTTTCTGTCTGAGGCTCAGTGATCCGTCATCAAGCAGATAGCCCTGCCTGTCGTGTGCCCTGAGATATTGATGGGCAGCTATAACACAAATGCCCTCCCAGGCTATTTTTTTCAGTGAATCGTCAAGAGGTATTTTCCCCCTTGCTGTAATGGTCAGTGGGGTCAATTCCGGTGTATTGTGTTCTGTTCCGAATGTTATTATGAATCCTTTTTCGCTGAAAAACTCACAGAAAGGTTTGAGTACTGAAATATCGTTCCTCCCGGGAATGAGTTCAATACATCCGATCCCCATGGAAGAAAGCGAGGTGAAGAGTTTTTCCCGATCAGCTTCGAACTCAGTAAGCTTCCCGGAAGGATCATCGAGCAGCACCGGGTAGCATGGTATCCCGCCCGCTCTCTTAATTATTTCAGTGAGTTTCTGAAGATCAGGAAATGAACTTTCATCCTCCGGTACAAATGCAGCTCCGCCTGCTTTAAGGAGAACAGATCTTATCTCGTTTTCCAGGCCTGACTGATCGCTTATCACCATTTTTGATTTCTTTCCGCCATATAGTGATTCTATAAAACTGATCTGACTTTCCGGAGAATCATAATTTTCAAGTGCAAGGAACCTGATGGCTTTTGCAAGGTGACGCTCCCTGACAAGATCTTTGGCAAATCTCTTTTTTATTGTCTTATAAGTCAGCATAAGGGATGGATTCACCGGATAAATAAGCTGATTGAGCCTGTCTATCATAGCTTTTATCTGGTTCTGGCTCTGACTTATGACCCTCTTAAGTGTTCTTTTGAGGATCCAGCTGAGATCATACGGATAATCAAGGCCTTTTCCGCTGAAATAGATCCTTCCCGGATTATTCGGATCGTTTATTCTTATACCGGCTTTCTGTTCTTCTTTCAACAGACCAATAAATTCTATGTTAAATAGCGGGAATATATTATTGCCCGTGCATCCGTCATGGAAAGCTTCATATCCGTCAGTCACGAAGAAGTCATTAATGCCCAATGCTGAAATTCCTTCCTCCTTTGCCATTTTGAAAATAGTATCCATACTGTCAAATGCACTGAAGGAATAGGGAGTATGAATATGTCCGTTGGCTTCCCTGAATCCGGGTAAATTCTGTCCGTTAAGTTTTTTTCTCAACTCATCATGCCATGGTAAGCTTGTCAGAAAATTCCTTTTCACTTTATGCAATTAATTATTGTTTTACCATTTCAGCGCCTCCTCAGGTACATCTTCGAGGGAATCACATATCCAGTCTGCTTCCGATAATAGTTCCCTGTCAAAGGAGCCGGAAACGGCCAGACATCTGCAGCCTGCTCTTTTAGCTGCCGTTATTCCGCTTATTGCATCTTCAACAACCAGGCAATCTGCAGTTTTTAATCCAAGCTTCTCAGCTGCTCTGATGTAAATATCGGGATAAGGTTTCTTATTTACCACATCAAGACCTGTAATGATGGCATCAAATGATATCACCGGTATTCCTATTTCATTCAGATTTGCTTCCATCTTGATCCTGTCAGCGCTGGTTGCCAGTGCAAGCTTAAGACCAAGGTTGCGGCATCTGCTTACCATTTCAGCTGCCCCGGGCAGGGGTTTCAGATTTCCCCTGATTATGGTCTGGTAAATCTCATATGTCCTGGCTTTTACTTTTTCAATATCCACCCTGATCCCGTATTTCTCAGCCACCCCACCGATATACCTGTTCTCACCTGTTCCGACAAATGGTTTGAAATCGTCAGGGACTGCCCTGAGTCCCAGTTCTTCAAACATCATAATGGCAGCCTTGCAGATATACTGTTCTGAATCGGCGAGTACCCCGTCCATATCAAAAAGCACACCTTTTATCATCTGAATAATTTATCTATCTGAAGAAGTCTTGATTTGGCTATGGGGCTTTTCTTTCCCGACATTTCAACTATCAATGTCATTTTTGCTGCATTTTCAAGTACTTCAAGCTTATCAAATGCCTGAAGGAGGTTTTTCCCCATTGTTATTATACCATGATTTTCAAGAAGAAGGATATCCGACTCAGCAGAATGTTTACCAACTGTCGCTGCCAGTTCAGCTGTTCCCATGAGCTCATACGGCACCATGACGGGTTCACCACAGATAGCCCTTGCTTCAGACGTAAGACTTGTGTTTATCCCAGTTTTCATTGCTGTGAACGATGATGCAAAAACCGGATGTGCATGCACTATTGCATTTACATTCCTGTTGGTATTATAAACATTTAAATGAAGTGCATGTTCAATTGATGGTTTCAGTTCAGGTGTGAGATTTTCTCCGGAAACTGACAAAATTCCTACCTCTTTCCATTTCATCCGGCCTTTATCGGTTGCAGACGGAGTAATGGCAATGACTTTGTCGTTTACCCTGATGCTGATGTTTCCTCCGGAAGTGGTAGTAAGTCCATACCTGTACAGCCGCCTCATGAACCTGGCAACTTCCTTCCGTTCTTTTTTGTAATATTGTTTTATTTCCATTCTTGTTACAGATCATTTCTGTGATTTGCCCCCATCTCTTCGCCCCCGGCTCTGCTCTCCGCTCTCTGCCCTCCGCCCGATCAGGCAAGATCAGCAACACCGTCAAGTACAAATTTAGGGCGGTAAGGAAATTTATCGATATCCTCTTTGCTGGTTATGCCACTGAGTACCAGCAGAGTATCGATCTCAGATTCAAGTCCGCATCTTATATCTGTATCCATCCGGTCACCAATGACTATCGCATCTTCCCTTTTTATTTCAAGTTTCCTTAGAGCGCTTCTCATCATAAGCGGATTGGGTTTTCCGACGAAATATGCTTTTTTCCCTGATGCGATCTCGATAGGAGCTACCAGAGCTTTTGTTGAAGGCGTAATTCCCGTTTCTACCGGGCCGCTGGCATCCGGGTTGGTCCCGATAAGACGGGCACCCCTTATTACCAGGTTTACAGCCAGTTCGATCTTTTCAAAGGTATAGCCGTGGGTGTCTCCGACAACTACATAATCGGGGTTTACGTTGTTGATAGTATATCCCACGCTGTAAAGTGCATGTATCAGGCCAGCATCCCCGATTATGTATGCACTGCCGTCAGGTTTCTGGCTGGCAAGGAAGCTTGCAGTTGCAAGGGCGCTTGTGTAAAAATGATCCTCACCGACTTCTATTCCGAGCCTTTTCAGTTTCTCATGCAACTCCCTGGGAGTCCTTTCACTCGCATTTGTCAGGAAGAGATATCGTTTACCCGATTTTTCCATCCATGAAACGAATTCGGTGACCCCTGGTAAAAGCCTGTTACCATGATAGATCACTCCGTCCATATCGATTATGAAACCGGCTTTGCTCTTTATATTTTCAATTATCTGTTGCATTGAAACAGTGTTTAGAGCACTAAAGATATTAAAAGTTATATTCTGAGATCTGTCAGACTCCTTCTTTATTTAATGCGATCATTTTCCTGTCCGAAAGATCGGAAGCTGGTGTATGGCCGGTCAGCGGGACTATTTTCTGATGAATTGCATCAATGATCCAGTCCGGCTGGGGGAAGAAGTATTCTTCCATTTCAAATGCCGGGGTGATCCAGTTTCGTGAACCGACAACAACAGGAGGAGCATCAAGGTAATCAAATCCCAGTTCAGTTATTGTCTGTGCCATTTCCTTCAGGAAGGAGCCTCTTGATGAAGCGTCGCTGGCAAGAAGGATCTTTCCGGTCTTCTTAAGAGATTCGATCACAGGATCATAATTGAAGGGGACCAGGCTTCTGGCATCAATTATTTCCGCGTCAAGGCCATATTTTTCTTTTAGGATATCTGCTGCCTTTATTACAGTATAAAGTGTTGCACCGATGGACAATAAGGTAATATCTTTCCCGGCTCTTTTAATGTCGGGTTCACCGATCGGGATCTCGTAATATCCTTCCGGGACGCCTTCACTATGGAACATCTCACCTATGTCATATATTCTCTGGCTTTCAAAGAAAATAACCGGATCTGTTCCCTGCAGGGCTGAATTCATAAGTCCTTTTGCATCATATGGTGTGGCAGGGAAAATAACTTTCAATCCCGGGATATGTGCTGTAAGGGATGACCAGTCCTGAGAGTGCTGGGCACCATATTTTGATCCTACAGAAACTCTTATTACCACGGGCATTTTAATAAGATTACCGCTCATTGCCTGCCATTTGGGCAACTGGTTAAATACTTCATCGCCTGATCTTCCAAGGAAGTCGCAGTACATTATTTCAGCTATTACCCTTCCGCCGCACATACCATATCCGATGGCTGTTCCGACTATTGCGCCTTCAGAAATCGGAGAGTTGAAGAGCCTGTGATAAGGAAGCGCTTCTGTGAGACCACGATAAACGGCGAATGCACCTCCCCAGTCGCGATTCTCCTCACCCCAGGCAACAAGAGTGGGATCCTTGTAAAAACGGTCGATAACAGCTTCAAAGATCCCGTCCCTCAGCTGGTACAGCTTTGCCTTTGAAACCGGCTTACCATCTTTATCCTTATAAAACCTTTCCTTTGTCCTGATCGATTTGACCCTTGGATTTTCCTCCGGTGAGATCAGCACCTCAGGCTTTCCTTCTTCCATCCTGTCTGCTGAACCATATGAGAACATCATCTTTCCGATAGCATCAGGATCTTTTTTGAGATCAAGCAGCGGAGATATCTCATTACTGACTGAAAGTTTAAGAATATGTGTTATAAGTTCCGAGGTTTCTGTCCGGATATCTTCAAGTTCATCCTGTTTTATTATACCTCCTTCAGCCAGCTGATTTCCGTAAGATATTATGGAATCTTCCTTCTGCCACAGTTCAATTTCCTCCTTCGATCTGTAAGAAGAAGCGTCAGATGGGGAATGTCCGCTTATCCTGTAAGT
>CAYPHL010000028.1:0-33362 GCA_964410385.1 uncultured Rikenellaceae bacterium | reverse complement strand
CCTTCGATCTGTAAGAAGAAGCGTCAGATGGGGAATGTCCGCTTATCCTGTAAGTCAGTGTATCAAGAAGGACTGGTCCCTTCTTTTCATTGAGGATCTTCATTTTTCTTCTGAAAGCGTCAATAACGGCCAGCGGATTATATCCATCGACACGTTCGGCATGCATCATTTCGGGATTTACTCCGGCGCCCAGGCGGGCAAGTATGCCATAACCCATCGTTTCTCCCATTGTCTGGCCACCCATGCCGTAAAGGTTGTTCATTATATTGAATATGAGTGGCAATCCTCCCCTGTATTCACCATCCCAGAGAGTTTTATACTGGTCCATCGTGGCAAAGCAAATACCCTCCCAGACAGGACCACAGGCAGTGGATGCATCACCTACATTGCAGACTATTATGCCTTTCTTCCTGTTTATCTTTTTATAAAGCGCTGCACCTACCGAAATATCACCTGAACCTCCTACAATTGCATTGTTCGGATATATTCCGAAAGGAGTGAAAAAGGCATGCATAGAACCGCCAAGCCCCTTGTTGAATCCGTTTTCACGTGCGAAGATCTCAGCCAGCGCACCGTATAAGAGGAAATTTATAGCCAGCTCTTTAATATCGCCCTGAAATCCCTTCTCGACAACCTTAAGCGTTTTGCCGCCGAAATAATTGTTCATGATGGAATACAGGGTGTCTTCGTCAAGCTTGTTTATTGCGGAGAGCCCTTTGGCGAGGATCTCACCATGACTGCGGTGTGATCCGAAAATATAATCATCCACTCCCAGATTATATGCCATTCCGACTGCTGAAGCTTCCTGTCCGATTGAAAGGTGAGCCGGACCGGGATGATTATAACTTATTCCGTTATATTCATTTTTTGTCTTTATCAGGTTCAACATAGTCTCAAACTCGCGGATAATGACCATATCACGGTAAATCCGTATGAGATCGGAAGCAGTATAGTTTTTCTTTTCTTCCCCGATTGTCTTGTTGTACTGGTTAACAGGGATCTTCCCAAATTCTATAAACTGTGGTTTTCTTACTTCTCCCGGAATGATGTTTTGATTCTTTGGCATTGCTGTAATGGTATTAAGGTATTATGGTGAAATGGTATTATGGTGTTATGGTGTTATGGTGTTATGGTATTACGGTTTTGCGGTGTTATGGTGTTGTGGTTTAATTGGTTTGTAACTAAAGCCCATTCTTTTGTAATGTCATTGCGAGTCCCGCCCTAAGCGGGACGAAGCAATCCTTTACGTGAACTTCAATTCCTCTCATAAAAAGCGAGGCGAAGCAATCCTTATCATTAAGTACCCATTCCGTTAAACTTCTCGATTTGTGTCTTTATCTCCCTCAGGAACAATGTTGCCGGTCCTCCGTCGATAGCTCTGTGATCATAAGTCAGTGAAAGTCCCATGTACGGAACAAAACCGAAAGTATTGTTGCCCAGATCGGCCGGGCGGCTGATTATTGTACAAACTCCAAGAATTGCAGCCTGCGGCAGGTTTATTACAGGTGTGAACATTTCGACTCCATAGTTGCCAAGGTTTGAGACAGTAAATGAAGCTGAATTGCTCTGGATAAGTTCAGGATTGATGTTTCCCTTCCGGCAGGCTTCAGCCACCGACCGGAGTTCTTTTGCAAGGCTTTTCAGGTCAAGCAGGTCGGCATTTTTAACTGCGGGCACCATCAAGCCTCTTGATGTGTCAACTGCAAGCCCGAGATGTACCCTGTTAAAAGTCCTGATTTTATCACCAAGGAAATGACTGTTTGCTTCGGGGAATTTTTCCAATGCCCTGATAACACACCAGCATACCATATCATTAAGAGTGATCTCGACAGATCCGGAACCTGAGGCAACAGCTTCCTTGTTTCTTTTTCTCGCTTCCAGAAGTCCTCTTACATCAGCACTCATGTGGTGGGTAAGCTGCGCTGAAGTCTGAAGTGAGTTGTGCATTGCTTTTGCAATAAGTTTCCTGACGTTGGACAGAGGTAGTTCTGTAAATTCAGATCCGGTTACAGCTGCTTTCTTATCTGTGCTTTTTTGTTCTGAAAATGATTTTTCTATATCACTTACTATAATCCTCCCGTTTGGACCTGATCCGGCCAGATGTCGGTAATCAATTCCTTTACTTTCAGCGAGGCTTTTTGCACGGGGTGAAATTCTTATCCGGGCATCTGCCGGCTGAGGCTGAGGCAAAGATTGAGGCTGAGGCTGAGGATGAGATTCAGGTTGAGTGAGCCCGGCCGTAGTGGCGGAGCCGGCGATTAATGAGCCGGGTCTGAAAGGCTCGGCAGATTCTCCTTTCTGACCGATCACTGCGACGTTGACAAGCACAGGAACTTCGTCGCCTTCTCCGAAAAATGTTTCGAGCAGGATACCCTCGGCAGGAGATTCCAGGTCAAATGCAGCTTTGTCTGTTTCATAGGAGAACAATATATCTCCGGTTGAAACCTTATCACCAGCCGCTTTAAACCACTGTGTTATAATACATGTTTCGACTGATTGTCCCTGTTTTGGCATTATTACCGGTGTGGCCATATTTTCACTTTTTATTTCTCCACTCTATCAACCTTATGGGTAGGGGAGAGTTTGTTTCTAATTATGAACTTGTTAATATAAGTGAAGGAAAAATACAAACTATTGTATTACATCTTATTATAAATCAGCGGTCACAAAATTAAGTCAAATAACTTGTATTTACAAGTAATTTGAAATATATTTACCGGAAAATATTCCTGAAATGAAAACGCCCGTAAAAATACCGCAACACAGGAGACTTTATGAGGTTCTCAGGAAGCATATAATTGAAGGGATTTACGTGGAAGGAGATCTTTTGCCATCCGAGAATGAGCTGTGTCAGTTATATGGTGTTACCAGACCAACTGTAAGGCAATCTCTGAGTAATCTTGCGAACGACGGATTCATAAGCCGTCATCAGGGAAAAGGAAGTATTGTACATCATTTGCCAAGGGAAATTGGTATCTTGTCAGTTTCAGGAACCACGTCAGCAGTAGGTGACAGGAATCTGAAGACAAGGATTATTGTCAAACCGGTCATAATTCCCTGGAAAGATGATTTCATGTTCCCGTTATCGGATCTTGAAAAGGAGTCGGGATGTTTTTACATGGAAAGGCTGAGGTTACTGGATGATATCCCGATTTTTTACGATATCAGTTATATTGCCAATATCAATCTTCCGAGGATCACATCGCGTAAGTTTGAAAACCAGTCACTTTTCAGGATCCTGAGGGATCATTATCAGACCGAAATAAAAGGCGGGGAGCAGAGGATCAAGGCTATTCCTGCATCGGCCAGGATCAGCAGGTTCCTTCAGATGAAAAAGGGAGATCCGGTTCTTCATCTTGAAAGAAAAATGGAAACAAATAATCCGGGTTTATTTCTTTATTCTTCAATCTTTTGTAATACGGAGAAATATTCTATCTTCGGGAGGTTTTAGTTCTGACCGTAGTTTTAACCTTAATTATAAAATAAAACCTGTTATGGAAAATCAGAATTCAAAGTGGTCCAGGCGCCGTTTTATCAACACTGCAGTTGCAGGTGTTGCCGGTGCTGCTGTTGTTCCGTATCTCTCCGGCTGTAAAGGATCAGCTACAGGTGCGGGTGACATCAGATTAGGATTTATAGGACTTGGCCGTCAGGCGATGTTCCTGATGAACGGATTCATCCAGATACCCGGTGTTACTGTTCTTGCCGGTTGTGATGTTTATGGGATAAAGCGTACCCGTTTTGAAAGAAGGGTAGCTGATTATTACACAAAAGCCGGTAAAAAATTCAAGGTAAATACCTATGAAAAGTACCAGGATGTTCTTGGCCGTAAGGATATAGATGCCGTTGTCATAGCAATTCCGGACCATGCACATGCCATGGTTGCAATTGCTGCATGCAAAGCCGGTAAGGATGTTTATCTCGAAAAACCGATGACCTTTACAATAAAGGAAGGTCAGGAACTCAGGAAAGTTGTTCGTGAAACCAACAGGATAATGGGTGTAGGAAGCCAGCAACGCTCAAGTCCTGAATTTCAGCATGCAGTCAAGCTGGTACAGGAGGGTGCACTTGGTAAGATCACAAGGGTATATGCATATGTCGGAGCACCTCCGACACCATATAATCTTCCTGAAGAACCGCTTCCTGCAGACCTTAACTGGGATCTGTGGCTTGGCCCTCTTCCTGAAACAATTCATTATAACAAAGAACTGAATCCGCCAATATCACTCGATCCTCCGAAAGATGAAGAATTCTGGGGTGGCTGGAGATGGTACAAGGAAATGGGTGGCGGCTTTACAACCGACTGGGGTGCACATATGTTTGATATAGCTCAGTGGGGACTTGGAATGGATAAAAACGGTCCTGTAGAGATTTCTCCGATTGGCGATGGCACTGAATTTATTTCCTGGACGTATGCAAATGGTGTGATCATGACTTCCGAACCCTTCGATGAAAAACTTACAAAAGGAGTAAAATTCATAGGAGAGAATGGCTGGATTGAAGTCGCAAGAGGATATTTCAATGCATCCGATCCTAAATTCAATCCGCCTGAATCAGCAACAAATGTCGAAGGGCCATATGAGACAAGAATTCCTCACCAGGTCAATTTCATAGAAGCTGTCAAAAACCGTATCGATCCTGTTGTTCCGGTTGAAATAGGTCACAGCAGCTGCACCGTGTGCACCCTCGGTAATATTGCCTGTGAGCTGAAAAAGACTGTTAAGTGGAATCCTGCAACAGAAACCTTCATTGATGATACCGACGGAGCTGCCACAAAACTCATGCATTATGAGTACCGCAGCCCGTGGAAACTGATTTAATAATCGGAAGTTCCCAAAGTTAAAATCTGAGGTTGCCTGTAAAGAGGTACCTCAGATTTTCTTTTTCTGTCATATTTCAGAAGTTAAATGATATTCTCCCGACCCGATCTCAAACATTGCCCTGCCATCCTGCATTTTCAGAAATCTGATCCCTTCAGCTTCCGTAGCTTTTATTCCGCTTTCGGATACATCGGATCTGTTATTTGCCGGAATGCTTATGATAGCAACAGAGTTACCCGGTATTGTTAAATCCCAGTGAAACTTATTACTTTCTTTCTTCCATTCGCTTTTGATAAGACCATGTACCGAATTATAAGAAGCTTTCACGAAATCAAGTCCGTCAATTATCTCGGGTTTCATTATTATTTTTTTGAATCCCGGGAAGTCAGGATCTGATTTTATGCCTGCCAGGTTTTCGTAATACCAGATTATAAGGTCGCCAAGCATCATTACATGATTATAGGAATTCATATCAGGAGCAGCAGTATTGCCATTCCAGAGTTCCCATATTGTAGTTGCACCGTTCTCAATCATATAGCCCCAGCCGGGGTAGGTTGTATTAGTGGCAATTCTGAAAGCCAGGTCGGACCTGCCGTTTTCGGTAAGTGTCCGCATAAGCCATTGTACCCCTATCACTCCACAGCTTAGATGCCCATTATTTGTTATTTCTAATATTTTTATAATATTATCAAGGACCTCTGCTTTCTTTTCCTCAGGAACAATGCCGAAACATAGCGGTAATAAATTATCTGTCAGGGTATTATCACCGTAGGAATGACTTTCGGGATTAAAGAACTCATCATTGAAGCCTTTCCTGATTTTACCGGCAAGGTCAGCAAATCCTGCAATGTCCTTCTCATTTCCCGTCAGGCTGGCAAAATCCTGCATTAACTCCATAAAATGATAGTAATATGCAGTTGAGATAAGTTCGCTCGGATGTTTTACATTTGCACTTTTACCTCTTCCGGCCTCTATTGTTTCAGGAGGGGCACACCAGTCGCCGTAGCTGTCTCTGGTAACAATATAGTTTTCGTTCATATATCTGTCCCTCATATAGTTCAGCCATTTCTTCATCGATGGATAATGTTTTTCTATATGTGATTTTTCACCGAACTGAACATTCAGCATTCTGGTAACCATAAGATATGTTCCCGGCCAGGTCATGTTGTCGCTGTAATATTTGAAATAAGCCGGTGCAACATCGCAGATAGCCCCATCGGCTTTCTGGGTAAAATATATATCATCCATCCATTTCAGATAGAGCCTGGCATTGTCGAAAATGAAGCTTTCCCCATATGAAACTACTGTACGATCTCCCAGCCATGGTTGTCTTTCGTTTCGCTGCGGACAATCGATGGGCATTCCCTTATAGTTTCCGATTATTCCCCACCAGGCATTTCTGAAGATCTGGTTTGTTATCTCGTTTGATGTTTCAAATGACCCGATGGTTTTTATATCATCCGACACAACTCTTCCTTCAAAGTCCTCAATGTCGGGAACTCCGGGATATCCTGATATTTCTACATAGCGAAAACCGTGATACACGAATGAAGGTTCCCATATTTCTTCCCCTTTTCCTTTCAGAATATATATATCGGTGGCTTTAGCATCCCTCAGGTTATATGTTGACAATTCACCGTTGTCCTTTAATATCTCCGCAAACCGTAATTTTATCTGCTTTCCTTTCCCGCCCTTCACTTTCATCTTTATCCAGCCGACCATGTTCTGTCCCATATCCATTATATATGTATCGGGTCGGATACGTTTTATTGAAACGGGTCTGAGAGATTGAATGATCTTCATATTCTCATTCATCTGAGCCTCCAGTCTGCCACCGGGTTCCTGGACCGACTGCGTGTTAAGCCAGTTGCCGGCATCGAATCCGGCCAGATTCCATCCGGGCATTTCTTTGCGCGCATCGTATTCTTCCCCGTCATACTCGTTATTTGAGCGGATTGGTCCGTCGGCAGTTATCTTCCATGTTTCATCGCTTTTTGTCACGCTCACCGATCCGTCGGAATATTCCACTTCCAGCTGAAACAGCATTTTCGGATAGCTGAAATTTTTGATCTTATAAGCTTTATAATTACGCATGGTGAAATATCTTCCGTTCCCGAGTATGACACCGGCCGCATTGTCTCCCGGTTGGATCTTATCAGTTACATCGAATACATTATACTTTACATTCTTTAAGTAATCAGTGGGAGAGGGGGCCAGAACCTGATCACCGATTTTCTGTCCGTTTATATAGAGTTCATAAAGTCCCAGTCCGATGATGTAAACTGTTGCCCGTTTTATTTCTTTGTTAACCTCAAATTCCTTTCGGAGGTATCGGGCAGAGAGTCGGGAAAACATCCCTTCATCATCCCATGGAAATGATTTATCCAGTCCTGTCCAGATACCCTGCCATTCTATTTCATGAAGCAGGCCCATGCTCCAGTATGCCGGTTCGCTCCAGTCGCTTTCCCCGTCTTCCGACCATACTTTTACCTTCCAGTAGCATCTCATCCTGCTTTTAAGTGGTACGCCTTTATATGGCACATGAATTGAACTGCCGGATAACACTTTCCCGGAATCCCACAGATCACCTTCGTTTGCCGAAAGTTTTTCAGGTGATGAAGCTGCCAGTATCCGGTATGCAGTCTGAATTATCCCCCGTCTTTCTCCGGATATCTCCCAGGATAATTTCGGATTTATCTCATCAATTCCTTCCGGATCCCTGAGCATTTCAGTCCTGAGATTGCTCAGTTGCAGAAGTACGGTTTCTTTATTCTGACAGGTTATCTGAAAGAGTAATAAAATGAGAATCAAATGAAATGAGCGGCCCGGATATTTCATCATTAATACATTATTTTTTTCTGTTTGCCTGCACGTAACCCATCAGGATGTTCATGTTCCGGATGTAGGTTGAAGTTGATATATAATTCTGGTCAGAAGGATCGCGGAAGGGGGAGGTATCGGTTTCATCTCCGACATCCGTGGAGGCAAACTCATCAGTCAGTTCTTTTTTCTGTCCCTCGCCAATATATGGATTGCTGATCGATACATGTTTTGTCAGCCACCTGTTTTCACTGTCAAGTGAGCTTATGATTTCTTTAACCTGTTTTTCATCGGTCTTCATCGGGAAGAAGCTGCGGTTAAGGCTGTAGAACTGCTGTGGAGTCCCTTCTCCCATGAAACTCTCAACCTTAAGGGGAGAGTCTTTCATTGCTTCTTCGGGAGACATGTTTTTTACCCTGTTGTATTCCTGTTTCAGACGTTCAAGGTCTATCCTTGATTTTCCTCCGTAATGGACGAGAAGTTTTTTATCGTCATAATCGAAATAATAATATCCGTAATTTACATTAGATCCTTTCCTGTGAACATAGAGTGGTCTGTTAGTTCCCATCTCGACAAATGTTGAATGGGTATATTTGCCACCTTCAGTTTGATTTTCAGGAAGTTTTACTCTTTCGAGCCAGTTTATTGCATCCGGGATCCGGGCAAGGAATTTCCTGTCTCCGGTATAACGGAAGAATGTCATGAGATACATTGCATTTTCATAAGTGGCGCCCGGCAGGAGGGCTTTTGGTTCATAAGTCCTGGCGCCTGTTGCCTGAAGGTTCATGTCGAGCTGCTGGCCCCAGCCTCCGCTGCTGTCCTGCGAAATAATATAGAAGTGCATGCCCCTTCTGACAGGATCAAGCAGTCTTTCCTCGCCAAGTGTGAGATAGCACTGGACAAGGAAATTTACATTTTCACCGATAACGCCGTCATTGAAAGTATAGTAAGAAGTATAATCGGGATTGCCATGATGGCTGAAGTCATATTTAAGAGGATATCTCTGAGGCCAGCCGCCTGTGGGATACTGGCTTTCGAGAATGAAATTAATTGCTTTGTCAAGGGCAGGTTTCCATACCGGATCCATTTTATCAAGGTATATTCTTAACAGGAAACGTGCTGCATTTGATGTTACATCATCATCATATGTTGAATTGCCGTAGTAATGCTGGAATTCCTCAAGGCGCCAACCGTTTTTACCGATCGTATTATACCAGTTTTTCAGGGAGCGGTCGCCTGCAAAATCAATAACATAATTCCATCCTCCCTCAGGACTCTGTCCCCAGATAAGTGCTGATGCTGTTTTTTCCGCTGCCTGGTAATAATACTCATCGCTTGTAGCCCTGTAAGCATCAAGGAAAAGATGTCCCATACTCACAGTGCCAGGACTCTGGACCCAGATCATTGTCTTATATGCTTCCATCTCGCCCCATCGCCTTGAAAGATCAGGGAGATAATGCCAGACATATCCCCCGTTGACGCTCACCTTTTCGATCATGTAACGGGTTGCCTTCAGCATTGCCGTTTCTGCTTCCTGTTGCAGGCTGGTCCTCTGACCGGACAGATTATATACTGATAAAATAGCTGTAAGAAATATAACAAAGGGTTTAAGATTCTTCATATTGATAAAAGATTAGTATTTGATCGGATTAATTCATAATTGTTCATAATCTACAACATCCCTTTGTGCTCTTTGCGTGACCTTAGTGCTCTCGTGGTTTGAAAAACTTAACCACAAAGGACACAAAGGTTACGCAAAGAGCACAAAGGGATATACAAATGATACATACAGTATACAAAGGATATACAAAGGTTTTGAAAATTATTATAAATATCAGAGCTGCATTGTGGAACCGGAAACTACTGAGATTTATAAAACGGCAGTTACAGCTTCATAAATTTTTGAGGACCCAGAGCTTCGGGTGTGATCCGGATCTTATAAATCGCGCCTTTGAACCATGATACTTTGTTTTGCCTGACACCGATTGAAGTTACTCCGCTGTTGACGGGTGTCAGCTCCATAGAACCTTCAAGTTCCTTTTTACAATTAATCCAGGTCTCAAGTCTGCCTTTGTCAATCACATAGGCAATATGGTACCATTGATCATGCGGGTGCAGGAGAGTCGGTTCTATCAGAGTAACACCCTTATCACCGATTTTTATGAATGCATCGAAATACCAGCCACCGGGTGTTGATCTTAATTCCAGGAGTACACGGTCGCTGTTCACTTCACCGCAATGCAGGAAACGTTGCTCAAAATTTCCTCCGCTGTATGGATTGTATATCATCTCGATTGTAAACTGCTCCAGCCCTGCCAGAGGCATTTCTTCCAGGAAGATCGCGTCGTCTGTCCCGTTGAACGCAACTGCTTTCTTATTCCTGTAATTTATAATTTCCGGATTACCGGATATTGTAATACCTTTTTGTGGATTTTGTATGAAATCGCTTAGTATCCATTCGGTTCCGGATTTCTTTTTTTCTGATTTGATTTTTTCAGTCATTTTTCCTGGATTTGATAGTGGTAGTAATAGAGAGATCAATAATATGAATAATTTCATTGTGATCATTTAATATGAAGTTTTAAATATCCTTACCGGCCCAGGCAGTCCCGAATCATTCAGCTTTGCCTGGGGAAAGACAAAGAGGGATGAGTTAAGAACCTTTTTCTCAGGTGGTAAGTTCCGGTCGCCTGCCAGCCTGTTGGTCCACTGATTGGTAACCCTGATTTCAATATTGTTGCTGCCTTTTTTAAGCAAACCTGTAATATCGGCTGTATAAGGCGGCTTCCAGATTATCCCCACAGCTATTCCGTTAACGCTTATCTCAGCGACGTCCCTTACATGTCCCAGATCCAGCTCCAGGCTGTTTCCTGCTTTAAACCATTTTTCAGGAGCTTTAATAGTTTTGGTATAGGTTGCCGTTCCGGAATAATATTTTATCCTTTCATCATTGTTAAGGGTCCACGATTCCAGACGACTGAATACTGTTTTTTCAGGTCCGCCATACTCGGGAGAGAAAGAGACCTCCCAGTTTTCTGAAATGTCAGCAAGGAGAACCGGTTCAGCCGGGGCAGTGATCAATTTTTCCGGGGCTTTGTCAGAAAAAACTACAAAAAGCGATTCTCTTTCTGCAAGGTTCAGCGGGATTACTGTCCTTTCGCCAGATGCCTCAAAGTTTACCGGCCTTATCCAGCCTGTTGCAGGATCCCATATTTCGGGGGTTCTTCCCTTCTGACGGAATCGGATCTCTGTTTTAACAGGATGGTCGGTGGAATTTACTATCATATAAATATCTGCATCCTCAGTCTTCCGGTGGATCCAGTCGATTTCAGTATCAAGTATTCCTGCATACTCGAAATCAGGTTCGGTTTTTTTCAGTTTCAGTACCGTTTCAGGTGTTGTCCCCCAGAAGATACTGCCCTTACCAAAGTCCCTTCTGGTCCTGCTTATACCATCAAGATCTCCCCAAAGCTCATCGGATAATGCTTTAAGTGTTTCTTCCGATCCCGGGTAGCCGGATAAGCCAGGTGTACTTTCAGGCCTGGGACCGACAACAGTGGCTCCTTCCCTTACAAGACTGTGTATTTTACTGAGAACAGGTAATGTCATCTTTCCGGTTTCAGGAAGGATAAGCACTGCATAACTCATCCCGTCAGGAAGGATAATTCTCCCATTGTTGCTGACCGACACTCTGTTAATAAGAACATCTGCATTGATATAGTCAAAATCATATCCTTCAGGAGGGATTGGTTTCAGGCCTTCTCCCCAGATAGGCATTGTTGAAGGTGCTCCTTCATCAAGCAGATATGCAAGATCTGCAACGGATTTTCCCTGCTGGAGTAAAAATGAACATCTGGAAAGATATGTCATAAACGGCTCTGCCTGGCCGGCCCATGTTATGTTACGGTTTATATGAGTACCGACCATTGTATTACCCGGTTTAGTATCAAGTGGCTGATGGGCAGAAGTATGGAATACAAATCTGTTTATTCCCTGTGTAAACCAGTAATCTCCTACAATCTTGAGTTCATAAGGGGAGTTGAATCCCCCGCCTGTAAATGCTTCTGCAGCAACGACCGGTTTGCCATATATATGTGCGGCCGATGCAGCTCCGCGAACATCCTGGTAATACATCAGCTCTGGGTGAAGTGCCCTGTACCAGAATTCACCCATGGGGATATCGACATATTTTTTGCAGAGAAGCGCATCTTCAAGGATCTCAAGAGAAACGCCGGAAGCTTCGCCATAAGTCCCGATTCCTTCCTTATTGAAAAAATCAGTTACCACTTTATAAAAATTTTCTGCAAACATATCTGCAAGTGTTCGCCTGAAATCCCAGAGGAACCTGTCGCTCTGATCACTTTCAGCAACAATTCTGCCCGTCAGACAGGGAATATATGGGGTCATATCATATCCTCTGCGGTTTTTGAATTCTTCTGTCATTTTATCTGTCCAGTTTTGCATTCCGGCTTCCCAGCTGTCGAGAAGGATGTAGCGCAGACTTTTCCCGTAAAGTGAACCCAGCGCATCCCTGACAGGACTGATATATTCTTTCAGGTAGGATTCAGTGTGTTCCCTGCTGAGTTTATCCACTTCATATCCGAGTCCGGCCGGTACTGCCGGTCTGTTCCTGGCACCGGTAAGCGAATAGCCGAATCGCATTATGGTCCAGTTACCTTCGGGTACCTTCCACCGGACAGTTCCGTCGGGGAGTAAAAACCCGGTAATGTCAACGATCTTTGCCGGATCGATAACGGAAGTGTTGAGTGCAGGTTCTGAAGCTACAGGGTCATAATTGAAGAGATGATAAAATCCTGCTTTATCTTCCCACCTGTTGATCCTGGCGGAACTGTGAAGCTTTATCTCACTGAATATATATGCCGAATCAGCCTTTGTGGCAGTCTCCGACATTACTTCTGCAGGAGTCCGGGGTGCTCCCGTAAATTCAAGCCTGAAATATTCAGCGGAAGTTTCCGGGACTGAAAAAGTAGCAACTTTACCTGAACGATACAGCTGAGGACCGGGGAAAAGTGCTATTGTCTTATATTCCTTTCCGTTCCGGCTGGCTTTAAGGCATCCGAAAGGGATCCCGGCACGGCTGGCAAGGGTAACAGCCTGAATTTTATAGGGCTTTTCGTACTGGAACTGTATCCAGACCAGGTTCTTGTCTTTTCCCGTCATTATCCTGGCAGATGTATTAAGATCATCATCGCGAAGAGCTTCAGTGTCGGTTTCTCCTCCTCCGGTTGTAATCAGCGGTTCCGGAACCTGTTTTATCAGGTCATCTTCGGGTGTGGGAAAAGCCAGGACGACACAATCTCTGTAAAAAGGCATTTCGGAAGGATCTTTCCGTCCTGTTCTTGACAGATCTCTGATTGGTCCTTCGATAGCAGGAGGATCCGGCAGTTTTCCTGTAAAGTTAACCGGACCCTGAATTGTGGTTTCGCTCCATACGAGCTTTTTCATTGCTTGTTCAGGCTTAACCCACGGACCACCGGCCAGGCTCCATCCGGCAGAGCTGAAAACAGCCATTTCAAGACCGAGCCTGTCAGCTTCTGAAGCCGCATGCTTTACAGCTTCCAGCCATTCCGGAGAACGGAAAAGAGTTTTTTTCTCAGTTACCTGCCCCTGTCCGGCTGCGACATCTGCAAGCTGCATTCCGCCTATACCTGCCTTTTTCATCCATTCGAGATCCTTTGTTATGCCTTCAACAGAAATGTTGCTGTTTGTCCAGTGCCACCAGGTCCTGGGCCGGGCTGAAGAGGGAGGATCCGAAAAGCCCTTTAGCATTGAATCATAATTTGTCTGGGCTTCAGCTGATAATGAAATCAGAGATATCAGTAAGATCAGTTTAAATAGATTTGATGGGCTGAAAGAAATATTCATTTTAGATAATTAATAATGTATTTTTTTACCACTAAGAGTACACCTTAAAGAACTCAGGAACATTAACAATAATAACTCCTGCCCTTCTTGCCACCCCTTGCCCCCAGGGGGCGCTCAGACTCAAAAGTCCCCCTTGGGGGATTTAGGGGTGAGTTATATAGTAGCACAAAGGTCACGGAGGGATATGTAAATTATGGGCATTTTAAGAATTAAACAGATTAAAGAATTAGCGATTTAAAGGTAAAAAAAAGAGGCTGTAAAATGTTACAGCCTCCCGGTTAAAAACTTGTGTAAGTTCAATCAATTTTTCTTACTTTAACAGCAACAGGCCCTTTTTCCCTCTGTTCAACTTCGAATTCAACAGCCTGGCCTGCTTCAAGGTTAGTGTGGGAAACCTCAAGCCCTGATCGGTGTACAAAGATATCTTTATTATCCTCGGTCTGAAGGAAACCATAACCTTTGACTCTGTCATACCATTTAACAGTACCTTTCATAGCTTAAACTTTTTGATTCCTACCTGTAATTATCTCGTCTGGGATTGCCTCCCCGGCGGTTGTTATCACCACCTCTGAAATTACTTCTTCTGTCAGCTCTTTCAATTGATTCGTTTACAATGATTTTTCTGCCCTGGATATCTGAGCCATTAAGTTCTTCAATAGCTTTTTTTGCTTCAGCTTCGTTAGGCATCTCAACGAAACCAAATCCTTTGCTTTTTCCGGAGTATTTGTCAATGATAATTTTAGCGGATGTTACTTCGCCATACTCCTCAAATTTCTCTTTAAGGTCTGCTTCAGTCATTTTGAAATTTAGACTTCCTACGTAAATGTTCATGATTCAATTATTAAAATGTGTTATTAAAACAGTGTCAAAGGTCTGATTTTTTTTTGTAAAGAAAAAATATTACACCAGAATAAGTTGAATTTTAAGGCAACTGATGATATTTATGATCTAAAATATCCCTTTAAAAGGTCACAATCCCGGTTGTTTTTCTCATCGCTCATCGCTCACCACTCACCGCATATCCTGAGGTTGGCAGTTGGCAAAAAGCAGTTGGCAACGATTCCTTGCCCTTCATCCTGCGCCCTGCGCCCTGCACCCTGCACCCTGAGATAACCCCTAACTCCCAACTCCCAACTCCAAACTCACCCCTGCTTCCTGTTCCTTATATAAATATGCTTTATATTATTCTGTCCCGAATCTCTTTCATCTATCTCAAAGTCAAGCGATTTTATTAGAGGGCTGAGCTTGGTAAAGCCAAAGTTTCTCGGGTCGAAATCAGGTTGTTTTTTAAGAATCAGGTTCCCTACATCACCAAGGTAGGCCCATCCGTTCTCGTCAGCCAGGTCTGTGATCGATGAAGCGATGAGACGTTTGACCTTTTTGATCTGAGCCTGTGATTCACCAGTTCCATTCTTGCGTTTATTGCCGGAAGGAGTCCCCTGCTTCTTAACGGCAGGCTCTGCTTCCTGTGTTACTGCCGGGGAATTAATGATCTCAATATAAATGAATTTATCACATGCGATTATGAAGGGAGAAGGAGTTTTCCGTTCACCTATTCCTATCACCGTCATTCCGGCCTCACGCAGCCTGGTTGCCAGTCTTGTAAAATCACTGTCACTGGATACGATGCAGAATCCGTCTACTTTTCCGGAGTAGAGGATATCCATTGCATCAATTATCATCGCCGAATCGGTCGAATTCTTGCCCTTTGTATAGCTGTACTGCTGTACCGGTGTTATTGCATTCTCAAGTAAAACACTTTTCCATCCTGCAACCGTCGGTTTTGTCCAGTCACCATAGATCCTTTTGAATGTCGGGGTACCATATTTTGCTATTTCTTCCAGCATCCCCTTGACATTGCTGAAAGGTATATTATCCGCATCTATGAGGACGGCCAGTCTTAAATCATGTAATGTTTGCATCAGCAGATCAAATATTTGTTGCAAGATAGTGTTTTTAAAGCAAGTGATCATTTTTATTGAAGGTGTCAATGAATATCTTGATTAATAAAAAAGAATATTATTAACTTTGCCGGCACTCTGAAACAGGTATATGAAATAAATCAAAACCAAAAATTATGGGAAAAGGTGATAAAAAAACTAGAAGAGGCAAGATTATCCTTGGCACATATGGTGTAAGACGGCGTAGAAAAAAAGAGAAAAAACAGGCAATTATGCAGTTGGAACCTGTTAAGGGAAAAGGGCTGAAGGAAAGAAAGCCTTTGAAAGAAAGGAAAGCAGAGAAGGAAGTTGCTGAAGTAGCAGAAGAAAAATCAGTCAGGGAAGTTCCTGAGTTAAAAGAAAAGAAGCGGACAGAAATTCATGAAGTTAAAGATAGCAGCGCGGGGAAGGAAGTCAGAGGGGTAAAGGAGCCGGTGGAGGTTAATGAAAACAAGGAAGTTACTGAGACTGCTGAGGTAGAAAAGCCTGAAGAAACGAAAGCACCTAAACAGGTAAAGGAAGCCCGGGAAGCAAAACCTGCAAAGAAGGTTAAGGGAGAGGGTGATGCAGCTACAGAAAAGGCAGCCAGGGCTGAAAAACCTGCGAAGGAGGTAAAAGAAACAAAGAAAGCAGTTTCAGAGAAGAAAGCCGGAGAAGAAAAGGGTGAAAAAGAAAAGAAGGAATCTAAACCTGCTAAGGAAAAGAAAGAGGTAAAGGAAACCAAAGCAGCCAAACCGAAAAAATAGGGCTCAGCTAAATTCCCGGTATTACCGGATTGATCATCATCTTTCGCCTATTTTCTAACTACAAGCCATTTATAATCATCAGGATCTATAATGGCATTAATTATTACAGGCTCGTCCAGGAGCAGGGCAGTACTTATGGCTTTCTCCAAAGCTTCACCGGAATCAGCCCGAAGTATATTTACACCAAGAAACATGTCGGATCCGAATAAGTCGCCGTGGTAAAGGTTTGTGCCATATGGTTTGATATCCTTCCATGTCTGTTTGAGTTTTATAAGGTTAAGCTCCCCATCTGAAAGGACAACAATGATTACCGGAAGGTTATTTCGTCTGGCGGTCATTATCTCGCCTGCACTCATAAGAAATCCACCGTCGCCGGTTATGCAGATGCTCCTGACAAATGGTTTTGAAATCGCTGCTGCGATTGCGGAAGGAATTCCAAATCCCATACCTGACCAGCCGTTCGAAATTATCAGGTTCCCTTTTCCACGTGTTTCCCAATACTGGCCTGCAAGATGAAGGTGAGACCCTACATCAACTGAAATAATAGCATCTGCCGGTAATTCTTCCTTCAGGATTTTTAACGCTGAAACAGGACCGAAATGGCCCGTAAATCCTTCGAAGACCGAGAGCATCTCATCACGTATCCCTTTAATAACTGAAGGTTCCCGGATTATATACCCCGGATTCAGATTTCCCAGAATACTGAACCAGTCAGCCGGTGATCCTGTAAACTGCAAAGCATCTATAGTCGCCGGCATATCGGTTACCCTGGTATCAAAATGAATGAGAGGTACTTCGGGAATCCAGGATTCATAATTGTATTCGACGGGGTCATATCCGATCCCGATTATGAGATCAGTTTTATGATACAGCTCTTCAAGATAGTCACTAAGTGTATGAAATAACACTCCTGCATATGAAGGATGATTTTCATTTAAAACTCCTTTAGCCATGGGTGTCAGTATCACAGGAATATTATATTTTTCAAGGAAGCGGAGAAGAAGTGGCTGTATTCCCAGCCGCCGGGATGTAAGCCCTGCAGCGATCAGTGGCCTACGGGATTTTTCGAGCAGGGAACTTATATTTTCAGGATTTCCTGAATTCCGGTATCCATTTGTATCTGTTTCGTCTTCCGGAATACTTTCAACCGCGGCTCCTGCAATATCTGCAGGAAGGCCTATGTGAACCGGTCCGGGATACTCTTCACGGCAAATCTTCAGTGCTTCAGCCAGTATTTCAGGTGCATTTTCAGGTCTCAGCCTGAATGTAGCTTTTGTGAGCGGTCTGAAAAGTGCCTGATGATCAATATTCATCTGGGCGGTCCTTTTGATCATTGTATTGTCCATTTCACTTGTCAGGACTATTACTGAAGATCTGTCGAGGAAGGCGCAGCCCGTTCCGGTCGCAATATTTGTAGCACCAGGTCCGAATGTGGCATGACATACTCCGGGGATGCCTGTGAGTCTGTATGTCACATCAGCCATTATTCCTGCAGCAGCTTCGCCCGTTGTCAGGATAAACTCAATCCCGGCATTCCTGAATGCTTCAATCCACGGTATCGATGCACCTCCCGGTACTCCAAAGATATGACGTACCCCCGAATCAAATAATTTAATAGCCAGGTAATCGGAAACGGTCATGACATATAGACTGAACTTTGGACAAATCTATCAATAATATGTGATTTTTTTCAGATATTTGCCGCCAAATTATTCCTGTGGATAACAAAGACAATACAATCATACTGGCAATACTTGCATGTCTGTTGTGGTCAACAGTATATGCTGTCATAAAGATTGGTCTTCAGTATGATTCCCCTCTTCATTTTGCCGGAATAAGGTTCATTATTTCAGGATTGATGATCCTGCCATTTACTGTCAGGCCTGCAGTTTTTATTTCAATGCTAAGGGAAAACTGGAAGATAGTTGTCTGGGTCACAATACTGCAAACACTTGTAAATTATATACTCTTTTATCAGGGTATGGACCTTGTTCCGGGCGCCCTCGGAGCCGTGATAGTAGGTTCGCAGCCTTTGGTGACAGCAGTTGTTGCAGCCATAATGAGTAAGGGAGAAAAGCTGAACCGAAGGAAGATTATTACGATCATTGCGGGAATTTCGGGGGTAATTCTCATAAGTGCGGGAAGACAGGCTTTCAAGCTTGGTGGCGCAATCGAAATGCTTGGCGTTGTGATGATCCTTGGCGCTAATATCGCAACGGCTACAAGTAACGTTCTGGTATCCCTGAAAAGCCGTGGAATAAACCCGTTTGTTCTTAGTTCAACCTCTCTTTTTACCGGGGGGATAATTATTTACCTGTTTGCCATCCCGGTGGAGGGATTGCCAAAAGGTCCACTGCCCCGTGAATACTGGCTTGCTCTCGCATGGCTGAGCTTTGTTTCATCCTATGCATTTTCATTATGGTACAAGCTTCTTCAGAGGCCTCACGTCAGGGTTTCCGAACTGAATATGTGGAAATTCATTATCCCGGTTGCAGGTGCAGTTCTGAGCTGGTTGCTGGCTCCCGGTGAAAAACCTGAATTACTTACGATCGCCGGGATGTTTATAATTACAGTTTCACTGCTTCTGTTTTCAAAGAATGGTAATAAATATCTGATACGGCTGAAATGAAAAAGAGAATTACTGCTATATTATTTTATGGATTATTCTGGCTGTTCTACTTTATCCTGGCCAGGCTGATTTTCATTTTAACTCAGTACGGGGAAGCTTTTGAATTCAGGACAATATCACTTCTTCTAACTTTCAGGCACGGCATGCTCCTCGATTTTTCTGCCATTGGATATGTAATGATCATCCCTCTGCTACTGCTGATCCCGGAAATTTATTTCAGCGGGGACTGGTACAGGAAATTCGTGAAATGGTACACATACATAATACTGGCAATCTCTTCGGCAATTGTAATTTCAGACACATTGTTGTATAAATACTGGGGATTCAGGATGGATTATACTCCCCTTGTCTACCTTAAAACACCTAAAGCTGCAATGGCTTCGGTAACCACTTTTCAGTTTATTGCAGTTTTAACAGCTATTATTTTACTTTCAGCATTATTCATATATCTGTACAGGAAATTAATAAACAGGTTGTTTGAAGGTTTTGAACGGGTACGATTATGGTTCGCAGCAATGCTGTTCTTCCTTGTTCTGTGGGGATCTCTTCTTATCCCGATAAGGGGAGGCGTCGGAATTGCCCCGATAAATGCCGGAACTGTTTATTTCAGTGATGAAATGTTCCTGAACCATGCTGCGATTAACGTAGTCTGGAATGTGGGAAGTTCAGTATTTAATCAAAAACCTGTCAGAAATCCGTACCAGTTCGGGGATCCTGCTGAGGCAAAAGCGATTAAAGATTCATTGGTGAAGAGCACCGGAGAACCTGTGAAATTACTGAAAAACTCCCGGCCAAATATTCTGATGATAGTCATCGAAAGTTTCGGAAGTGCTTTTATAGAGCCATTGAGCGGGGATTCACTTACAACACCCTTTTTTAACAGGTATATTAAGGAAGGAATACTTTTTTCACATTTCTATGCTTCCGGAAACCGTACTGATAAAGCCATGCCTGCTATTTTGTGCGGTTATCCGGCTCAACCGGCTGTATCGGTTATGAAGGAGCCTCAGAAAACCCAGTCGTTGCCCGGGATAGTTAAGGATATGGAAAAACAGGGATATAATTCTTCTTTCTGGTATGGCGGAGAGATAAATTTTGCAAACTTCAATTCTTTTGTCAAAAACGCAGGATTTGATCAGATAATAACTATGGATAACTTCAGCCCCGAATTTTATAATTCAAAATGGGGTGTTCATGATCATGTGTTATTAGCTGCATTAAGAGATTCCATGAAGAATATTAAGGAGCCCTTTATTAAAGTTGTACTGACATTATCTAGCCATGAGCCCTTTGAGGTACCGATGGCCCCCGTATTCAAGGGAAGCGATGATTTTACAAAATTCAGGAATTCAATACATTATACCGACAGGTCACTTGGTGAATTCCTTGATTGGGCAAAGATGACCGGATGGTGGAAAAACACCCTGGTCGTTCTTGTAGCAGATCATTGCAGGAGAAATTCGCTCGATATCCAGGAATATTCTGAGGAAATTTATAAAATCCCTATGCTATGGCTGGGAGGTGCCCTGGCACAAACCGGTGTCACAATCGAAAAAACCGGCAGTCAGGTAGATATTCCCCTTACAATACTCCGCCAGCTCGGTCTTGATGGTGATTATCCTTTCTCAAAGGACCTGTTGTCTCCCGGCACCGGATCCTTTGCCTTCTATACCTTTAATGAAGGATTTGGTTTCATAACCGACTCCTCAAAATATATTTATGAACACAAGCTCGGCGATTCTGTGATCAGAGAGGGGAAAGACCCTGACACTGCCGGACGAAACGGAAAAGCATTTCTGCAGGTTCTTTATGATGATTTCCTGAAAAGGTAAAATTAAATACTAACTTTAGGCACTCTAGGCACTTTAGGCACTTTAGGCACTTTAAGTACTGACTATGTATCATGGTGAGATTAAAATATTTGCCCGGACTGCCTCTCCAAGGTTAAAGTATATTGCCGGGTTGATATTCGGAAATATACTGGGGTCTGACTGGAAAATAATCACGGATAAGAATCAGATCGGAGATGATCCTGTAATTAATTATTCCTCTGAAGAAATTTCCGGATCTGTCAGTATTAAACCACATCAGCTTCTTTTTGAAAACGGAATAAAGACAATCTTGCCCTCTGTTGGTGATTGGAAGGGAATGCCGGAATTTTTCCTGACAGACGAAAATGCTGATATTCCCTTCGATATATTCGCCGCTTCATTCTTTCTTACAACGAGGTATGAGGAATATCTGACATTTAAGCCTGATATGCACGGACGATTTCCGGCACAGGCTTCAATTGCATTCAGGAATAATTTTCTCAGGATTCCTGTTGTTGATCTCTGGGCTAAGGAGCTTGCTGATATTCTTGAACGAAATTTCCCGGATCTTGTTTTCAGGAAAGATGGATATAAGGCTCTTTTAACAATAGATTTAGACCAGCCTTTTGCATATCTGGGAAGGAACTTTTCCCGTATCACAGGACTAATGTTCCGTGATATAGTGATCAGGCCCCGGATTGCCGGCGAGAGATTCAGGGTACTCTCAGGAAGAGAAAAGGATCCGGACGATGTTTTCAGTTATCTGATCAGCAGTATCGAAAATACCGGTACGGATGTCCGCTTTTTTGCCCCTGCAGGAAAAATGACAAAATATGACAAGAATCCTTCATGGAGAAATAAAGATTACAGGAGACTGTTAAAAGAGATAAACAGTAAATATAGTGCGGGAATCCATCCTTCGTACTTTGCAACAGATGATTATTCCGTTTTTAATGAAGAGAAAAGGAGACTGGGAATAATTCTGGGAAAGGAAATTACTATCAGCAGGTTTCATTTCCTGAGACTGAAAATCCCTTCATCTTATATTATGCTTGAGAAAGCAGGTATTGTTGAAGACTATTCAATGGGTTATGCTGCTGAACCGGGATTCAGGGCGGGAACAGCCAGACCATTCATGTTTTTCAATTTGCCTGAAGAGCGGCAGACCGGCCTCAGGATAATCCCCCTGCAGGTAATGGATGCAACTCTTTATCAGTACATGAAATTGGATCCGGAAGAGGCAGGGAAGGTCATTTTCAGTATAATTTCTGAAACGCGTAAAGTTGGCGGATTGTTTGTCAGCCTGTGGCATAATACATCCCTTACAGGAAATAAAGAACGGGATGGCTGGAGAGAGCTTTTTGAAAAGATGTTATTAATCCAGAAACCATGATCGTATATCTCAAACATCATGAAATTGACAGGGAACAATGGGATAACTGTATCAAAGATTCTCCCGGCGTCAAGCCATATGGCTTTTCCTGGTACCTGGATATAATGTCTCCGGGATGGGAGGCATTGATAGACAGTGATTATGATTCAGTATTTCCTGTACCCGGTTTTAAGAAATTCGGCATAAAATATGTTGCAACACCTGTCTTTCTGCAGCAGCTTGGAGCATATTCGCCTGACAAATCAGCCCGGAAGGCTATTAATGAGTTTATCGAATACCTTCCGGAATTCTACTGGCTGATCGATCTCTGTACTGCCCAGAGGATTGATAATGATAAATTCAGAGTGACGCTGAAGGCAAATTATGAGCTTGATCTTACAGCATCATATGAAAAGATCCGGGAGAACTTTTCAAGTCACTGCAGAAGGAATATTGAAAAAGCATGTAAAAAGAAAATTGAAATTACAGAAGATGTAAAGCCTCAGGTATTAATTGATTTGTTCAGAAAGAATGCCGGGGGGGAGATCAGGGGAATAAAAGAACGGGATTATCAGCGTCTGAATGCATTAATGGATTTCTGCATAAGGAATAAAAAAGGACGGATACTTGCTGTGCCTGCATCAAAAAGAAAGATCCTTTACGGTTTATTTCTTGTAGAAATTAAAGGCAGAAAAACAATGCTTTTCATTGTCAATACCGAAGAAAGCCGGCAGAAAAGGCTGGGTTATTATATGGTCAATGAACTGATCAGGGAATCTGCCGGAACCAGAACTGTCCTGGATTTTGCAGGTTCATCAATCCCTTCAATAGCAGCATTTATGGAGTCCTTCGGGAGCATAAATGTGCCTTTTTACAGGAATTACAGGAATATGCTGCCATGGCCTGTAAGATGGTTTAAATAGTTCCGGGTTCAGGGTTCAGGGTTCCGCGTTCCTAAACCCTAAACTTAAAGTTTTTCCAGTTCAATCTCCTCATCGGTTTTTACTTCGAACAGTTTTCCGTCCTGGCATCTGACTGTCCGTGCCGGAAATTTCTTAAGAATAGTATAATTATGGGTGGCGATGATGACCGCCCTTCCGGTCCTGCTTATTTCACGAAGCAAAGTTATAATGCCTTCAGAAGTTTCCGGGTCAAGGTTCCCGGTGGGTTCGTCGGCCAGTATAATATCAGGATCGTTCAGGAGAGCCCTTCCGATCACAACACGTTGCTGTTCTCCTCCCGAAAGCTGATGTGGCATCTTATACCCTTTATGACCCAACCCTACTTTTTCAAGTACTTCTCCGATACGGGCCGAAATGTCATTTCTGTTCTTCCATCCTGTAGCTTTCAGGACAAATTCAAGGTTATCCGATACAGACCGGTCGGTAAGTAACTGGAAATCCTGAAATACAATTCCCAGCTTACGCCGGAGAAAGGGTATGTCCCTGTGCTTAATTTTAACAAGATCATATCCGGCTACAATACCGGTCCCTTCCTTCAGGGGCAACTGTGCGTTTATAGTTTTAATAAGACTGGTTTTTCCGCTTCCCACCTTTCCTACAAGATACATGAACTCACCTTTTGCAACAGTGAGATTTACATCTGACAATACCGGATTATCCTGCTGCCATATCCGGCATTCCTTCAGTTCTATTATTATGTCAAGCGGAATCATAATTCTGATATTCCCTGCAAAATAATGAAACAAACATTAATTAAAATTGAATGTTGATAAAATCAATAATAAAGGCTGATGACAGGCGTTTAATAATTATAATTTTGCAACTGATTGAAAAAAAAGGTAGTTTTACGATATATGGCTTATAATTAAGCATTTACTAATCAATCTCGCGCTTGATTGTGGCTCAGGTTACATATTTGTGACAGAAAAAAATTAATTATGAACAAAACCACATTTCTAATAATCCCGGTTTTTTTTATTCTGATATCATTTAAAGCAGGATCACAGGTGGCTTTTTCGGGAGAGGAATATACGTCCGATCTCAGGAAGGGTATTGAATTATACAACAAGGAGAAATATCCTGCGGCCATACGGATGTTCGATTCTTATCTCAGCGATCCTGATAATACGGATCTTCTCGCAATAACTGATGCAAGGTATTACAGGGCGATGTCAGCTATTAACCTGTTCAATCCGGATGCTGAATACAGGATGGTCACTTTTATAAGGATGCACCCTGAAAGCCCGAGGATAAATGAAGGGTATCTGGCGCTTGGCAATTATTTTTATCAGAATAAGAATTACAGAAAAGCCATAACATATTTTGAGGATGTGAACCGGCAGGAGTTGTTACCGGAGCAATTGCCCGAATACTTCTTCCGGCTGGGCTATTCTCATTACAACCGGGGAGACAAGCAGAGAGCCTTGCTGATGTTTTCCGAGATCAAGGATATTGATACCGAATATACAATTCCGGCAATTTATTATTACAGCCAGATAGCATATGAACAGCGGATGTATGAAACAGCCATGGAGGGTTTCAGCCGTCTGAAGGATGACGAGACCTTTGGCGGGATTGTGCCTTTTTATATGGTTCAGATACTCTACATGAAAAAGGACTACGATCAGATACTTCAGATTGCTCCGGAACTTCTTGATAAGGCCGGAAAGGAGCGAGCTGTAGAATTATACCGTTTTATAGGTGATGCTTATTTCAATAAGGGAAATTATGCTCAGGCTTTACCATATCTTGAAAAATATGCTGCCGGGACAAAATTAAGCGGAAGGGAGGATAAGTATCAGCTTGGGTACTGTTATTACAAGGCCGGCGATTATGATAAAGCAATAAAGTTATTACTTGAAATAGGTGCAAAGTCAGATATTCTGAGCCAGAATGTCTGGTATGTTCTCGGGGATTGTTATCTCCATCAGAACAATAAGAAAAGAGCACAGTTCGGATTTGCTGAGGCATCAAAGCTTGATTTTGATAAAAAAATCCAGGAAGATGCGCTTTTCAATTATGCAAAGATCACCTATGAAACTTCATATTCACCTTTCGGGGAGGCAATATCCTCTTTCCAGCGGTATGTAGACCTTTTTCCGGGTTCTGACAGGATTGAAGAAGCATATAATTATCTCGTACTTGCATATCTTCAGGATAAAAATTATAAAGCTGCATTAGTTTCCCTTGACAAGATTACAAATAAGGACAGCAAGCTTGGGGAAGCTTATCAGAGGGCGGCATTCTTCAGGGGACTTGAGTTATTCAGGAATATGGAGCTTGAAGAATCAATAGATATGTTCGGGAAATCACTTCAGTATGAAAAGCATAACAGAGAACTGAGGGCCAGGGCAATCTACTGGAGAGGCGAAGCACATTACCGTCTTGGGCAGTATGAAGAGGCAAGGGCTGATTATGTAACATTTATGGGAATTCCCGGATCAATGACACTCGAGGAGAATTCGATGCTGAGATATAACCTGGGCTATACATATTTCAATCTCCGGGATTACCAGAACACCATTACACATCTTAAAGCATTTGAATCGGATCCTCCAAAGACAAAACCCGATATTCTTGCCGATGCCCGGAACAGGACTGGTGACAGTTATTACATCACAACCAACTATCCGATGGCCATAGCATATTATGATAAGGTTATTAATTACGGAAAAACGGATGCCGATTATGCAATGTACCAGAAGGCTTTTTCCCTGGGTCTGATGAATAATGAAAGATCGAAAGCGGAAGTACTTACTTCACTCACACAGAAATTTCCCTCTTCTTCTTTTGTGCCGAATGCGATTTTCGAACGCGGACGGGCATATCTTGTTCTTGAGCAATATCCAAAGGCAGAAGCCGATTTCAATACTATAATCAGTTCCTATCAGTCTTCCCCGTTTGTTCCGCGGGCAATTGTACAGCTTGGCCTTCTTTATTACAATACCGGACAGAACGAAAAGGCAATAGCTCAATATAAAAAGGTGATTGAAAATTACAGGGCCACTCCTGAAGCAAGAAATGCGATGACCGGTCTTAAAAATGCCTATGTTGAACTGAATGATGTTGAATCTTATTTTGCGTATTCCAGGACAATACAGGGATATGGAGATATTAATATGGCTGAAAAAGATTCAATGTTATATGCTTCAGGTGAGAATCTTTATATGTCAGGCAATTATCAGAGAGCAGCAGGTGTGCTTGAAAGCTATCTGAGGGAATTTCCCACCGGAAGTTTTATTCAGAATGCGAGATTTTATCTGGCTGAATGCCGCAGATCGGAAGGCAAGAATGAAGATGCATTAAAGCTTTATGATGCGGTAGCGGGAGCCCCGAACAACCAGTTTACTGAACAGTCTCTTGTTTCAGCGGCATATCTTTCCTATGAAATGGAAGATTTCGAAGCTTCTCTAGGGTATTATGAGAAGCTTGAATCGGTGGCAGCAAGTCCTGAGAATAAAATTGTTTCTCTGAAAGGTCAGCTCAGATCTGCCTATCAGCTGGGTGATGCAAGGAAGACCATTTCGGCCGTTGATAAGATCAACAATACTGCCAATATCCCTGAGGAACTGCTAAGGGAAGCTGTTTTCATGAAGGCAAAAGCAAATTACAGCCTGAATTATTTTGATGAGGCTCTCAGAGATTTCCGGAGAACAGCTTCGGAAGTTGTCAGTTCTGAAGGGGCAGAATCGAAGTACAGGGTGGCAGAGATATTGTATAAGAGCGATAAGGCTGATGAAGCCGAGAAAACAATACAGGAATTCATCGATCTGAAATCGCCACATCAATACTGGATGGCTAAGGTTTTCCTTTTACTGTCAGATATTTCGGTGAAGAAAGGTGATACACTACAGGCAAGAGTAACACTTGAAAGCCTCAGGGACTATTACACAGTAAAAGACGATGGCATTCTGGATGAAGTAAGAACAAAGCTTGCCGTACTGAACCAGGATAATCAATAAAAGTAATACTTGTATAATTGGTAGTGCAATGAATAAAATCCTCATAAACATATCGCTAATCCTGATGCTCACTTCACCTGCTTTGGCTCAGGATAAGGAATTGAAAAGGGAAGTGACATTATATAATCCTTACATACCCTCACTTTCTGATTTCAAAAAGAAAAGCATTCTCCCTGCGATCACAGATACAGGTGTTGTGAAGCCAGTATTTACTTATTCAGTAACAACCAATCCTTTCAGCCCGGAATATTCAGTCAGTCCTATAAAGGCAGCCACAATGGAGCCGGATCCTCTGGAAAAGCTTTATAAGAGCTATGTAAATCTCGGACTGGGCAATTACCTTTCTCCGCTGGCTGAAGTGAGCGTCACTAATGAGCGGTCGAAAAAGGGCGCTTACGGATTATATGCAAGACATTTCTCAACTAACGGTAAAGTAAAACTTCAGAACGATGAACGTGTTTTTGCAGGATATATGGATAATGATGTTTCCCTGTTCGGGAAAAAATTCTTCTCAGGTAACTACCTCGAGGGATCTATAAATTATGAGGGAAAGACAAGATACGCTTACGGATATGATACAAGCATTGTTGATTATGATCCTGAAAAGAAAGATATCAGGATAGGATACAACAATATCGGTGGTGCGGTATCATTTACATCAGTAAATCTTGATTCTACTGACTTATCATATGATTTTGACATTGATTACAGCAGATTCTTCAACAGCAGAAGTCTTTCACAGAATAATGTCGGGATTGCAGGATCAATGGCCAAAATGTATAGGGACTTTTATATTGGATCAGGTCTCGAAATGGATTTCTACCGGCCATCAAAGGAAATTGCCGAAAGGATGAAATATGTTGTGGCCTTCAGTCCGTTTATAACAAAAAGTACAACACAGTGGAATTTCAGAATAGGAATTCAACTCGTGCTTGATAAAGACACATCATCAACCGTTAAATTCCATTTTTATCCTGACGCAAGGTTTTCTTTCGATATAGTTCCCGCTTATATAACCTTCTTTGCAGGACTGAACGGGAAACTTGAGAAGAATACTCCTGATAAGGTCATAATTGAAAATCCGTTTCTTCTCCGTGACGGATCTCTCTATACCCTTCCAAATACAAGCCATTCACTTATCCTGTCTGGCGGTTTGAAAGGCAATACAGGTTTTGGTGGTAACTATATTCTGTCTGCATCCTATTCGATGATAACCGATATGCTCTTTTATTCAAACCTGGTTTTTAGCGATCCTTTGTTCGATGATCAGGTCGGTAATCATTTTTTCCCGATCACTGATGATGCCCAGTTATTCAATCTGCATGGAGAAATAAACGGGTTGATAGGGGATAAGATTTCCTACAATGGTAAGGCAAATTACTTCAATTATAATCTGGGAAGTAATGAATATCCGTGGAGTAAACAGCCATGGGATGCTCAGTTTGGTATTAAATATAACCTGAGAAATAAGATTATTGCGGGGATTGAACTTACAGCCCTGGGGAAAAGGAGGTTTATTTCGACAAAAAGTGACCTCTATCTTCCATCCACTTCATATGTATTTAAATCTCCTTTACATGTAAACGCGAATCTCAGTGCAGAATACCGTTATACAAAAATCCTTTCCTTCTGGTTTAAGGTAAATAATATGGCTGTCAACAGGAATTATGACTGGGCTTTTTATCCTACACAGAGGTTTATGTGCATGCTTGGCCTGACATACAGCTTGTAATCCGGTCAGCCATTCCGGTAGATTCTTTTGTTGATATCAGGATGTTAATTTCTATCCGGAATTGTGTATAAATAGTAGCATTTTTTCTGTTAAAATCCGTTATTAATAAGTATATTTGCACTGATAATTAAAGGGCATGAGATCAGTTATTTATCACTGTTGAAGAGAGGGTTTGTCTGCGTGCTGTTGATCATTAAAAAATGTTCCGGTTAATTCTCCCGAAAATTTCATAGTTGGTCAGGCCAGAGAGAAAACAGTTTGTCTCTTTCAGGAAATCCATAGGGGTTGATTTGGAAGTAACTGATCAGGTAATTTAAAAAGAAATAAAATGAGTGACGAGAAGAACAAATTGCAGGAAAATTCAGAATACTCTGCCGATAGTATCCAGGTTCTGGAGGGTCTTGAAGCGGTCAGGAGAAGACCTGCGATGTATATTGGTGATATCGGTGTAAAAGGTCTTCACCATCTTGTTTATGAGGTTGTTGATAATTCAATCGATGAAGCGCTGGCCGGATTCTGCAACCGTATAGATGTTACGATCCATGAAGATGGTTCGGTGACTGTAGCTGATGACGGCCGGGGTATTCCAACCGGAATAATGGAGAAGGAACAGAAATCAGCCCTTGAAGTTGTTATGACTGTACTTCATGCGGGGGGAAAGTTTGATAAGGGCTCCTATAAGGTATCCGGAGGTCTGCACGGAGTTGGGGTGTCATGTGTTAATGCCCTGTCTTCTGTGCTGACTGCAACCATAAGCAGGGAAGGTAAGATATTCAGACAGGTTTATGAAAAAGGGAAACCCGTTACCGGGGTAACAGAAATCGGGGAAAGTGATAAATCAGGGACAACAATTACATTCAAGCCCGACGGGACTATTTTCCAGACACTCGATTTTAATTTTGAGATACTGGCTGCACGTTTACGCGAGCTGGCTTTCCTGAATAAAGGGATTCTGCTTACCCTCAAGGATATGAGGGAGCTTGTTGAAAATGGTAACGGAGGTAAACCGCTTTATAGTGAATTCCTTTCAGAGAAGGGTCTTCTGGAATTTGTCGAATATCTCGATGCCAACAGGGAAAGAATAATCGACAGGCCGATACATATAAACTTCGACAAGGCTGAATTTCCTGTGGAAATCGCTCTTCAGTACAACAGCTCTTTTTCTGAGAATGTCCATTCATATGTTAATAATATTAATACAATTGAAGGTGGCACCCATCTTGCCGGTTTCCGCAGGGGTCTGACAAGAACACTTAAAAAATACGCCGAGGATTCGGGTGCAGCTGCAAAACTGAAGTTCGATATCAATGGAGATGATTTCCGTGAAGGGCTTACTGCCGTTATTTCAGTTAAGGTTGCAGAACCTCAGTTTGAAGGACAGACAAAAACCAAACTCGGCAATTCCGAGGTAACCGGAGCTGTCGACCAGGCCGTAGGTACTATGCTTACGAATTATCTCGAAGAGAATCCAAAAGATGCCAAAATTATTGTCCAGAAGGTCATTCTTGCCGCTACAGCTCGTCATGCAGCCCGTAAAGCCCGCGAACTGGTCCAGCGTAAAAATGAATTCTCGGGATCGGGATTACCAGGTAAGCTGGCAGACTGTGCCGACAGGGACCCTGCAAATTGCGAGATCTACCTTGTGGAGGGCGATTCGGCAGGTGGAACTGCAAAACAGGGCCGTGACAGGAAATTCCAGGCTATCCTGCCCCTCAGAGGTAAGATCCTGAATGTGGAAAAAGCGATGCAACACAGGATTTATGAGAGCGAGGAAATAAAAAACATATTTACTGCACTCGGCGTCAATATCGGAACTGATGAGGACAGCAAAGCACTGAATACATCGGGATTAAGATATCATAAGATAATAATAATGACAGATGCCGATGTCGACGGATCTCATATCACCACTCTCATAATGACATTCTTCTTCAGGTATATGCAGGACCTGATCAGGGGCGGTAACCTCTTTATTGCAACACCCCCTCTTTATCTTGTAAAGAAAGGTAAAGCCGAGAAATACTGCTGGTCGGACGAGGAGCTTGATGCTGCTGTTAAAGAAATGGGCCAGGGGAAAGAATCTTCAGTATCGATCCAGCGGTACAAAGGTCTTGGTGAAATGAACGCTGAACAATTGTGGAGCACTACAATGAATCCTGAAACCAGGACTTTGAGGCAGGTCACAATAGAAAGCGCTGCCGAGGCTGATCATATTTTCTCAATGCTGATGGGAGATGAGGTGCCGCCGAGAAGGGAATTCATCGAGACACATGCCAAATATGCCAGAATAGATGCCTGACGGTAACTGAACGGTTCAGACTCCTAAGATTTTTCTCCGGATCTCGACAGCATTGCTCTGACATACCTCACTGCAGCAGAAGCACCTTATGCATTTACTGTCTGTGAGAACTACCCAATTCTCTTTTTTACAGTCCATTACAATTGCATTCTGAGGGCATATCTTTATACATTCCCTGCACCCGATACAGTTTTTATGGATGAAAACAGGCCTTCTCTGAAGTCTTCTTATTCTCTTTAACCTGTTAAAAACGAACCTGTATATAGTGTTTTTCGGTCCCGATTCCGATATCCTTCTGAAATCCTTTTTTATAAGAGATTCTGTTGCAGGGCCGTCATAAATGATATCTTTAACATCTTTCAGCCATTTTCCCCTCCTGATAGCTGCTGAATTGGTAGGGATTATCAGAGGATCATAGCCTGCCAGGGTTGTGGCAATGATATCGAGAGCAACAGGATTTGAAGATCCTATAAGGATACCCATTTTTACCGGGCTGCCCTGGCCGGGGCCGGGTCCTTCCATGCCCATGATGCCGTCCATCAGGAAAAACTGAGGTAATACCGATTCATTAAGATCAACAAGAAATTCAGAGAATTTATCCCTGTCCTGATATATTGCATGCTGTTTTGCTTTCGCGAATCCGGGAACCAGACCGAGAGTGTTTTTAACGGCTCCGGTAAAAAAGACCAGCTCATGATTCTTGAACTTGGGAAGAGAAATTATAAGGTCAACATCCTTAACTATTGATGCGATCCTTATCCTTCCTGTTCCAAGGGGAGCATATGCTGTATTTACCAGGAAATCGACCCAGGTGGCGCCTGTCTTCTCACAAACCTCATAAATGCCTGATCGGACACTTTTAAAGCCCCGGATGTGGATCGACGGAGAATCCCCGACAAATACCTCGGCCCCTTCGGCCTGTAAAAATCTTATCATCGCTTCAACAACCACAGGATGTGTCGAGACACATCTTGCCGGATCAGCATCAATCAGTATGTTGGGTTTCAGCAATACCTTTTTGTTAACGACATCCGGACCCTCGCAGGTCCTGTAAATATCAGCGATCAGATCGGTTACCCCACCGACATTGTATGTATCACATTTTCTAACGGCAACTTTCGTATTCATTCAGTTCTTCCTTTCCTGCTTGTTTTGTTTTAAGGTAGACAGTAATCCGCATGCTGCGCCAATGTCTTCACCGCGAGATGCTCTGACCGTAGCAATTATACCTTTCCTGTTCAGTTCATCCCTGAATCTTTCCGTCTCCTCCCGGGCGGGGCTGGTTAATTCTGATCCGGGTATATTGTGAAACCTTATAATATTTATTCTGCATTTCAGGCCATCCAGCAATCGTACCAGCTCTTTTACATGTGCCGGAGTATCGTTCAGTCCTTTGAAAAGGATATACTCGAAAGATACTCTTCGCTGCCCTGAAAAATCGTATTCCTTTATTATACTGATAACATCTTTTATACTGTTGGTCCTTTGTACAGGCATAAGCTTAACTCTCTCAGTGTCAAACGGGGAATGAAGACTTATTGCAAGGTGGCACCGGCTTTTTTCCAGGAACTTCCTGATCCTGTCCTTAAGTCCTATTGTGCTCAGTGTTATCCTTGTCGGGCTCCATCCGTATCCCCATTCACTTGTAAGTATTTCCAGACTTTTAAGCACCTCTTCAATATTATCAAGAGGTTCGCCCATTCCCATATATACGATATTTGTCAGTCTGCTGAATTCAGGAATACTCCGGAACTGGTTAAGTATTTCGTTTGAAGAGAGGTTTCCCTGGAAACCCTGTCTTCCTGTCATACAGAAAATACAGCCCATTTTGCAGCCTGCCTGAGACGAAACACATAATGTAGCCCGATCATCTTCAGGAATATACGCGGCCTCGATGTATTTTTCGTTTAGTACCTGAAAGAGGTATTTTTTTGTGCCGTCATTACTTACGGCTTCGCTTACAGGGGCAGAAAGGCCGATCTCATAATCATTTGAGATAGTCTCCCTCATCCTTTTTGAAAGGTTTGTCATCTCATCAACAGAGGAAATTTCCTTCTTATACAGCCAGTCCGCAATCTGTCTGGCCGAATAACCCGGTAATCCTATCCTCTTCGTGACAGCGATAAGTTCATTGAGCGTCTTCCCGTATAGTTTTTCCCGTTCCATTCAATTATTAAAGCGACATCAAGCTACCGTCCTTGCGAGTCCCGCATATGCGGGACGAAGCAATCCATCCCGATCTCCGCAAAGCATTAAATATCAATCCTCCCCTCAAATACAAACGTTGCGGGCCCTGTCAGCCACACATTCGTAATTTCATTGTCTTGAATTCTGAATTCAACTCTCAGATTGCCACCCCTGGCTCTGACATTTACAGGAGAAG